>QWPJ01000102.1 GCA_003671195.1 Planctomycetota bacterium
CATACTCAACATAGCCTGGGGCAACGCCCCATGGAAACCCGATCCGCCCCGCCACCATTTTGGCCAACGGCCATACTCAACATAGCCTGGGGCAACGCCCCATGGAAACCCGATCCGCCCCATCACCATTTTGGCCAAAGGCCATATTCAACGTAGCCTGGGGCAACGCCCCATGGAAATCCGATCCGCCCCGTCACCATTTGGCCAACGGCCATACTCAACATAGCCTGGGGCAACGCCCCACGGAAATCCGATTCGCCCTGCCACCATTTGGCCAAAGGCCATATTCATGCGTGTTCAGTCCCAGACATATTGTTCATCGAATTCGATGCGATAACGGTTCAAGAAATCGCGATACTCTTCCTGGAAGGTTTTACTTCGGTGATGTTCTTCTTGCGATTCGATATACAACACTACCTTTTCACGATGGGTGGGACTGACGGAGAAAATACCGTAACCACGTTGCCAGAAGAACTTGTCCAAGTTAGGGCGAAGCGTTTTAACGAACTTTGACGATTCACGTTTGAGTTGTTCAACAAAGTCCTTTGCCGCATGTATGCGCCCCATGTCGAACAAGATATGGACGTGATCTGCAACGCCGCCAACAACGACGAATGGAGATCCCATGTCCCGCAGCGTCGTCGCGAGATAGCCGTGAACACGTTCGCGTATATCATCCTTCAGGAATGGAAACCGATCCTTAGTGCTGAAGATCAAGTGCGCGTACAGTTGGGACAGCGATTGCGGCATAATCCTGGACCTCGGTTACAATTTGACTATGGCCGTTGGCCAAAAGGATTGTCCAGTCTGGTCGGTGGCCAAATGTTTTTTCATTATTACTTCGCCAAAGGCGATATTCAACATAGCCTGGGGCAACGCCCCATTGAAACTACAATTCGCTGGCTCGTAAGGTTGCAGTTACGAACGCGTCGACTTCGGCTTCGGTATTGTAAAAGTAAAACGATGCCCGTGCGCTGACACCCACCGAAAACCGTTCGTGCAAAGGCATGGCGCAATGATGCCCAACTCGGATCGCTACCCCTGCAGCATTGAGATACTGTCCGATCTGATCCGAGTGCACCCCTGGAATCACAAACGATACGATCCCCGTCTTGCTCTGGATCGATGGACCCAAAATACGCAATCCCGAGAGACTCGACAATCCGTCGATCGCCCGCTGTGCCAATCGCCTTTCGTGGGCAAGGATCGCTTCGCTGCCGACCCGCATGAGATACTCCAAGGCCGGCTTCATGGCGATCGCTTCGACAATGGGAGCTGTCCCTGCCTCGAATCGGTGGGGTGAATCCGCAGCCACAAACCCCTGCTTGCTGACCGACTTGATCATGTTCCCACCCCCCAAAAAAGGAGGCATCGACTCGAGCAATTCCCGCTTCCCATAAAGCACACCGATGCCGGTTGGACCGAGCATCTTGTGACCACTGAAAACCAACCAATCGGCATCCCAATCGCTCGCCGTCGCCTTGCCATGCGGTGCGCTTTGCGCCGCATCGACCAAAACCTTAGCTCCCACTCGATGCGCCGCATCGACGATCTCTCGGACTGGATTGATCGTTCCGAGTACATTCGATACAGCCGTGAGTGCAACGAGTTTCGTACGACCACTGAGCAGTCGGTCCAGCGACTCGATGTCCAAATGAAAGTCGTCTCGTACGCCGAGCCACCGAATGATCGCTCCGGTTCGCTCGGCAAGTTGTTGCCATGGTACGATATTCGAGTGATGCTCCATCTCCGTAAGCAGGATCTCGTCGCCAGGCCTCAAATTCGCATCGCCCCAACTGCGGGCAACCAGGTTGATCGAAGCGGTCGTGCCCGGAGTGAAAATCACTTGCTCAGACGAGTCGGCTTGGATCCAACTGGCAAGCACTTCGCGCGATTGCTCCATGGCTTGGGTGGTCTGGGCGGCCAATTGGTGACCGCTGCGATGCACGTTGGCATAATGCGTTCGATAGACACGATTCATGGCATCGAGGACCGAAGTCGGACGCTGCGATGAGGCCGCGTTGTCCAGGTAGACCCACGGCTTTCCGCATGGGAGTTTTTCCGACAGGATCGGAAAGTCGTCTCTGCAATTCTCGATCGCAATCGCGGGCAGTGTGACGCGGTATCCGCTAGCCCGCGGTGGCCTGATCTCCTGCGGTTGGCTGCTCGGGGACACATCCAACAACAATGCACCTTTGGCGATGGCCTGGATGCGCTGGACCATCGAGTGCAGGCCATTGCTGCGCATCGGGGTCAAAAACGATTTGAGTTGGATTTCACCAAAGAAGTCCTCGACCGGAAAAGCCAGGATGTCCCGGGCCTTGCGACCCGAATAAGCCGCCAGGAGTATCGCGACCAATCCCCGCACCATCGGAGCATCGCTCGAACCGCGAAACTCGATGTCACCCCCCTCTTTCTTGTCCCCTTGGAGTTTTGGGACCAGCCAGACCATGCTCTGACAACCGAGCACTCGGTACTCTTCGGTCTGGTATTCTTTGGGCAACTCAGGCAGGGTCTGCCCTAGCTCAATCAGATAAGCGATCCGATCCTCGGGCGAGTCAAGATCGGCGATCTCTTCGCGAAGATCATCGATCGAAACCCGCAGGCTGCTTTGGCTCATGGTTAGAAAATTCCGAGTTGGTCTCTAGCATCTTCGGTCATCTTATCGGGAGTCCAAGGTGGATCCATCACCACCTTGATATCGACTACGCCAACGCCAGGGATCTCTTCGACGACTTGTCGGCTGTTGGCCACAAGCTGCGGCCCAGCAGGACACATCGGACTGGTCATCGTCATTTCGACGTTGACGTTCTGCTTGCCCTCTTCCCCAGGCTGAATATCGACCACGTAGATCAACCCCAGATCGACAATGTTCACAAAGAGTTCCGGGTCGATGACTCGTTTGAGCTCTTCTCGAACCTTGTCCTCACAGAGCCCGACAGGTGCATCGCTGGACGTAGGGCTGCTCGAGGTTTCACAAATCGACGTTTGACAACAGTCCGATTCGGGCGCCACCGTAGGAAGTTCGGCAGCTTTAGTCTCGGCAGCTTTAGTCTCGGTCGCTTGGAGTTCGGACGGTTGGTTGGTTTCAGACATTTTCAACTCGCTCTGGAATAATCGACTACCTTGATTGCCTAGCTTGATTCACGTACATGGCCCACCTTTAACTGGTCGACCTGGATCAGTCGCTCAACGCCACGTAGATCTTCCCCGCATCGATCTTGACGGTATGACTTGGAGTGTCCTCAGTGGCCGGCATGCAGACGGCCTTGCCGGTCCGAACATCGAACTTCGCGCCGTGCCTTGGGCAAACCAAACAAGCGCCATCGAGTTGGCCATCTCCAAGGGTCCCGCCGTCGTGGGTGCACATGTCTTCGATGCAGTGGACGACCTGATCGATCTCGACCAAAACCACGAATCGATCGTCGATTTCGAAGGTCTGGGGCTCGTTGGGTCGAATCTGGTCCCTTGGACAAACATAATGAAAAGGAGGCATGGTCGTTGGCTCTTTCATTCGTATTGTCGAACTTGGCGTGCGATCGCTGCACCGAGGGCTTCGCGCACCGTTTGGATGGTGATGCGGTCGAAGATCTGTTGGAAGAACCCTGTAACGATCATTCGAATCGCTTCGGATCTGGTGAATCCACGCGACTGAGCGTAGAAGATCAATTCTTCGTCGACTCGTCCGCTGGTGCTTCCGTGGGTGCATCGAACGTCGTCGGCGTTGATCTCGAGTCCAGGGATCGAATCGGCTCGCGCCGCATCGCTGAGCATGAGGTTGTCATTGCGCTGGTAACCATCGGTTTTTTGGGCACCTTCGCTGACCTTGATCATGCCTCTCCAAACCGTGCGCGATCGATCTTGAAGAACGCTCTTGTACAAAAAGTCGCTGGTGCAATGGGGCGCTTTGTGATGCTGCAAGGTGTTGTAAACCAGGTGCTGGCGATCCTGGGTGAACATGACTCCATTGACTTGGCTTCTGGCTCCCGGCTCGACAAGCTCGACGCGTTGGTCGACTTGCGCAAATTTTGCTCCCATCGCCGCGACGGTCCATTGCAACTGAGAGTCGCGACCCACCGAGGCTCGCTGGTGTGCGAAGTGCCAGCAGCCTTTCCCCCAATCCTGAAGGTTGACGTACCGCAGGTGGCTATTGCCATGCTGGATCAGTTCCACCCCGCCGCAGTGCAAGCCTTTTGCAGTGACGTCGGGACTCGATGATTCGAAGAGTACCGTCGCCTCGGCTCCGGACTCTAGGACGATCAACGTGTGGGACAAATCGACTTGGCCATCCCCCATCGCTGAATGCAGATGGATCGGTTTTTCAACTCGGACGTTTCGAGGAACGTAGACAAAGTACCCATCGCTCCACATGGCCGCTTGCAGGGCAGCAAACCGATCGCTTTTAGGACAGATCAAGCTGTGCAGATACCGTTCGACCAGCGCCGAGTGGTCTCGGGCGCAGCGCGACAAAGACCCGACGACGACGCCCTGGGCGGCGAGGCCTTCGTCGAGCGACTCCGAGACGACAACGCCGTTGACGCTTCGAAGACCTGCCGAAACGTCGACTCCTTCGAGCAATCGGACAGGAGTACCCTCAGCGATCTCAACCGATTCATCGATGTTCGGTGCGAATTTGCTCAGTCTCAGACCCCGGAGTTCCGAACGCATCCAGTTCTCGTCGCGAGGATTAGGCCAATCGATCGACTGGAAGACTTCCCATGCTTGTTTGCGTTTGGCAGTGAGCCAAGCCGGATCGATCCGTTTCTCCAGGAGTCGATCAAAAGCGGGTTGTCCAAAGGTTTCCGTCGAATCGAGCTTATCGGTCATGGCGGAAGTAGTCATAGCGATTAGCCTACCGATCCTTCCATTTGAAGCTGGATCAATCGGTTCATTTCGACCGCGTATTCCATGGGGAGCTCTTTGACCAAAGGCTCAATGAATCCGTTGACGATCATGGTGCTGGCTTCAGCCTCTGAGAGCCCTCGGCTCATGAGATAGAACAGTTGCTCTTCTCCGATTCGCGATACGCTCGCTTCGTGGCCGATGCTGACATCTTGATCGAGGATTTCGATGTAGGGATACGTATCGCTTTGGCTCTTGGAGTCCAAAATCAGCGCGTCGCATACCACATTCGACTTCGATTTGCGTGCATCTTTTTCGACGCGAACCAAGCCACGGTAACTGGCCCTACCACCGTTCTTGGAAATCGACTTGCTGATGATCTGCCCGGTGGTATGAGGTGCAGCATGCACAAGTTTGGCCCCTGCATCCTGATGCTGTCCAGCCGAAGCAAAAGCGATCGAAAGGATTTCACCGCGGGCACCCGGTTCGAGCATATAAACCGCCGGGTATTTCATGGTCAGCTTGCTGCCCAAGTTCCCGTCGACCCACTCCATGGTCGCATCGGCGTAAGCCACGGCGCGTTTGGTGACGAGGTTGTAAATGTTGTTCGCCCAGTTTTGGATCGTCGTATAGCGGCATCGACTTCCCCGCTTGCAGATGATTTCGACAACCGCCGAGTGAAGCGACTCAGACGAATACATCGGCGCCGTGCAACCTTCAACGTAATGGATGCTGGCTCCCTCATCGACGATGATCAAAGTCCGTTCGAACTGACCCATGTTCTCGGCATTGATCCGGAAATAAGCCTGGAGCGGGAAGTCGATCTTGACCCCTTTGGGTACGTAGATAAACGAACCACCAGACCATACTGCTGAGTTCAACGCGGCGAATTTATTGTCGTTGGGTGGAATGATCGTCGCGAAATATTCGCGGACCAAATCCGGGTACTCTCGGACTGCCGTATCGGTGTCGGTGAAGATCACTCCTTGCTTGACCAAATCCTCTTTGAGCGACCCATAGACCACTTCGCTCTCGAATTGAGCCTTCACGCCCGCGAGGAACTTTCGTTCGGCCTCGGGGATGCCGAGCTTCTCGAACGTGTCCTTGATCTCTTGAGGGACTTCATCCCAAGTCCGACCCTGTTTGTTGGTGGGCTTGAGGTAGTAAAAAATATCCTGAAAGTTGATATCGATACTACCGCCCCATTTGGGCATCGGCTTGGAATTGAAAATCTCTAGCGACTTGAGACGAAAATCCCGCATCCATTGCGGTTCATTTTTCATTTCAGAAATCTGCTCGACGATTTGTTTATCGAGTCCCTTGCGGGCCTTAAAAACGGCAGTCGTCTCGGTGCGAAAATCGTATTTGTTGATTTCGCCGATGGCTTCGTTGGTGCTGGTATCGGAGGACATAAGTATTGATTTTCTTTTGAGAATTATTGTGTTTAGACCGCCAATGGCTCTTCTTTGGCAAGCATCTGCTGGTTGGCTGCTTCTGCATCCGGATAGCTTTTGCGAATCCGATCATAACCTTGATCGTGAAGCTCCCGAGCAAGCTCGGCGCCACCGGTCTCGACGATCCGTCCACCGAGCATCACGTGGGTGAACTGCGGGGGATTGTGTTCCAATAACTTGTCGTGATGCGTGATGATCAAAAGACCCATCTTGTCGCGACCAATCTCTGCAATCGAGGCGCTTGCAAGTCGCACCGCGTCGGCATCTAGACCGCTGTCGGTCTCATCGAGAATCGCAAACTTGGGCGAAAGCATCGCCATTGTCAAAATCTCTGCCCGCTTCATCTCTCCACCGGAGAACCCATCGTTGACATAACGGCGAGCAAAATCCGGATCGATCTTCAACTGCTCCATCTTGGACTTGAGCTCCTTGCGGAACTCTCGCATCGGAATGAGATCCTGGCCTTCCTTGCGGTCCGGACGCCGAACGTTGGTCGCCGCATGTCGAAGAAAGTCTGCCGTCTTGACACCAGGAATCGCTACAGGTCGCTGGAATGCCATGAAGACCCCAGCGCGCGAACGCTCGTCGGCTTCCATCTCCGTAAGATTCGCATCATCGAGCTTGATCGAGCCCTGAGTGATCTGGTAGTTCGGGTGACCAGCAATGGCCAACCCCAGGGTGCTCTTGCCCGATCCGTTCGGACCCATCAATGCGTGGGTCTCGCCGAATTTAATGACCAAGTTCACGCCGCGCAAGATCGGCTTGTCATTGACCGAAACGTGCAAGTTTTCAATCTGCAGTATATGACTCATTCCAGTTCGCTTTTCAAATTCTTATGGGTTTGAGGTTTGTATGGTTTGTTTTTGAATCGGTTTGAATTGACACGTACCATGCCCGTCGAGCCTGCAACAACTCAACTCAAGCGGTTGGCCAATGGCCTCGCTGAGTACCTGTTGCTCAAGATCGCACAGACTGCGGTCCGAGTCGCGGCCAGTTAAGTCCGGGTAAGGGCACGCATGGACCGAGAGGATCGGAAGCCCCTCGATACTGATGAACGAAGCGGGAATCCGCCTTGCAGCCATCAGACCAGCAAGCGACTTCATCCGCTCCTCAAGAGAACCTTCAGGAAGAAGATCCTTGAACGATCGACCCATCCTCTTGGAAACCCGGTCTATCAATTTGGACCTCGTCTGACCTTCCTCTAACAGGAGGATTTCCCCCCAAAGCGCTACGGCCAGATCCGTGTAAGTCACTCCGACCTGCCGCCAACCAAGATCGGTCAGGAAGTACGAGAAGGTCGGGCGACCTCGTCCAGCTGAATTCTTGCGTTTCTCGACATAACCGGCATTTTCCAAACGATCGAGCCGCTGCCGGACCGCCGTAGCAGTCACCTCCAATTTTTCCGTCAGATCCACAACCGTAAGCCCCTCGTGACGACGCAGCAAGTCCAAGACCAACTGATCGACAGGCCGGGTGGGAATCTGGTTATTGGGAGGAGCTAAGTCCATGATAGCAAACACCTTACGCAAGTCGCTCGCCTGAGCCAAGCCGTTGGCTCTCACCGGGAGTATAGGCAAAATGCCAATTTTGACAAGCTTCATTGCGAAAAACAATCGGGCTTGATCCGGCTGGGCAATTCTTCCTAGTCTGCTCCCCAAACTATCCCGCAAGCTCTTTTTTCAAGAGCCCTAGCGCCATCGAAGGAAAAGATTCCATGGACGAATCGAATCGCAAAGCGACGTTGAATGTTATTGGGCTACTTACCCTTGCGATCACCTGGGCGCAACTGAGCGCCCCGGGGATCTGCCAGGAACCTCGCAAACCGTCCTGGATGCCTTTCCCAATGGGACGGGCCGCCGAACGGGCGATTCCTAAGACATCCCCGGTGGCGAAGCCCGATGAAAAGATCATCGCCAGTCCAGTCATTGCGCAAGATCCGAGTCGCCCGGATCCTTGGCTACTTTGGGCCGATCCTCTTGCACCCAATACCCAACAACCCGGAGACTGCTTCTTCCGTCGCACCATGGATCTTCCTGAGATCGAGCGATGTTTTGTCGACGTTGAAAGCGATGCTCGCACCGAGGTGTACCTCAACGGCCAACGGGTTCGCCCTGCTAAGCCGTCCGATGGTAAACCTCCCGAGGGCAAGCAGCGAATCGACTTGCAAGCAGCAGTAAAACCCGGCCAGAATGTTCTTGCCATCGGAGTCCAATCGCCAGGAAGAAGCGCACCGGGAGTCCGAGTCGAGTTTTATTTCAAGCCCAAGCAAGGGAATTGGCGCCTCGTGGTATCCGATGGGGAATGGAAAGCATCCAAGGGGGCGCCTCGGAACTGGCAGACGCTCGGATTCAACGATGGGTCTTGGTCCGAAGCTGTCGATTTAAGGGCCCCCAGCCAGAACAACCCCAGCCAGAGCTATGCGAGCCAGAGCAATACAGAACTGTCCGGTCCCGAATCGATCGCTCAAGCTCCAGAGCCGATGCGGCTTGCCGCACAGGCCGTTTCGGATCGCAAGGATCCGCTTGCCGAGCGTTTCACGATCGTCCCCGGGTTTGCAATTGAAGAAGTCGCTGACTCCCAGATCGGTTCGCTCGTGGCCATGACATTCAACGAGTTTGGGCATATCGTCGCTTCGGTCGAAGGTGGCGGATTGGTTTTGATGTACGACACGAACAAGGATGGTGTCCCGGACACAACCAAGCCTTATTGCGATCTGGTGCAGAACGTTCAAGGTTTGTTGGCGCTCAATGGCGATGTGTACGTGACGGGCGAGGGACCCGAAGGATCGGGTTTTTATCGTTTGATCGACGAGGACCGCAACGGCGAGTTGGAAAAGAGCGAGACGCTCGCTAAGTTCAAGGGAACCCCAGGCGAGCACGGAGCACACCAGATCGCCTTTGGGCCCGATGGATGCTTGTACCTTTCGATCGGAAATCATGCCGGCTTGGTGGACCCACCCGCTGGATACCAGCCATTGATGGCACCTTATGAAGGCGATTTGGTGCGCCCTCGCTTTGAAGATCCAGGTGGGCATGCGATGGGGGTTAAGGCTCCTGGCGGGACGGTTGTTCGCTACGACTTGACCCAGCGTACGATGAACGTCGTCGCTGGCGGTTTGCGGAATGCTTACGATGTTGCCTTCCATCCCAACGGCTCGATGTTCCTGCATGACAGCGATATGGAGGCAGACATCGGATCGGCTTGGCACCGCGCGACAGGATTGTTCAAAGTCATCGAAGGAGGTGAGTTTGGATGGAGAAGCGGATGGGCCAATTGGCCGGAGTACTATCCGGACCGATTGGGATCTCTGGCCAGTACAGGCCGAGGCTCGCCTACGGGCATTACCATTTACAATCACTACGCGTTCCCAGCCCGATACCATCGTGCGATTTTTACGGCCGACTGGTCGGAAGGTCGCATTATCGCCGTGCAAGTCGACACGCTCGATCGGGGCAAGGTTCGGGCAGAGGACTTCGTTGTCGGTACGCCCATGAACGTCACCGACGTCGAGGTGGGTCCCGATGGAGCGATCTACTTTTGCTGTGGTGGCCGAGGAACCGAAGGTGGGATCTATCGGGTCCGATGGCAAGGCAAGATACCCGAGGCGGTTCGCAACCTCGGAGAAGGCATCGCCAAGGCAATTCGTCAGCCGCAACTTTATTCGGCTTACTCACGTCAAGCCGTGGCGATCATCAAGCGAGAGATCGGTGAGGCTTGGGACGAACAAGTCTTGGGCGTCGCTTTCAGTGAAGAGAACCCGGCTCGCTATCGAACGCAAGCCCTTGACCTCATGCAATTGCTAGGCCCGATTCCAACTCCTGAGATCCTCGTGGAGCTATCCAAGACGCCTAACGATCAGGTCCGATCCAAAGCCGCTAGGCTCTTGGCGCTCCATGCGAACGAACCGACCGCCTTGGCGCGCTTGCGCGAACTACTGGCAGACGAATCTTCAGAAGTTCGCCTAGCGAGTTGCGAAGCCTTGGTTCGTAGCGGAAAGGCTTGCGAGCCTTCAGAGATTCGACCTTTGCTTCTGAGCGATTCGCGAGAGGAACGCTTTCTTGGCCGTCGCTTGCTCATGAATATTCCATCCAATCAATGGCGCAACTTCCTGACCGAAAGCAATAGCAAAGTCGTGATTCAATCGGCCTTGGCTCTGGTCCACCGCGACCGCGATCCGACTACCTGCGCTCAGGTGATGGACCATTTGATGCGTGTATCAAAAGGCTTTGTCAGCGATGCGGACTTTTTGGATCTTCTGCGCACCATGCAAGTCGCCCTGCACGTCAGCGGAGCCAAAGGTAACGATTATCCAGAGATCGGATCATTTGTATCCCAAGAATTTCCCACGGGAAATTCGACAATCAACGGGGAATTGGTTCGATTGGCAACGTTCGCCCAAGTCGACCTCGTAGCCGATGCAGTGGCTTATCTGAAAACCGATGCGACGATGTCCGATCGAATGCTCATCGCAATGCACCTGCCAATGTTGCCTCACGAATGGACATCCTCAGAACGCATGGCCACCTTGCAATTCCTCGAAGGATGCCTCGAGGATCAAACCGGTGGCTCCTTCGCTTTGTATGTGATGAAGACGTCCGAATCGCTCTCGAAGTTTCTCACAGAGCGAGAAGCCTTGCAGATACTCGATCTCGGAGAGAAGTACCCCAATGCTGCCATGGCCGCACTGTACAAACTGCCCGAGCAACTCAGCCCCGAACAAATCGACAAACTCAAACGACTCGATAGCGCGATCGATCAAGGTGGCTTGGAGTCGGATGTCTACAAGCGACTCAAGACCGGAATCACCGCAGTGCTATCGATGCAAGCCGATGAATCGGCAATGGAGCACCTCCGGGAACGATGGCGAAAAAGCCCCGATAGACGGGCTACGATCGCCCTGGCCATGTCCCAACGACCCGATGAAGCAAACTGGGATTACTTGGTCCGCTCGATGGGCGTCCTGGACCTTTTTGCCGTCGGGGATGTATGCGGTTGCCTGCTGAAAATCGAAGCCGCAACGGAAGACCCCGAAGCGGTTCGACAAGTGATCCTGCAAGGCTGCAAACTGGTCGAAGCGGGCCAAGATCCAAGCCCAGTCCTGAAACTCTTGGAATACTGGACGGCTACGAGCACGACAAGTTTGCTCGAGTCGAATCCCCAAAAGCCGGATGTCACTGAGTCTTCTGATATCGCAGTGTCCGATGTTACAGAGTCTGATCCCCGAAAATCCGAGATCGCAGAAACCGAATCGGCCTCCCAGACGACTCTCACTGCGGAAGCCAAACTCTCACCGATCGCCGCTTGGCAAAACTGGTACGCAAGCAAATACCCAGATGCCCCAAGCGCTGTCTTAGCAAACGAAACGGCAGACCCTCGCTGGTCGCTCGATTTCATCGAACAGTTCCTCAACGGCGAACAAGGCCGCCAAGGATCCTCCGAGCGAGGCCAACAGATGTACGCCAAGGCGCGTTGCAATGCCTGCCATAAAATGAACGGCGTCGGTGGTGGATACGGTCCGGACCTGACCAGTGTCAACAAACGATTCACTCGCATCGAGACCCTTGAGTCGATTCTGTTTCCTTCGCATGTGATCAGCGATCAATACGCGACGAAAAAAGTCTTGACCACCGACGGAGAAGTCTTCACAGGAATCGTGGTCAAAACCGCCAAAGGATTAGCCGTACGTGTCAATGAAAACAAAGAATTTGTCATCGCCGAAGATCAGATCCAAGAAGTCCAAAGCAGCAGAACATCGGTCATGCCCGCTGGACTCTTGGACACCCTGAGCCCCTCGGAAATCCGCGACCTCATGGTCTATTTGGGCTACGTACCCGCGGAGAAACTCGCACAGGAAAAACCCGCGGCCGTGCGACGCTAGAGTGCACCTATCGGCCGACCGGTTCTCCGATCGGAACCGACCAATGGCCCTCACTGCGATACGACCTACCAAGCATCGCATGGGCCTGCGGATCGTTGGTGATCGCTTGGGTGCTAGGGTCGACTTTCAATTGACTGCCCGTTTTGACTGAGATATTGGCCAAGTGGATCAAGGCTGTCGAATCATGGCCGATTTGAATATCGGCCGACGGCTTTGTACCACGCTCGATAGCCGCCAAGAAGTCGGCTTGATGGCTCGAAGCCAATTCGACAATCTGCTCAGGTGCCGGTGAGTCGATAAGTTTATTGCTCTCCGACCAAACCATCAACTTTCCACGCTTGCTGACCATGAGCATTCCCTTGGTGCCGTAAAACTCAACTCCGTTGTCGCAATTGTACGGATAGTTGGTCGACCAAATACGCATCTCGAATGTCAATTGACGACGGTGTCCGACTCGACCATCGCCAGGCCACTCAAAGATGCAGGTTGCATGGTCCGGGAACTGTTGATCGTCGTCGAAATAGTACTTGCCACCAATCGCACTTGCCGTGCTCGGAAGACCCTCGACACCCAATCCCCAACGAGCGATATCGATCTCATGAGCGCCGTCGTTTCCAATATCCCCAGTTCCAAAGTTATGCCACCAGTGCCACGCATAGTGGAATCGGTTGCTTTGGTAAGGCATGAATTCGGCCGGTCCGATCCAAGCATCGTAGTCGATGTGCTCGGGCGCCGCCGACGGAGCGGATTTTCCGATGTCATTGCGACGCTGGATGTTCCAAGCTTTGGCCATCATCACATCACCAATTGCTCCCTCTTGTAGCATTTTGATCGCATTGACGATCAGCCGATTGCTTCGGCTTTGCGTTCCATGCTGGACGACGACCTGGTTCTTTCGAGCCGCCTCGACCAACAATGCACCCTCGATAAAATTATGGCTACAGGGTTTTTCAACATAAACATGCTTGCCAGCATTGCAGGCTAAGATCGAGGCGGGCGCATGCCAGTGGTCAGGCGTCGATATGACGACGGCCTGCACATCCTTGTCCTCAAGAACCCTGCGCAGGTCTGTTGTACCTTTAGCTCCAGTCGCTTTCTCGAAGTCCGCAAGCCTTTTCTTGTCAGGATCACAGACCCAGGCGATTTCAGCGATCTTTTGGAATTCGTCGCGATGGTGGTTTGCCCGTCCACCGCAGCCGATCAAGGCTACCTTGAGCTTAGATCTCGGCGCGTCGGATCGGGGGCCGGCTCGGAGCGCCTCGGGTGCAAACGCCAAGACAGTCGAGGCACCCGCAAGAAAAGATCGTCGAGGGACGCGATACATGGAATGACCTTTCGGACAAAAGACGTCGAAACTCGCACCGTCTTTATGATAGCCAAAACCGGATCCCTCTGGGGCAAGGTGCTACCGCATCTATTCCGAACGGTCCACGGTGCCTTGATGAAAATCCTTCTCCCAGTGACTAGCGAGCTTCGATTTCCACTGTCCATAAGCCA
Source organism: Planctomycetota bacterium (assembly GCA_003671195.1). Classification (GTDB taxonomy): domain Bacteria; phylum Planctomycetota; class Planctomycetia; order Pirellulales; family Pirellulaceae; genus JBKCUI01. The sequence goes on from QWPJ01000102.1 coordinate 13,672, forward strand.
TCGCGAGCGATTCAGTGGGTTCCAATCGACTGCCCTGTTGGATTTCATCCGCTCGTCGAACAAGCTCAACCGAGAATAAAGGTTGATAGTGGTCATGCCACCATCGGTCCAGGGACCGTATCGACATGAGGATACATGCATTGCAGATAAGCAGCAAAACCGAAAACCGGGATAGCCGGTTGGCTAGGCTCGCGGCTTGATCGCGTTGCAAAACCTCTCCGACGATACGTCCTCGCAGCGTATCGGTCGCCAGCACATGATTTTCGGAGCGTTTAATCCGCTCTTCAAGTCGGTGGATTTGCTCGGAATTCATGGCCGATTCGGAGTATCTCCGACCTCATGCGGGATTTCAGAGCCCAGGAATTCAGATAGCTTGGCTAAACCGTAGCGGTAGCGACTTGCCGCCGTAGCCGGCGGAATATCGAGTGTCTGAGCGATCTGGTGGAAGGTAAATTCCTCCCAAATTTTCAGGACCACAACCTCGGCTTGCTCGGACGGCAATCGCCTCAGGGCACGCCAGACCTCCTGCATCGATTCTTGGCTCTCGATCGCATCAGGCTTGGCCGGTGCAATCAGCAGATCTGCCAAGCATTCTCCAAATTTGCTGGCTGCAACTCGCCAACGTTTCTTGCGCCTGAGAATCAGCAAGGACTCGTTGCGGACCATCTGCAAGAGAAACGCCCAAGGGTTCCTCGCACGGTAAAGCAAATCGATCTCCGAGACGACCTTGAGCAAAGCACTGGCCACTGCGTCCTCAGCGTCATGCTGACTGCGCGTAACGGTGGCAGCAAACCGCACAAGACGTACGCTCGTCAGATCGTAAAGGCCCGCGACGGCTGGAAGTCCATGCTGGAAGATCCTCTCGACCTGCGTGCGTACCGTTTCGGAGAATTCTGTAGGGATTGTCATTGCAACACTAAGGATGCGCCAGTCATGGCTACTTATCTATAGAAGGCTCAAAAGGAAACTCAAAAAGCTCAAAAATAATCCTGCTGGCGAGCAAAGCAACCTCTTTCGATAAGTTTCGCGAATCGGACCGATCGGATTTAGGTGCCAAGCGGTACCGGTTCTCCAACCCTAGCCACCTGTCGCCAGGCCGTAGCCACCTGTCGCCAGACGGTGGAGGCCTTTCTCGCACCTGGCACCATCGAACTACCCAGCTAACTTGCGGTGCACTTGCCGCTTGATTCGGGCTTGCTCGCACGGATCTTGGCTCTTCGGAACCTTCCGTTTTCCACATCGAACTCGACCGATTTCTGGCTGTAAAAAAGCTCCGAGTGCCTGCTGTATTTCGTCCACTTGCGACCCCTGCGCTGGGCCTCTTTACGCACCGACTCTGGATTCCCTACTCGACAAC
>QWPJ01000244.1 GCA_003671195.1 Planctomycetota bacterium
ATGTAGAAATTCAAATGCACATGTTTTTTGGCCCCATCGATGTCACGGACCATCGTGTCGATCGCGACGCAGGAGTCGGCCATCAAATCGGCGCTGTTTCCGCCGATGGGCTCAAACCCATTGATGGAGAATCCGACTCGAAACACATGGTCAAAGCGGGTGTTGCCCAGGGGCTGAATCTCCCGAACGGACATTCCTGGAATATCCTTCGGATGCGGAAGTCCTTCAAGGACTTTTGCCACGCGGTCGATGCGAGATCGACCGATGCTCACGGAGCCTAGAAGGATGTAGGCGACAATACCAACGACGGGTGTCGTCACGAGCACCACGATCCAAGCGACCCGCGAGGATGGGTCCCGGTGGGGTCGCAAAATAGCTTGGATAATCAGCGATATCTGGAGTGCAAGGTGCAGAACCACTCCGGCGATCACCATCCATTGCGGTTCCATAGCGATACTTTTATGAACGAACGATCGGAGCCAAATCCAACACCGGGGGCATCGGGCAGCCTAACGCGTCGGAGACGACCCGAAGCAATTCGACTTCATTGATCGTCGATCGTTGGTCGTGAGCGATGCAAGTACAAAACGAGTCTAAGACGCGTCGTTTAAATTTGACATCGATTCGGGCGAGTAAATCGAGGGCAACATCGAATTTCTTCAAAGTGCATTCGTCCCGATCCACGAGGTTAGCAGACTTGCCTTTTCCGAATAACTTCGGTCCAACGACTTGCCAACCCGCTTGAAACGATGAATCCGCATGGGTGTTGCCACCTACGTTGGCCAGTGTTGAGAGGACTTGGATATATGCATTTTCGAGTTGGTCATTGGTCATCACCGGGACCGAGGAATCGTCGGTTCGCAGAACGATCCGTCGCGTGATGAACCGTTGCAAGGCGTATTCGAAAATCGTCCAGCGGCGATCTGCGTCGATCAAACGCCGGACCATGGTTCGGAACCCACCGGTTTGGGAATTCGAGAGTTGGTCCAAGGCAGGCAGGGCCATGCAGGCCAGGGGCAAGCGTTGCTCGGCGAGCAGAGCATCGATTTTCGGCAGAAGTTTGCTCGTATGGGCTGCGATTCCTTTGGGTGCCGATCGGCTCAAGAGTTCAATCTGTGCGGTCCGAACACTATCGGACTGCGGTGCGCACAAGAGTGCAAAGACGATAGCCATTGCACCGAAGGGTTCGTGGACCTCGTCGATGAGTTCCTTGTCGATTTCTTGCATCAGCCGATTGGCTTGCTCGATGTGCTGATCGTCAGGGTTTCCGATGTGATCGACCGCGTCCTGCGGATTGGCTTCGAAATGCACGACACCCGCCTCAGCGGCCACGTGAGCCGATGTGCTGATCGTTTTGCGTTGGAACCCGAGAGTTCTGGGATCGACGATATCGCTTTCGGAATGCTGCTGGACATGCGTCGCCTCGAATTTGCCATTGAAAGTCGGCTCGATCCGTTGAATCCGAATCTCCAGGGGTGGGTGGGTCGCGAAGGATTGGGATGCGAGTCCCTTGCTGAAGAACAAGTGCGAGGCTTCTTTGGCATACGTCGCTTGGACGAACGATTTCTTTTGCCAACCGCCGATGCGTTTTAATGCTCCGGTGATGCCGAGCGGATTGCGGGTGAATTGGACTGCAGAGGCATCGGCCAGAAACTCTCGCTGTCGAGAGACCGCCGCTTGGATCAACCCTGCGAAGAAAACTCCTGCATAGCCGATTCCCAAGAGCAGCGTCCCAAAAATGAAAATCGCCGCGACGATGCCGATGGCACCTTTGCTATCGTCGTTGTTTCTGCCTGAGGACCGCATAGGCATGTGCGCGGCGATTCGAAACAGACTGTATCCGAGCATCGCGATCAATAGGATCCCATGCAACATGCCCAAGATCCTCACGTTGAGCTTCATGTCTCCATTGAGAATGTGGCTAAACTCATGGGCGATGACTCCTTGAAGCTCGTCGCGCGTGAGGGTCTCTATGCAGCCTCGAGTGACACCCACGACTGCGTTTTGAGGGGTCGTTCCGGCCGCAAAAGCATTGATCCCTTGTTCGTTCTCCAAGAGGTATACCGGTGGAACGGGCGTGCCAGAGGCCAATGCCATCTCTTCGACGACATTGAGCAAAATACGCTCGCTCAGATTCCGAGTGTTGGGCTGAACTTTGGCTCCACCGAGTTGAATCGCAACGGATGACCCATCGCCCGAGAGGAGCCAGGTTTGATAGATACTTCCCGAAGCGATCACCAGTCCGACCGAGAGGAACACTCCGATGAGGATCAACGGATTGAAGACATCGATCGGTTCGGAATTCCCTACTCTTATGGATGCAAGAAGAGCGATGACCACAACGTAGACCAACGCCATGATGATCAAGACGGTCAGACCGAAGTAGAACACCAGTCTACCTGTGTTTTTACGCGCTTGATCCTGATGTGCGAAAAAGTCCACTGTCTTGCCTCAATCTTCCCTCAATTCAAAGTAGCCTAAACCGATCGACGCTATGCCATGGTTTTCGCACGGGGTTCAAACCCAGCTTGAAATGCGTTAGAACGAAACCTTGACTGGCTCGCGCTCTTGCGGATCGGTCAGTTCCCAAAGCGCCGCTCGCTGGAAGTTACCGTATCCTGCAACCATGTTGCCTGGGAAAGTCTCGATCCCTGTGTTGTAGGAGGTGACCGCGTCATTGAATCCCTGGCGAGCAAACGAAATCTTGTTCTCGGTACTGGTTAGCTCCTCCTGCAAGGCAAGCATGTTTTGATTGGCTTTGAGATCAGGGTAAGCCTCAGCGAGTCCGATAAACTTGTTCAGCGAGCCTGCCAATGCCACTTCTGCGGTCGAAAGGTTTTCGATCGCTGATGGATCGCCTGGGTTGGCTGCCGCCTTCTGACCTGCCGCCATGGCCGTATTCCTGGCTCGGATCACCGCCTCGAGTGTCTCTCGCTCATGCTTCATGTAACCTTTGGCAGTTTCGACTAGGTTGGGGATCAAATCATAGCGGCGCTTCAATTGCACATCGATCTGCGAATAAGCGTTCTGAAAACGGTTCCTGCGCGTCACAAGATCGTTGTATAGGCCGATGAGATAGACCAACAGCGCGATGGCAAAAATCATGACCAACGCGATAAAACCAAACAAACCAAACAGTATACCGCTCATATTGCACTTCTTTCTTTTCGTTTTCCGTTACCCACAAGGCGACTTGGCTAATTGTCACTTACGCACATTCTATCCTCAGCACCCGCCGAAAATCAGGCCCTAGTCTCTCAGGGCCCAATTCCCTCCCAATTCGGTCGGTAAAATTGCCAGAGTCCTCGATTTGCGCTACAAGTTGCGATACAAGGACCTTCTGGAGTCATTTCCAGAGCTTTTCGAGCAATCGATCCATCGCAGGATCGTGCTCCTTGAGCTGCTCGCGCGTGAACGGGAAAAAATCGTTCGTCGAAAAAAATGCTTCGGTCGACTCTGCAAAATACTCGGCCGGATTGCTCATTCCATAAGCCCGAGTCTGACGGGCCGAACCGTCGCCGAGCCTCTGCTCGATCCGCTCGTAACTCCCCGATTTCTTCGCCCGTTCGAAAGCCTCCTGAATCTCTGGATTCGAAAAGCCGGCCTCGAGACACTGGTCATGATAAGCATGAGCCAATTCGTGGAGTGCAAAGTTCGGCATCCGCCGATACTCCGCCTCGAAAATCCCTACATTCGAAAACTCCACTCCCTTGGCCATCGCCGGATCTCGGCGATGCTCCTTCAACCAACCGGCCCCGGGATGGTACTCCGCCCGGGGTTGCTCGTCGGGGTAAACCGGCGAAAACCACAACGGAACCCGCTGGAGCTTGGCGACACAATCAACCGGAATGACGCGGACGATCTGCTCGAGCTGCTTTTGAAGAATCTCCAAGGCCAACTTGAGCTTGGCGGCCTCGGCCTGGTTCTCGATCAACTCCCGGCGGATATGGAGCTTCCATCCGAGCAACTCCTGCTGCTCATAGCGCCAGGGGGATTCCTGGGCCTGAGGGGGCGTCGTTTGTGAGGAACAAACTTCAGAGCCCTCCCGATTCCCTTCGCCATCGAAACCGACACTAGCAAGTAAAAACACCTGCAAAAACACGCAGCATTTCGTATGGAAGATCAAAATTTCTAGCCCCCGAAATAATCCGACTATTAAGAATATTCGGCATTCCTTGCCCAAAAATAAACGTCCTGTACGGTATTGGTTCAAGACGTATCGTCTCGGTAAGATATCCTTGCAACGCTCGGCCGAATAGGCGTCGCGAAACGGCCCCCGCAAAACGCGATAAAACACGATTAAAACGCAAGAAGTAAACTGCCATGTTTGGATTCCATAGACTGAGTATCCAGTCGAAAATGATCCTGCTGCTCCTGCTCGTCTCCCTCAGCGCCCTGGCCGTTATGGCTTGGGTCGGATACGTGACCGGGAAATCGTCGATCGAAAAATCGGTCCAAAACCAACTCAGAGGGATCCAAGTCGCCAAAACGACCGCTTTGCGCACCAAGCTCGAATCGCTCCGAGACCAAGTCGTCTCGATGTCCGATAGCCGGGTCGTGCTCGAGGGCATGAAGGCCTTCTCCGATGCCTACAATGAGCTCGAACAGACACCCATCAACCCCAATGAATCCGCAAAGCTTGAGCAGTTTTACTCGCAGGTGTTCCTTCCGGAGTTGACAAAAGTCATCGACGGCCAGCCTGTTGTCGAGCAGTATCTCCCCAAAGCGTCTGCGGAACGCTATTTGCAATACCACTACATCGCTTCGAACCCCAACCCTTACGACTCCAAAGCGCTGCTGAACTCTGCACCGACGGACACGAGCAACTATCGAACTGTCCACGAACAACTCCATCCTAGCTTTGCCCGCGCAGCGAAAATCTTCGGCTTCGAGGACATCATGCTCGTCGACGCTCGAAACCTCAACATTGTCTACAGCTATGCAAAGACCACCGAGTTCGCTACCAACCTCGAGAATGGTCCCTACAGCAACACCAAATTGGCTCGCAAAGCCAAAGAACTGCAATTTGCCCAAGACCGCGATGTCTACAAAATTGCGGACTTCGAATCGTACCGACCCAGCTTCGGTCGACCCATGGCCTTTGCCTTGAGCCCCATCTTCGATGGAGCCTCGATGATCGGGATCTTGGTCCTACAGTTCCCGGTCGATAGCTTCAACTCCCTGATGACCGGCGATGGGAAATGGAGCGAGGAAGGTCTTGGCCAAACCGGCGAATGCTATCTGGTCGGTCCGGATTTGACCATGCGCAGCCGCAGTCGATTCATGATGGAATCGCCTGATGAATTTCTCAAGGTGCTACAAAAAGCGGGTGTGTCTGAGGCAATCATCAAGCAGGTTCAGCATCAAGGCAATGTGCTCGGCGTCTTGCCTGTTGAAACCAAATCGGCACGAGCGGCTCTGGCAGGTCAAAGCGGTATCGTAGAGACGACCGATTATCGAGGCAAAAGTGTCATCAGCGCCTACGGTCCGATCGAATTGAACTCTCTTCGCTGGGGAGTGATGGCTGAAATCGACACCGATGAAGCCTACGCTCCCATCCAGGACTTCGGACGAAAAGTCCTCTCGGCCGCCTCGGGCATGGCCCTGCTCAGCAGCTTGCTAGCCCTGTTGTTTTCCAACTGGATGATCCGACCTCTCAGGCAGTTGATCCAAGGCGCACGACGCCTCGGCCAAGGGGATACCGACGTCCAAGTCCACGTGGCGACCAAAGACGAATTCGGTGAACTCGGCACCGTCTTCAACAACATGTCGCGAAGCATCAAAACTCAAACCGACAAACTCGAACAGCAAATTCGAGCCAATGAAGAACTTCTCTCGAGCATCCTGCCGGCCTCTGCCATCGCTCAACGCAAAGATGGCGACGAACGCGCAAGCCAGCAATTCGCCGATGTCTCGGTCTTCTTCGCCGAATTGATCGGACTCGAAGACTTCAGCCGCGAAGCCGGAGAATCCAAGGCCCTGAGCGTCCTCGGGGACCTGATCGCCTCGCTGGACGAAGCCGCCGAGAAGTTCGGCATCGAGAAAGTCAAAACCATCGGAGGTGCCTACCTGGCCGTCTGTGGCCTGAGCGTCAACAGGCCAGACCACGCCCGCCGAATGGCCCAGTTCGCCCAAGAGGCCGTGCGTATCGTGGACCACTCCCACCGAGAATTCAAAGCCCAACTCCATGTCGCCATCGGCATCAACTCCGGTCCAGTCGTCGGAGGGGTTGTCGGACGACGGAAGTTCCTCTACGACCTTTGGGGCGATACGGTCACCATCGCCAAGAAACTCGCTATCGGAAAAAATAGCTCGTCGATCCGTGTGACCCAGTCGGTACGCGATCGTATTGGCGATCAGTTTCAACTCGAAGGTCCCACCAAAGTCGATCTCGATGGTCGGGCCCCGATCGAAGCTTGGCAGGTGTCGGTATGAACGGCTTGACCGACTTTAGCCAACTCCCGATCTTCCAAGCCATCGCGTTGGCAATCGGGTTCCCGATCGCACTGCTGGTTCTCAACGAGTGGATCAGTTTCCTCGAACGCCGTTCGAACCCCCTGGCTAAGACCATCAGGACCTTTCGAAACCTTGTCCTGCCCTCACTGGCTCTTCTTCTGTTTCTTACCTGGATTCTGAATTTGCCAGGGGACTCAAGCCTCGTGCGGTGGGTCGAAACCGCCTTCTGGATCGCGCTGCTCTTTGCGCTGCTGGGGATCATCAACGACATCATCTTCGGTATGGGAAACCGAAAAGCTCTCGGCGAGCGATTCCCAAAACTCTTCCGTGACTTAGCTCAAGCTCTCTTGGTGGCCATCGGTGCGATGGTCATCTATAGCAAAGTTTGGGGAATGGAAATCCAAGGAGCACTGACCGCCCTAGGACTCGGGTCGATCGTCATCGGTTTGGCTCTCCAAGAACCCCTAGGGAACATCGTTTCAGGATTGATGCTCCTGCTCGAAAGACCCTTGAACGTCGGGGATTGGGTCAGCGTCGATGGGGTCACCGGCAAAGTAACCGAAATCAACTGGAGATCCGTTCACATCCAGACCCCCACCAGCGAAATTCCAGTCGTCCCGAACGTCTCGCTCTACAAAGGTGCTTTCAGCAACCTCTCGCGCCCCACCCCTGCGCGTACCGAAATCGTCGAGATGGGCTTTAGCTACGACGATCCCCCCAATAAAGTTAAAGATCTTCTTCTCGACCTACTCCGAAACACCCCAGGGGTCATGAAGGACCCTGAACCCCTAGTCCGCACCTTGAGCTATGCCGACTTTTCGATCGTCTACCGGATGATTTTTGCCGTCGAATCCCAAGAAACGCTCGGAGATACCAGAGACCGTGTGATGACTCGCCTATGGTACTTGGCTCGCCGCGAAGGCTTGACCATTCCGTTCCCTGTCCAAATGGAATACCGCCCCGGCGAGGACCCTAGCAAACCACAAAAGTCCACTACCCAGTGGCTCAACGAGCAACCTCGCTTCAAGATCGCTCTTCAACCGTCCGATTTAGCCATCCTGGATTTGCGAGAATTCACTCGAGGCGAACTACTGCATACTCCAAATAGATCTTTTGAGGGTTGCGCCCTGATCCTCCGTGGCGATATCGAAATTCTTGCATCGACGAGCGACGGCCAAGAACTGTTCGTCGCAAACATCAGCACCGGCGAATGCTTCGGTGAAAACCTCACCGCAGGATCGTCCTCCGATGCGATCACCCTTCGGGCCCGAACCGATGTGACTCTTTTATGGTTGCCATCGACGGAGATGGACAAACTCCTGAACCGCTCGCCGAGCCTCTCCTCGGAGGTCGGCGATGCAATCGAACTCAGGCGGCTGGCCGTCCAAGCTGTCTTAAAGCAACACCATGCACCGACGCTGCGAGACACCGAGTAAAACTCTCACCGCGTGAACCTCTCACCGATTCAAACCGGATCCGTTCAACGACGCAGCGAATCCGAGTACTGCTTTGCGACTTGCTCCCAGGTGGGAAAGGTCTCGAAGAGCCCTTGTTGCAAAGCCAAGAGTTCCTCCCGATTGGCCACTGCCCAGCGAATCTTGTCGGCCAAATCTAAAGGGTTCATCGGATCAAACAGCATCCGCTCTTGCAAGCGTCCTGTCTCGGTTTCCCTGTCGGCCAATCGCTCACGCACCATCGCGATATCGCTCAGTAAGCTGGGTGTTCCTACCGAGTAAGCCTCGGTAAACGTAAACGGAAAACCACCTTCGAAGAGCGTCGGGTTGACCGCTAAACACGCCAAGCAATAGAACGAGGCAAGCACCTGATTGGATACTCCTGGTGCAAACAGGACCCAAGCATCGAGTCGATGCTCGGACACAAACAAGTCGATCTGCGAACCAGCCGTCCGCTCGCAAGTCAGTACCAGCCTGATGGGATCCTCACTCTTGTGCCTGAGAATTTCGATCGCGCGCAGCAGCGACAAGATGTTCTTCTGTCCACGGGCTTGAGAAGAGTAAAAGACAAAGTTCGAGCGATCCCAAACGAACCGATTCCAATAAGGATTGCTCGATAGAAAGCTCCGCTGATGGCTCCGAAGATGCTCCAGGGCGATCTGCTTGCGCTCTGCCTGATCGGGGAGGGTTTTGCCTAACTTGAGATAATCGCTCAGTTCAACCCGCCCGTGTCCGATCACCTCGATTTGTTCACTGGTCAATCCCACTCCGTGTACCAACTGATGCGATTTAACCGTTTGGCTGTAGCAGATCAACTGTTGGGCTTCTTGGAGCGTATGGAGGATGCGTGAGTAGATCGGCTCCGAACCCGCATCGGCAAATCGCAGAGGAAACTCCTGGAGGACCAAATCAGGGCAAACAATGGACTTCCGATGCGAGATCCCATGGGCCTCGGGCCAAAAAGGGGTAGGGATCAGCCAGTTTCGGACCACTTGCTGCTCGTTGACTTGACCGACCAGGCGCTGCATCTCCTTCGCGTATCGCTTGCGCCGTCGACGTTGCTTGCGCATCTGACGCTTGGGGCTTAACTGCTGGCTCTGGATTCGACGTTTCTTGGTTAATTCCCGCCATAGACGATAGATCGCAAAAGCAGCGGCGAAAAAGACGAACACCAACCAAAAGCGGATCAAAATCCACACGACAATCGCGGCAATAGCCACGAGCTTGAGCCCTGCGAGCAATCCCCAATACCACGGCTTTGCATCGAAGAGTCGCAGGAAGTCCTTGACCTCTGGCAACGACTCGCCCCGAATCCAAGATCGGATCCGATGAACACCAGGGCGCATGGCTCGCTCTGCAGTCTTGAGCCTCAATTGGACTTGGCGATACCAAGGCTCTGGAGTTCGGAGCAATTCGTACCGATCGGACGAAACTCCATGGTCCGCCAAAAGCGCTTTTAAATCCTCGACGAGCCAGTACGGACAGGCGATCGTGAGTCGGCGATCGGGCAATCGCACCCAGCCTGAAACCAAAAAGGCCAGCAGCCTTCCCAAGCCTTCGTTCTTCAACGGGATATTCTTGTCGTAACCCAAGAAAATCCCATCGTCCATCATGGGATGTTCTTGAGGATTTCCCACAAGCATTCTCCTCTCGAATGATTCTCAAAAATGACGATCCAGTCCTGGGATATCCCGTATTCCCTTACCAATACATCGCGATCGGCTTGGCTCGGTACCAAGACGGCAGCGGCATTCTGAAGCGATATCGCCGTCGATCGATGCTGCGTGGTTGATAACGGTACGGCGGCATCAGACGGAATGTACATGAATAGATAAGGTTTCACCGGCGCGATAGGTGCCGAGCAACGATCCCCAACGACGATCCATAAGTCGCAGTCCATAAAGTCGCAGATGCCATCGTCAGGGAAAATCGTCACACTCTCCGATGCACTTGCCGCATGTCCACTGAGACGTTGCACATAGCGCAACGACTCACTTGAAATCACTTTCCAAACAAAGCAAGCCTTTGATCCTGTATCCATCGCTGGGGTCCATCGTTCCAGCGATCCGACCCGAGGCTTCTTGGCATCTCGACTCGATTCGGCAATCTGATCGGATAACCGTTTGCAATGCCCTTCTAACGAACGAGTCGACGCAAGCGGCAAAATCGCGATGCTCCCTGTTGAATCCGGTTCGGGAATCTCAACTTTCAAGACCTTTTCGATGAATTCGGATTGCCATAACGCATCGGCATAGTCTTTGGTAAACAAGCGATAGATTTCTTGCTGCGATTCCCGAATCGACTCGGCGAAACCCTTGTCCTTGCCCTCGATCAGACGATCAACTTTTTGACGGGCTTCTTGCAATGTATCGCATGCACCTGGCAATTTCCGATCCGTAAGTTGACCGAGCATCCCCTGCTGCATGTAGACGACCGGCATCCCGTAGCAGATCGCCTCTAGGGGATGATAGTGAATATGGCGAGGCAGTCGGCTGTGATAGAACATCACATTGCAGGTCCTGAAGAAACCGTCGTACGTTGCCGAATCGACCTTGCCCAAAACGGCCGCGTCGGTGTGGGGCTTGGATTGTGCTCCGCATATCACATGCCCGAGGTCCCCGAAGCTCCCTTTGAACTCCTGATAGATCTGCTTGCTCTCGTCGTAGGTCTCAATCTCCGGACAGACGAACAAAATTTTTCGATCACCACCGGTCCAGGTCCCCTGATGCTCGGTGATCCGATCGGCGAGTCCCAAGGGCAAGTCCACGCTTCGACGTTGAAAGATGGGCGGTTCAATCCACTTGAGATTGCGGTAAGCTTGCGCGAACCAAAACCGATCCGATACCTTGGCAATCCGACGCTCGAAGGCCGGCGTGGCGACCTCGCGCGCAAAACTGTAGTAGGTGTAGGTCGGATGGGTCGAACCGAATACTCGCAAGAGAATCCTTCCACGAAAATCCGCCAAGACATTCTCGAACATCGGGAACATATACGCCACAATCACCGTGCCGAAATGCTCGTTGAGGATACGTCGGATCTCGGGCGGATAGGCATCCGAATAAAAGTCAAAGGCATTGAGTCTCTCAAGATCCGCCTGGGGGATCGTAAGCGAACTGTCGAACTCATCGCTGACCGATGCGCTGCGATTGTCCGGATTGCGAGGAAAGCGTTTCGGACAGTAAACCTCAAGTCCTAGGCGGCGCATCAGCGGGACCTCGAACTCTCGGAGCGTCGTGTGGTTCAATAACCACACAATTCGCTGGTCCTTGCGCTGGTTTACCTGGCTATCCATAAAGATCCATCGGCGGCAAAGCGTCCCTTGCCGCATTGGTGTAAACTGATTGGTGTCGATCTCAAGATGTTCAAAAAATGTAACCGTAAGACACGCTTCCAACAAGTACGGCTACTTAAGGCAATTGGTCCCCTATGAATCGTCGTAGACTTCTGAAATCATCGGCCCTGCTCGCAGGCTTTCACGTAGCCTCGGGCGGCCTCTTAAAGGCCAGCAGCAGCCCAAATGCCCGTCCGCGAATCGGGGCCATCGGGTTGCGATATCAAGGAACCGTCATCGCCAACCAAGCCAGGAACTTCGGCGATATCGTGGCCGTCTGCGATGTCGATCGGCACGTCCGCGAGCAAGCCAAAGCGTCGTTCGGAAGCACCCCGTTTGCTTGCGAAGACTATCGCGAACTGCTTGCTCGAAAAGATGTCGATGTCGTAACCATCGGCACCCCTGACCATTGGCACGCTCCAATGCTCATCGACGCCTGCCGCGCCGGTAAGGACGTTTACTGCGAAAAACCCCTTACGCTGACCGTTGACGAAGGAATCCAAATTTCTAAAGTCGTCGAGCAAACCCGACGCGTTGTCCAAGTCGGCTCATGGCAACGCAGCGACCAACGATTCCGCCTAGCCGTCGAAATGATCCGTGCCGGACGGATCGGCAAACTCCAACAGGTCGACGTGGTCCTAGGAAAGAATGTCACCGGTGGACCCTTCGACCAACGACCTGTCCCGAAGCATCTGAACTGGAACCTCTGGCAGGGCCAGACTCCCGATGTCCCCTACATCGAAGAGCGATGCCACTACACCTTTCGATGGTGGTGGGAATACTCCGGCGGACAAATGACCGACTGGGGAGCGCATCATATCGATATCGCGCAATGGGCGATCGACTCGTTGCCCGTGGAGTTCCAGGGAGCAGCGAAAAATCCAAACACAAGCGGTGGATTCAATGTGCCCGTCGACTTCGAAGCCCAAGTCACCTATGCAAACGGTGTCTTCATGAACATCCGCGACCATGGAGACAACGGAATTCTCTTTACGGGAAACCAAGGAAGGATCTTCGTGAATCGAGGTAAAATCACCGGACTGCCCATCGAACAACTTGCCTCCAATCCCCTTCGAGTCCAGGACTGGAAGGCCTATGCGCACGATGATCCTCGGGAACCTTTGCGAAGTGGAAAACTCGACTCAATCATAAGCCACATGAGCAATTTCTTTTCGTGCATCGAGTCCAAAAAGCCAACGATCAGCGATGTCGCCAGCCAGCACCGCAGTGTCTCGACTTGCCATCTTGCGAATATTTCCATCAGGCTAGGACGTCCTATCCGATGGGATCCGGTTTTGGAAAAATGCATATTGGAAAAAGGCATCCAAGACGAGCAAGCCAATCAGATGCTTTCCCGCCAACAACGTTCAGGTTTCGAGATCCAGTCATGACTCCATCTCCCATCCAACGACGTGCTGCACTCGAACAACTCGGACTTGCTATCGCTGCGGCGAGCCTCGCAAGCAATTCCGCGGCAAGCCTGCAAGCCAACGAAACGGTGTCCCAACAGTCCGCTCCTCGGCATCTGTTGTCGAGCTCCTTGTTCGGCTATTCCAACCTCAGCGACATCCTTCCCATAGCAAAGCGACTTGGGATCCAAGCGATCGATGTCTGGCCCAAGGTGCATGGGAACCAACGCGAGCAACTCACGGAGATGGGCGAAGCCAAATTCGCGGAACTCTTGGCCAGCCACGAGTGCAAGCTTGAGTGCCTGACGCAGTACCCGCTAGGCCCTTTCGGACTCGGAGAGGAAATGCGGCTAGCCAAGCGACTCGGATGCGGCACGATCGTGACCGGTTCTGGCGGCCCCAAAGGGCTAACCGGGGAGGAGCTCAAACAATCGCTGCGCCAGTGGGCCGAAAAAATGAAGCCCCATCTGGAATTAGCCCAACAATGCGACGTGACCATCGCGATCGAGAACCATGCAAACAGCCTGCTCGACTCCCCCGATTCGATCCGTTGGTTTCAGGACTTTCGACCCTCGGAACGATTGGCCATCGCCTTTGCACCCTATCACCTTCCCCAAGACGAAGCGATGCTCAGCGCATTGATCGGCGATGTCCTGCCGAGCATCGAAGTCTTCTACGCTTGGCAACATGGAAAAGGCTGCATGCAGGCGCAACCCAAAGAGGATGAACAACTCCAATTGCCGGGCCGAGGCAACCTGGACTTCGCACCACTGCTGGCCCAACTTAAAAAAGGGTCCTACTGCAGATGGACCGAAGTCTTCATGCATCCGTTCCCACGCGGTGTTCCGATCGCCGAGCGACTAGACCAAGTCACCGAATTGCTTGCCGCATCGAAAGCTTACGTCGATCAAACATGGAACTCAGCTTCTACGAATTGACCACGCGATGCCTTAGCCAACTCCCTACGACAAACAAAAAACCATTTCCGATCCAAAGAGTGCTCGCGGGCCAAGCTCCATCTTTGGCGCGATCTAACGCCAATCCGAACAATGGGAAATACATCAGCATGATCGGGATGAAACACATCCCGAAGGTCCAAGCGTAGTCGGCCGAACGATTGAGAATCGCAAAGGGAACCCCGATCCAAATGAAAAAGAAACAACTGAATCCAAACGACCAGCGACGGTAAGGTTCCAGCTCTAGTCGGATCAGCCGTTTCTTGTTTTCCTCGATCTGGACCAGCATCCCCTGAAGATTCGCGTCGGATAGCTGATTGTATCGACCCATACTCAGTCCCATCGAGACCTCGATGGCCATCGACTCCTGGATTCGCTCGTTGAGCTTCAATTGCCGATCGACTTCGGCAGGTATTTGCTCCATCGCAAACTGGGACGGACGCGCCGAGTCGGCACCATTTTGCGAAGCCCGAGTCAAGCTCATGTTGAAGCGTTCCGAGCCTGGGATGTCGAAACGCGTCGCATTGGCCTGACTGGTCTCGCCCTTCGAATTGACCATCTCCAAGATCAATTCGTCACGATCCGGATCCTTGAAAATCTGAGCCTTCTCGGCCGTGATCGTCGTCGGTTTACCCGTGACTTGGTCGAAGCAGAAGATCGTCGGACGAATCAGCCAATCCCCCTGGACGTCTTGGACGTGAACCGTAAAGCCCTTGTCGTTTTCATACGATCGGCGGGTTCGGAGCCGATTGTAAATGATCTCCTTGATCGACCGCAAAACGACCTGCTCCATGCCGGGCTGCGCCCAGGAAACGGCCAAGTCGTTGATCCATACAGCAGGGATGCTAACGAGAAACCCTAGGATCATCATCGGGCGGATCACCCGCAGCGGGGAGACCCCCGCACTTTTCAAGGCGATGATTTCGTTGTCGGCCGAAATCCTTCCAAAAACAGAACAGACCGAAAAGAGCAAGGTCGCAGGGACTGCGATCTGCAGAGCGATCATGCAAATAAAAGGAAGCAGTTGGACTAAGGCCAACCAACCGACCCCTTCGCGAATCAGTTGCTGGCCAACAAGTCCCACACTGACCAAACCCGTCAGGCCGATGGTCGTGATGGCAAAGAGTTTCAGCACGTCCCAAAGGATGAGCCGGTTGATTTTGGTTGGAAACATACCGCCGAGTGTAGCGATAAACCACTAGCCAACTCGACACCAATCCGAGCAAGCTGCCCAAACTTATCAATGCTAGCAAACAGCCGGATCTCTGCGGGAGATCCACTACCTTTGCGTCTTTGCGCCCTTGCGTCTTTGCGTTCTCTTCTTCCAAA
>QWPJ01000214.1 GCA_003671195.1 Planctomycetota bacterium
CTACAACCCAACTCGCGAATACTCCGGCGGCCACAAGTTCAAGAAGCATGCCTTTGACCTGATCGGCGACATGAACAAGAAGGAGCTCGAGACGGCGACCATCATCGACTCGCATCCAAATGTCAAACGCTGGCTCCGTAACCTTGATCACGAGTCACACGGTGGATTCTGGTTGCCGAAATCGCCCGGCAAATTCTTTCCTGACTTCATCGTCGAATTACTCGATGGAACCATGGTAATCGTCGAGTACAAGAATGCGAAACTGGCATCCAACCCCGATGAGCAGCACAAACGCGATATTGGCGAGCTTTGGGCGCAACGGAGCCCCGATGGCTATCGCTTCGCGTGGATTGTTGAGGGCGATTGGGAGAAGCTAAAGAACACCCTGAAGAATTGACTGCTCATCTTCGCGGCGCATGCCTATAGCTTTGACTATGTAAAACTGAAGAGCCCAAACACATGAACCACCATTCGTTTTACCTTGATGCTGTGAGATTGCTGTTTTTGTTGGTTGCGGGAGGGCAAAAGTCTGTCCCCGCGTCTCCAGCTGGTGAGAGCCTGCTCTTTCAAGGTAACACGCGTCTTTGCGCATTCGACTTCTGGATGCGTTACCCCGACTATCTTGCTGACGAGTTGATTGAGCTTTTTGACAAAACCGGTGACAACCACCTACTAGATATTGCGGCCCAAATCTTTATTGATGATGAACCTGACCTTAGACGCATTCCTATGATTCGGTGGCGGTTTGGAGCTTACGAGAAGCTAGATGATGCTTTAGCGATACTTTGTTCACGAGAAATGATTCGAATTGGAGGACGGAGAACAGTCGATCGCGTGCTAGAGACCGACTATCTTGTCATGCCCAAGGCTATTCAGACGTGCCAGGGAATTGAAAAGCAAGCACCAGTTCTCAAATGGTACCGCGAACGATCAGCATTGGTGTCTCAAATCGCAAACGGACGGAATGGAAACGAACTGAAGCAACGACAATACGAGAGAATCGAATATGCGAGCACGAAGCTCGGAGCAACTATACCATCAATAGCAGAAGATGTACGAAGTCGACTGCTAGATCGACGTAAGCCGAGCACCACAAGGGCATAACATGAAACCGAAATTGGAGAATCGCAAATGGCTGGAATCGATTGCTGAGCAAGTTCAGCAAGATGCTGAAAGTGTTGAACAAATTCTATCTTCGTACCAGATCCAACCTTCCCCTGTGGTTCCGGCTCCGAAGCGGCTGTTAATCCGATCGATCTTTTTTTCTGGCGATAAAGGAAGCGACGAATCACCATTACCCTTTGAGTTTCGATGGGAAGAACTCAGCTCTGGTTTCTGGGCAATACTCTCTGACAAGAACCTTCGAGGTAAGTCAACCGTCCTAGAGGTGATTCGTTGGATGTTGCGAGGACGACCGGCAGACAACCTTCAAGCGGACGTAAGGTCATGGATCAAACAGGTAAGACTTGGATTCGATTTAGAGGAGACCTCATTCGAAATTGAAGTTAGCTCAGGAAGCGGTATCGAAGGGCGGCTAAGTAGATACAGCAAGACAGGAAATCGACGTACTGTCAACTCATTTGGCAACGAAGACGAATTCGAAGACGTGATGTCCAACTTCTTCATGCACGAGTTTCGCATGGAAACACTTCCTGTACATCGCTCACTCGGTGAAGCTGGTGGAAAGATCGTGCAGCATGGTTGGCAGGTTCTGAGCAGCGTGCTGTTTATCGGCACTGATTATAAAGTTCTCGTGGGTGAACTGCCGCCTGAATCAGGGCTCCCAATACGGCTGACGCAAATGTATCTCGGCGTTCCCTGGGTTTCTACGCTGTCTTCTATAAAGGCCGTGATTGGAGAGCTGAATCGCAAAGAATTAGCGAGAAACCGCCTACAAAATGACGCTTTAGAGTCCGTCAATGATCGTATTAAGACGCTGAATACCGAGCTGGATTCGAAGAAACAGGAGTGGGATAAACTACCAACAATCGCCGTTGCAACCAATCGGATTAGTGACCTGACAACGAAGCTAAACGAGGATCGGTCGATTTTGCGTAAACTCGATCGCGCAATCATTGAGGCAAATTCAGCATTCGAGGCGGCGAATAACACTCTTCTGGAAGATCGACGCGATCTCCAAAATCACGTTGATGCCACAGCCGCTGATGGAGTGTTTCGAGCCCTCGAGCCGTCATGTTGTCCCCGATGTGAGCACTCTATTTCAAAATCGAAGAAGGAGCTGGAGAGCACTAGTAACGCTTGCTCTTTATGCGGCGAGGCGATTCACGGCGACGTCGATGCTGCAGAAATCGAGCGGAATTTACGTCATCGCTTAGAAGCATCCAAGCAGGCAAAGTCCAAGTCGGCGTCGCAACTCAAGTCACTTGAGGAGCAACAATCGAGGCAACAGGAGTCACTTGCTGAACTAGAGGCGACACTTCTAAACGAAGCAAAGAAATTTGAAAAACCGTCGAGACGGAATGAGCTTGCAAAAGAAATTGCTGTGTTGGAAGCCCGCATTGAAGAAGCTAGTAAGTCAATTCCCGAAAACATGGAGAAGCAAATCGATCTTGTGGTGTTGGAAGCAGCTCTTGTCGAAACGGAGTCGCGAGTGAAAGCCGTGCAAGAAGACATTTTAACGAAGGTCTCTCAGGCAATCGTCAAATATGCAAACCGATTTGGGATGATTAATCTTACATCTGCAACGCTGCGCGGAAATCTATCTCTGATACTATCAAAGGGTGATGAGCAAACGTCGTACAGTAAAGTAACAGCGGGCGAGAAGCTAAGACTAAAGGTTGCTACTGTCCTCGCAATGATCAGCGTGGGCACACAATTGGGCGTTGGGAGGTATCCTGGGCTACTTGTGATTGACTCACCGGCGGCTCAAGAGGTGACAGCCACGGATCTAGCTCAACTGATGGCTGGATTGCAGGAAGTAGCTCTCGAACATGAGCAGCTTCAAGTGTTTATCGCTTCAATCGCCTCTGAAGTAATCCTGGATTGCGTTAAGGACGAACATACACGCCGCGCGACGGGAGATGATTACCTTTGGTAAATCAGGAACTTCACTCCGTCGAGAAGCGAGTCGTTTCACTCTTGGAGAACGGCGAAGTCATCAGCGTTGAAAGTATTGGTGGTTTCCAATCGATCAAGGAAGGAGTTTCCAGTTTAGCAAATTCTCCTGTATTGCCCGAGATAGTTCAGGCGCTTGCTGTTGTTGAGGATCATTCTCATAACGAGATTATCCTATCCCTAGTTGCGTCCTGCACAAATGGAATTGCGCTACGTGGTTGCGTCAACGCGATTGATTCATGCATTTCCGACGGCCTCCAGCCTTTGCTCTTTCGTGTCTATATCGACCAGATAAATACCGAGAGTTTGGGACCGGTCGGGCGCTCTGGAGTTCTTGACGGTGCCCTACGTATTGCGCTGCGAGAGCCGTCGCTGCGATATGCTTTTATCGCCGCGTTACTTGACTTGGACTGGAGCTCATCGACCGCACCTTCTCGCTGGTACGCAAAGATCGTGGGGATTGCAAACACATATTGGTTTGATGATTCACTACTGAAACGACTTCATGATCTTTCGGGACATTCAGAAGCAGCCGACGAGGCTTCGTTCGAATTAGGGATTGCACACATGGTGAAATTCCTGCGATGTATTGATTGTAAGGAAGCAATTGAGAACATCGTTGAAGCATGCGGCTGGTTCAGAAAGTCAATGAAATTTGGGAATAGCCGGCCAGATGCAAGGCTTTTTGACGTTTGTTTACAAACCCTCATGGACTTCTATGAGTGCAAGCTTGATGACCCTAACAACACTCTATCAGACGAAATCCGACGCAGAACTTTGGAGTTAAGGCTTTATCATCGTAGTACTTGCGATCCGCCATGGCTGGGAGCCAGGTCACTAGAAGTCGTTCAATGGACCCAGTTAGCGGAGAATCTTCAAAGACTAGATGATGGATTGGTTTCGCCCGCTTGGTACGAACCAGCGTCGATGATTGAACTTCACTTATTGCCCATTTTTCAAGCGAGTCGCGCGATCTTCAGGATGGATGAGGAAGGTGCGATTGAGCGTTTAGTACAACCGAAAATTGTTTCCTGCATTGCTGAACAGCCAGCATTCGCAACTTTGTTGCGCACGTGGCTCCAAAGGAATGCAGGCTCCGACCTTTCTGATTGTGCAGAAGAGCTGTTAGGCAAGGTTGGTTCGGCAAAGCCCGCTCAGGTTACCCGTCGTGTTTTATGTTCTAGTTCACGGAGGGATATGATTGTCAATGTTGTTGCTGATTTGATGCCGCAACCTGACCGAGGCGAGAGACTTGCACGTGTGATGCAAAGTGCGTTTGGTGTGTTCTTGGAAACGCTCACCGAGGCTCAACTAGCAGTCTTAAATGAACAGATTGCCGCAATAGAGTCGCATCCCGATTATCAACGGTCTCCAGTTGTTCAGAGGCTATTCAATACTTTGATCTTGTGGTTGACGTCGTTTGTTAGTAGCCGACTTGAAATGACGGTTGGACACGAGTCAAACGTTTCCTACCTATTCCGCGCTGCTGATGGAACGAAAGCACATGAATCGGCATTGCAAGCAGATTTACTGACTCAACTGCGGCCATTTCTTCTTGGTACTGAGATCGAGGTTTCAGATATTGGGGGCGGGCGTGCGGATGTATTCGTTCAATTGCGAGCGGAACACCTAGTTATTGAAGTCAAACGTGAGGAGCGCGACTGCTCCTTCTCCTCGCTTGAGCAGGCCTACTCTTCTCAAACATGCGAGTATCAGAATACGAGCGCAAGAATAGGGTTTCTTATCGTTCTTGATCAAACTGATCGTCAAGGGACATCTCTGCACCTTCGTGATCTTTTCAAGACTGTTGATGTTCAGAGGACTAACGAACAAGAACCTCGAAGAATTTTGATCATTAAGATGCCGGGTGAGCGCCTGCGTCCGAGCGATCAAACGAAGGCGTCAGCAACCAACCGAACGTCAACTAAGAGAGCTTCATCTAAGCGCGGGAGCCGAAAAAAACCCTGAAACCGGGATAGCCGGTTTGGGGCGCGTGGTTTTTCCCCATTTTCTTTTTTGCTGTGACCAAACGTGTCAATCGCATGTGAATGATAGCGTTCGCGATTGGCAGTGGTTTGGTCTGGATGGAATCACGCAGGACAACGGTCATGGACTGATGGATGGGATGCCCAAATCAGGAACAACACTCGGTGGATACCGAAGAGACCAACCACTGCCAATCGCTTATTCTCGTCAGCCGGTTGGATCGATTGACGTTTTATCAATGAAGGATTGCTATGCGTTTGTAACTTTTTCTAGGCAGACACCATGACCTCTGTTCGACTTCCGCGTCTATCGCGCCCCGGCGTTTTGGAATCGATCGCTCCCAAGCGATTGTTCGAATTGCTCCAACCTTACACCGACTTCTTCGCAAGTCGGTCCGTTCGCATCGAGTCACCTGATTCGATCGATTGCCAAGCGGTCATACGCGAGATAACCCAAGCCGATCGTGAAACTCCGGCTGACCTACTAGACGCGATCTGCCTTATTGACGAGTTAGCCAACGCAGTTGCCGTGGAACTTTTACTGGATCGAGTTCCAGCCAGTTCACTGGGGCTTGAGCCTGGCGGTGAGCATTCAGAAGCCGACATCGTCACAGCTGCTTTGCTATCGCATCGTGAAAAACTGGTGCAGACCCATGCACTTTCGCGATTGAAGCGAGCTCGTTCGTATGATTACTTTCAAGCAAACCAGACAACTGCTCCTAAGTTCGTTACGCCCGCCGAGGAGACGCTCGAGCAACTGGAACACGATATTGATTCTTGGCATGTCGAACGTTTTCGAGCACAGGGAACCAAAGTAGAAATCTTCGAAAATGGCAACGAAGTGGAGTTCTCAATCATGCATGGAAGCCTGTACCGCCGACAACCCGTCCTAAACAACGGCCGATTTGGCTTCCAATCCTTTTGGCCAGTGCAAAGTGCCTCGGCAATCTACAATCGCGAGTTCGGGGAACTGAGAATCAACGCCAAGAGTGCCAAAGAGAAGGCCTTGTATTGTCGGCTCTTGGGAATGCACATGTTTGGGAACGAAGATCTGTTTCCGACCGGTACCAAGTACACGCTTGAACCGCTCCGAGAGTTCGAATTCGACGCGTTGGCACCTGGCGATATCGAAGGTGTGCGAAATGTACGCATGGTTGAGCTCTGGCTCGGCGATCCAGACTCTCGTTATGGTGTTATCACCATTCGCAAAGGTGACGATCTGTTCGATTGGGCTCAAGCCAAAAAGAAGGATATTCACATTGAACGTCGGTTGATCTCTGCGACCTTCAAGATGGAGCTACTAAGTCGAAAGACTGAACTGGCGATCACAGTTCGCCCACCAAATGTTGCGATCTACAGTCGCGGGTCGGTGTCTGCGATCATCGAGGCATGGCTCACGCAACGCGGATTCATTCTAGCCAAGCAATCACCACGGAGGACTCGCCATGAGCCAGCCTTGGCAGGCACTTGAATCGCTTAATGATGTCGCGACTTCGCATCTGAGTTGGCGGTTGTTGCTTGGCGACTCGTTTGATTCCAACCGAGACCTCTTGGTGCCGATCAACGAGTTGGCTGCAGCACTGCCCGTTCCGGGGCGACCCTATGAATGGCTTGAAGTATCGGAATTCGAAGAGGGTGTCTTTGAAGGCTACAACCAGAAGACTGAGACGTATGTGCAAGTCGATCGACGCGACATTGTTTGCTACGAGTTCAGCTTCAGCAAGCTCGCAGGTGAGCTTGCTGCACTGATCGGATTCGAGGTGGCTTTCGAACGGCTTGGCGGTCCCATGTACCGTTTCAGGCTTGGACACTTTGGGAATCCCAACGGATCGGGATTCTCTCTGTACTTAGCCAAAGTAAGCGATCCGCGCCGGTTGGATTGGTGCATCGATGCGCTATTGGCCGAGACCCAGCGTCCCTTCGTTTTGTTTCTCACCTCTAATCGGATGTTGAACAGCCGAAACGAGACCGCTCTCAATACGCGTGGCTGTTTGATCATTCCGCTAGAGCAGGCGATGCTCCGCGGCGACGACGGGGATTGGAACTTGTCGCAATGGGCGCGCGGTCAACTGGTAGCATTCCGCGATCGACTTATGCCACCGGCTAAAACCGTGGCTGGACGATTTCCAACTCCAAGTGGTTGCCGCTGGAGCGAGGTGGAGATGCGTTTCAGCGACACGGAAAAGATCAGTGTGACCATCCGCGACCAGCGCCAAATGTTGACTTACTCTCAACTGGGCTTGGTTGATTCGCGAAGTGGTAAGCCAAGCAAACAGTGGGAGCTACTCCTAAAGTTTGCGAGAGAACATGGCATGATGACGTGGCTCTCTCCTGACGCCTGCCGCAAGAATCGTAAGCAGCGGGAATTGCTTAACAAGTCGCTTCAACAGTTCTTTGACATCGAGGGCGAGCCGATCGAGCTCACCGACGATAGAAAAGGTTGGAGATGCGTTTTCAAATTGCATCCCGAGGACTGGGAGCACTCGTTCTCTTCAGCGAATCAGCCAAATCGTCTACAAGACGAATGGTGAAGTCGCCGCTGCGCCGGCTGCCATAACCAAAACTAAGCAACCGCGGGTCGTTCTGTAATACACGCGGTTGTAGAGGGCTTTCTTTGGGTTGGTAAGCCAACCCCAACCTCTTGGCGCTTTGAATCCCATGCGATGGCGAATCGCCCTCTTTATGGACGTGCGCGCCACAATTCTTTTTTGAGCGCTGGCCTGCGCAAGCCGAACTTCACGTGGACTCTTCCACCGTTCCCAAACGGGAATTTTGGGAATTTCCCCAAACCCCACTCTCGGGATTTTAGCAAATTTCTGATTGCATTTACCCAGTGTTTTCCTGGGTTTCGTGCGATGTCGTTTGGGAATTTTCTTCTTTCCCAGCCCGTTTTGGGAATTTTCGCCAGTAGCGGACGACAGGTCTGATTCACATCAGGAAACAGCTCGCGAACAAGCGAGCGGGCCTCACAGGCTTTAACTTTCGGACCTGTTGCCTGTGGGGCCTCAAACAGGAGGTCCGTTCATGTCAGACAACCAATCCATCAACCTTGGTGACGACAATTTCGTTCGCAGTGTCATCCATCGGCAGGTTGGAAAGCTAATCGCCAAGTCCGATTTTACACAGCAAGATCGGAACGACCTGGTCCAAGAGGTTTACGTTCGGGCGACTAAGAGTCTTCGCCTCTACGATCCATCGGTTGGCCATCTCTACCCGTACGTCTGCACCGTGGTGCAACGCCACTTGGCCAACGTCGTTCGCGATCGCTCCGTTGTTAAACGTGCGAATGTCGGCCGCGTCAGTCTGAGCAAGACCGTCCGTGGTGATGACGGTGGTCAAGTCGAAATGTCTCAGACACTACACGACAAGGATCAAGATCGACGGCTAGGTCGTGCACGTCGCCTTGGTGAGGAAGAACTCAACGACCTACGCATGGACCTAGCCACGTTCATGTCGAAGTTACCAGAGAAATTCCAGGACATTCTCCGTCGCCGTCAAACCCACTCGATCACCGAGATTTCTCGCGACCTCGGCATCCCACGCACCACGCTCAATGACTGGATGTTGCAGATCCGCAAGCTCTTCGAGGAAGCAGGATTCGACAGATATCTGGAATCGTAACCGTCAATTCACCCGTGTTCCGGGTATTCCAACAGATAGAGAAGACAAGTTTTCAATCAACACAACCAAAGGACATCAAATCAATGAGTGCACCCGCCATGAACATCGACCAGCGCGTCACCGTCTCACTCGCCTTGCAACGGTACCTGCGAGCCGTTGAACGCTTCGAAGCTGCTTCCAACGAATTCAACGAATCCTGCCAAACGATCCGTCAGGCACTTCCTCGTGAAAGCCGTTTCGTCGCCAACATCTCGCACCAGCACTATCTGGTGACCAGCGACAACGAAGGCAATTTCGAGGTCGAGTCAGTCGACACGGTTTGATTCGCAACCTGTCATCCCCCTCTTCGACCTCCTCGCTGAAAGATCCACAAGCGATGTCAACACGACCTTTACCTCATGAACCTGGTGATCGGAAGTGCCTGAAGTGCAACGAAACGTTTCGTTCCAAGAGTGCAGCTAATCGCATTTGCAAGAAGTGCTCGCAAATCAATGCGTCGCTGAAATTGAGCGAGGCGCAGATTGCTCGAGAACGAGGCGCGAAACGCCTCAACGGCATTCTGATCGAGGAGCAAGACACCTACGAGATGAACTTCTTCTAGGAACCGATTTCCTCAGCATCGCACCCTCAAGACTGTTAACCCCGAGCACCTATGTCACAATCCATCACTCAAACCGAATCGAACGATAAAACGCTGCTGACCTATTCGGCGCTCAACACGTTTCGCAATTGTCCGCGAAAGTACAAGAACCGCTATCTCGATAATCTGCGGCCGCGTGAGCGAGCAGAAGCGTTGTCGTTCGGCAGCGTAATCCATACGGCGATCGAGCTTTGGTATCGGTCGCAAAACGCTGAATCTCGGCTTCAAGATGTCCTCAGCTACATTGATGATGCCTTTGAAAATCGCGTTGTCGATTCCAACCAAATGGTTCAATGGCATTTGGCAACGGCGATGATCCGTGGTTACGCCGAACGCTACGCAACCGAAGAGTTCGAAGTCGTTGAAGTTGAAAAGGAGTTCGTCGGAGAGATCCGCAATCCAGATACTGGTCGGCAGAGTCAAACATTTCGAATCGCCGGCAAGGTCGATGGCATCGTCCGCTGCCACGATGGCTTGTATCTGCTCGAGCATAAAACGGCATCAACCGTTGATGCGAGTTATCTAGACAAGCTGTGGACCGACACGCAGATAGCGTTGTACTGCTATTACTTGCGGGAACTTGGCTATCCGATCGTTGGCGTGATCTACAACGTGCTGCTCAAGAGTCGGCTTAAACAAGGCAAAGGCGAAACGCAGGAAGAATACGAAGTTCGCCACGCGGAACTCGCGGCCAAGAACAAGAGCGGCAAGTCGACAGCGAAACGACAGATGCCAGAGACGGATGATGAGTTTCAAGCTCGGCTGACTGAATGGTATTCACGCCCCGAAGCATTCCATCGTGAGTTCATTTATCTCTCCGAAGACCGACTTGCCATGTTGCAAGACGAAGTCTGGGAAATCACCCAGCAGTACCTCGATGCCCGTCGCCGTGGCAAATGGCTGCTGAATACATCGAACTGTTTCTCGTACCAACGCCCATGCGAGTACTTGGCATATTGCCAGTCGGGATTCAATCCAAACGTCGCTGACAACCTGTACGAGATCGCTCTCCCTAACGAAGAGCTATCTCGTGTTGATTCTGAAGCACCCCCGTTCTGATTTGAAAGGAAACCTTATTTATGACAGTGACACTACCAACCACTAAGACCAAACCGACCACCGACTTGGCAAAGCAATCAATCTTGCTCTATGGCGTTCCTAAGCTCGGCAAGAGCTCGTTCGCTTCCCAGTTCCCCGAGGCCATGTTCTTTGAATGCGAACCAGGGCTCAATCACTTGGAAGTGTTCAAGGTGCCGACCTACTCGTGGGAAGCATTCTTGGAAGCTTGCAAGTTGCTTGCCAAGGGCGATCACAACTTCAAGACGCTGGTGATCGACACGGTCGACAACGCGTTCAAGATGTGCTCGGACTATGTCTGTGCCAAGCATGGCATCGAGTACGAAGGGGACATGGGCCACGGCAAAGGCTGGGCTCTTGTGAAAAACGAATGGCATCGCGTGCTGACTCGTTTGGCCAGCTTGCCCTATGGCTTGATCCTCATCTCGCACGCGGTCGATAAGACGATCGAAACGCGAACGGGCGAGTACACCAAGACCACGCCGAGCTTACCCGATCGTGCTCGAAACGTTGTATTAGGCCTGGTCGACATCATCCTCTACGGCGACTCGGTATCTCGTAAAGACGCTGCCGGAAATCTCGTCGTCGATCGAGTACTCCGAACCAAACCTCATCCAACATACGAGGCCGGCGATCGAACAGGTCGCTTGCCCGAGATGCTGCCACTGGATTACTCCGCCTTCAATTCGGCATTTAGCGGCACCGCTTCGAATTCACCCGCACAGAGCCCTGCGCCCGGCAAAGGCACTGCTGCGTCTACTTCCACTCCGGGCAGCACCCCAGCAGGAAAGGCTGTTAAGCAATGAGCGATTACGAAGAATACGAAACCACCAACCAGTCCGTTGATCTCACCTCGTTCGATGATGATTTCGCAACCGCGGAAGCACCAGAGTATGACGAGGTCCCCGACGGCAAGTATCAGGCTCGCATCGAGTCAGTGAAACTTGAGAGCAGTCAAAAAGGCGACCCGATGATTAAGTTCGATTTGGAAGTGCTGTCTGGCTCACATGCCGGTCGTCACATCTTCAAGAACTCGGTCATCACGCAAGCATCAATCCCTTATGTGAAGGGTGATCTGAAAACGCTGGGTCTGGAGCTCTCCAAGTTCAGCGAACTGTCCGGGCGACTTAATGAACTGCTCGATGTGACCTTGGAAGTCACGAAGCGGACTCGCGGTGACTACACCAACGTCTACTTCAATCGACGCATTCGAATCGCGGCGGCAACGAACGGCGAAGCTCCAACTGGGGATATGCCGTTCTGATTTGCTCTGGTTCGAGCTCGCACGGGTGCGGCTGGGACGGAACAAGCGAATGAGTCGGTGTTAATCGGCCATTCGCTCCGTCCCGGCTTTCTTTTGTTTCCTACATATCGGACTGTCTTATGGCCGACGTTGAGTATCAAGTTGTATCGGGATTCCCTGGTTATCGGATCGGAACCGATGGCACTGTTTGGTCGCAGCTTGTTTTCAGTCGCTGGAAAGATAAAGCAGATGATTGGCACAGGCTTAAACCTCAGCTTCGAAGAGGGTATCTGCGTGTCGGTCTAACTAGAAATGGAAAACTCCATTGGCGTTCAGTACACCGCCTAGTTCTAGAGACCTTCGTGGGGAATTGTCCAGCTGGTCACGAAGCGTGTCATAACGACGGTAATCGACAGAACAACGTTCTCCAAAATTTGCGATGGGATACGCCTAAAGCAAACGGATGCGATAAGCGGCTTCACGGAACTATTGCACGAGGTAGCCGCAGTTCGAGCGCAAAGATTACAGAAAGAGATGTTCCGCTGATTCGAGAACTTAGGACAAGTGGACACTCATATGGAGAGATTGCATCTCGATTCGATATTACGCGAGCCACAGTAATTGCACTGTTGAAAGGAAGAACATGGACTCACGTATAGAACTTGAACTTCCGTTTCCACCAAGCATAAATCATTACTTCAGCTACTACCAGGGGCGTCCTGTTCTCTCCAAGGATGCACGCACCTATCGGCACCAAGTTCGCCGTATTGCCATCGCCAAAAGCATCAAGCCACTGATGGGTCCACTTGCGATCCGCATCGACATTGCGCCGCCCGATGATCGTCGTCGTGATTGTGACAACGTGCAAAAGGCCGTTCTCGACGCCTTGCAACATGCAGGGGTGTTTTGGGACGACTCCCAGGTCGTTTGGCTTCTGTCGATCAAGCATGAATCCAAACCGAAAGGCCAGATCAAAGTGCAGATTGATGATGCCGAATCACAGACGCTCTCGCCCGCAATGGAGATCGCCTAGTCATGTCGCAGCTCACCCATTTCAGTCGCCCTATCATTCGACATCTGCCAGGTCTGAATCTCGTTGTCCGTTTTGATGATTCAGGCATCTCCTTCCGCGCGTACCGCTGCCGCAAATGGAAAAGCGTTACATGGGCTCAACTCGCGTCTTTAGCAGACGAAACCGAGCCGGTAGTTCGGTTTTGTGAGACTGATCACGGGTCAAGAGTTTTGAAGGCGATGGGAGTGCGTCTACCGTTGGGTGAGGAACCAAATAAAGGTGGCCCAGCTTGAGTCACCCAGCGATCACTTTATTGACGACTCTATTCGAGCCATCAGACCTCATTCTCTTTCGTCCTGTGGAAGCATGGACTGAAGCTGGGCGGAAACGCAGTCGTGTTGACTATAGTAACGTATGCTACCGGCCCGCCAAGGCGACGACACTTGAACAAACGCTGTCTCGGCTGGAAACAAGTTCCGAGTCGGAGCGTACGAACTTGTTTTTCGGCGTCTGTCCACGAGTTGGTAACAAGGGACGGTTCGACCTAGCGTGGCAGATTCGAATTATTCGATGTCTCTGGGCTGATCTCGATGGATGCAATGTTACGCAAGCTATTGAACGTTGCAATTCACAGGCGATCCCTGCGCCCACTGCTATCGTCAATAGCGGCAACGGCGTGCACCTGTATTGGCGTTTGGATCGCCCACTGCTGATTGACGATGTTGGCGATCCTCCACCCGTCGAAACGGAATGGTCAATTGGAAGTGACGGACGTAAAAAGCCCAAACGCTACGTTCTTGATGGTAAAGATCGTGTCTTCTTGGATCGACGCCATCATTTGACCAAGACAAGCCCAAAAGCACTGCAGGCCCAAGACCTACTAGCTGGCATCGCGGCCGCTATCAACGCCGATCATACAACCGACCTCACTCGGCTGCTCCGATTACCAGGCACATTGAATCGAAAAGATCAACGCAATGGTCGCGAACCAGTCAAGGCAGATTTGATTGAATGCGATAGCAACCGTCGCTATTCCCTTGATGCCTTTCACAAGTTTGCGAAGTCATGTGAAGCTACCAAACGCCAAAGGCAGATTGAGGCAATGCCATTGCCGGCCGTTCGTAAGTTATCGGCTGGAAAGTCCGACAAGCTCTCGGAGCTTATCGCCGCTTGTACAATCGCTTCGGAAGGCACTCGTTCTGAGGCCGACTTCGCCGTTTGCTGCTATGCGATTCGAAGTGGGATTGCGAAGGATGAAGTTTGGACACGGTTGCAATCTGTCGGTAAGTTCGCAGAGCAAGGTCGCCGTTATTTCGACTTAACCTGGGGAAGTGGCGAGTACGATGTGCGAGCTACTTTGTGCGATCGCTTGCAAAAGCGTTTGCCAAACGAGACCACACCGGTAGCTGCCCCTTCTGGCGACCAACAGGCAGAGGAGTCGGAAGAACGACGAACCATTACGATCGATTCGCGATCAACGCCTGTGGCCTCGACCATGGGCCAGATCACCGATCGATTGCTTGCCACCGGCTCTTGTTTCAATCGAGTGGAGCAATTGGTTGTGGTGCGAGAGCAATCGATCTCGCCGGTGCTCTCATCTGCGGAATTGACGGGATTGCTCAATCAGCACGTCGAGTTCTACTTCGTCAATGAAGATGGAGGCGAGTACAAGCCTTTGCCAACTTCATATGCGAACACGTGGCTTAACAACGTTGGCCAGCGTGAACGCCTGCCCGCAATCCGACTGTTTAGCCACAATCCGATCTACACGGAGGACTGGCGGATGGTCAGTCCGGGTTTCGATCCCAAGTCCGGTTTCTACTACGCTGGTCCACATATCGAGCCAGTCGAAGGGACCAAGCATCTCGACGCGTTGTTGCGAGACTTCTGTTGGAGGAAACCGGCAGACCGCACCAATTACATCGGAATCCTTCTAACCGGTCTGCTCGTCTCACGTTTCATCGGCTCCAAGCCTGCTGCACTGTTCAACGGGAATCAGCCTGAGCTTGGCAAATCGGTTCTTGCACAAATCTCGGCAATTCTTCGGGATGGCCATCATGTGGAAACCGCATCTTACAACGCGAACGATGAAGAGTTTGAGAAGCGTTTGGGAACAATCGTCCGGCGTGGCGTTACGACAATCATCATCGATAACGCCAAGGCCCGTGGCCGCAATCCAAAGATAGACTCCGCTTGCCTCGAGCGTTCGATTACCGATCCGATTCTATCCTTTCGGTTGCTTGGCTTCTCGCAAGAGATCCGGGCC
>QWPJ01000023.1 GCA_003671195.1 Planctomycetota bacterium
AGCGCCGTCGCCTTGGAACAAGTCTCCTCGGTCCGCACGGCGATCTTCGACAAAACCGGTACGCTGACCTACGGCGAGCCGACCCTGGTAAAACAAATCGTTGCGCCGATGTTCGAGCCCGATCGCGTCCTGGCTTTGGTCGCAAGCCTCGAACACTATTCGAAACATCCTTTGGCGCACGCGATCGTCTCGGCAGCCAATGCCCAAGGCTTGGCGACCTACCCGGCAAGTTCGGTCAGCGAAGTCCCCGGCAAGGGACTCCTTGGAAGCGTCCAGGGCCAAGAGCTCCTCGTGACGAGCCGGAAAAAAATCCGCGAGCAAACCATCGCAGGACTCGAGCATATGCCCGAATCAGCCGAGGGTCTCGAGTGCGTCATCGCCATCGACCAAAACTATGCGGCCATCTACCAAATGCGCGATGCGCCTCGTTCGGATTCCAAAGCCTTCATCAACCACTTGGGG
Source organism: Planctomycetota bacterium (assembly GCA_003671195.1). Lineage (GTDB taxonomy): Bacteria > Planctomycetota > Planctomycetia > Pirellulales > Pirellulaceae > JBKCUI01. The sequence goes on from QWPJ01000023.1 coordinate 463, forward strand.
GGTAGTCATCGCATCAGCAAGACGATGATCGTCTCGGGCGATCGGGAATCGGAGGTAAAATACTTGGCCGACCAAGTCGGAGTAACGCAGGTGCTTGCCCAGCAGAGTCCCGAGCAGAAGCTCCAGATCGTTCGTGCCGAGACGGCGTTGGCCAAAACGCTTTATGTCGGAGATGGGATCAACGACGCACCGGCGATGATGGCTGCAAGCGTTGGAGTGGCCATCGGCAACAACAGCGATGTGACGGCCCAAGCGGCCGATGTGGTGGTGCTCGATAACAAACTCACCAAGGTCGACGAGTTCATGCATATCGGGCGTCGGATGAAGTCGATCGCCATGCAAAGCGCCTTAGGGGGAATGGCCCTGAGCGTCGTGGCGATGTTCTTATCCGCGTTTGGATATTTAACGCCTGTATCTGGGGCGATTGTGCAGGAGGGGATCGACGTGCTGGCAGTGCTCAATGCGATGCGTGCGGCTTGGCCGCCGAAAAACCTCTCCGACGTGTGATTGTTCGCGAGGACAGGCTTTCAGCCGTTGGATAGCACGATTCGATTCCCCGGCCGTAGCCACCTGCCCGGCCGTAGCCACCTGTCGCCAGACGGTGGAGGCCTCAAGTGGCACGTAGCCACCTGTCGCCCGTAGCCACCTGTCGCCAGACGGTGGAGGCTTTCCTCGCGCCGCCGTCGACCGCTTGGCAGCGGATGGCTACGGGAAACGACCCAAAGGAAAAAGGGTTACTTCTTCAGACGCCGCTTAGCCGTTACCCCCCTAAACCAAACACCATCCCTATCACCAGTGTTTTGGCGACTCGCGCGACTCGAAAAACGACTCGATTTTCGGTGCGCGACGCGAAATACAACGCCGCAGGCGCCATGCACCGAGTTGCATGGGCGCTACAGGACTCCAAAGCAATTGGCCAGATATGCGAAAAACCCTGGGAAAACCTTTGGTTTTTGAGCGGAGAGGACAGGAACCGAACTTTTGGGTGTTTTCCCTACGTTTTTGAGGAGTTCGAGAGGTACTCAGACAAGATTCCGCGAGACCGAAATTCGGTTCAGTTGACGATCAAGCAACGATTATCGGAGCGATGGCGATGAACCAATTTCGGGATTCGTTTGCGGGCTACTGTCAGGACTGGGTTTTGTACGCCCCAGTGGTCCCTGGTCGGCTAAATTGATAACCCGGTCGGCCAACTTCCTCTGTATCGCAGAAAAATATTCCACAATTCGTTGTGGATCGTGCTGGATCTCATCCGACATCGCGTGCCGAACACGACGGATTTCATCCAAAATGGGTGGTGTCATAAATCCCAATCCTCTCCCAGTAATTCCATCGGGGTAACCAGTTCCGGAACAAACAATCCAAGCATACCATTGACTCGTCGTATGTGCCCGAATTTTCTCGCATTAGCAAGATGTTGACAATTCCAGGTCACCAAAAAGTCACACCGATGATACGAAGCTAGTGCCAAATGGAGGGCATCTCCGAAAGGATCTTCTGGCATTATTTTGTGCTTGTCATAGGCGGCAACGATCTCAGCGACAGCGGTGTCGATTCTCAACAACTCAAGGTTTGCAAGCAACATTAGCGCCGAATCGCGTCCGGGAAAGTCTCCACCTTCTAATTCGGCGATTACCGCGGCGCTCGTTACCACTCGGTCTGTATGGATCACCGCATCAAACCACCTTCGCGTCCAATCCTTTCTGGCAACCATCTCAGGTTCAGTTCGTACCTCATGTTAGAAACTAGGAATTGTCGTCTCCACGTAATAGATTGCCATGTTACCGTTCCCTCACTCAACCACATTCCAGCTTGTTCTAGCGTTTGCAAAAACCTCATCTCGTCGAGCCCCATATTATCCAAAAAACATGCTTCGATGTGTTGAAATAGGCTCATAACTAATTTGAAATAGCCATTGTGGCCGAGAAAGTCATGTTGAGAACAATCATCGATTGGGAGATGAACCGCATGAGCATCCCCGAGCCGAAGGTCGAGCATCACGAAGGTCGTGGCATTCGTAGCTGCCCAATCTTCCCGGAGCTGCGACCGATCCTCGACGAAGCGTTCGAGATATTCGGTGACAAGAGCGAATACGTAGTTGCGGCTCCGCAGTATCGCGCCGCAGCCAATACCGCGATGGGTTGGAAGAACTCGAACCTCCGCACCGAAATGACGCGACTCCTGCGACGCGCCGTAGTTTCAGGTTGGCCACGATTGTTCCATTCGATGCGGGCCAGCCGGCAGACCGAACTCCAACGTGAGTTCCCATTGCACGTTGTCTGCTCTTGGCTTGGCAATTCACCACGGATCGCTCAGCAGAGTTATCTGCTGGTTACCGAGGATGATTTTGCGAAGGCCCGCAGGCGTGGCGAAGGTAATGGTGGAGGGGTGACAGGTTGATGTAGGGAGGGTGCCCGGCAACGGGCTTGCTTACCCGATTTAGCGTTGGTCAATCGCAGTTGAATCCTATGAATGGGAAGAACTGGTCTTTCGAAAATTGAAATGCTGTACCGTCGCAAACGCTGCTAAAGCAACAGTTGCTAGGATCCATGCCAGCTTTGGGATTACATGCAAATAGCAACCATTGCTAGCGCCGCAACAGCAGAGAGCAGACTACTTGCATGAATGAATTTCGTCATGGTGAATCTGAGACTCCCAACGTTTGCGATTCTCGGGCGGCGGGAGTTGACTCGGCGTTATCAGAAACGTCGCTTCCGCCGCTCCGTTGCATCGCTTTGTTATTTGCGATTCTGCGCGATGGCCTAGTGACATAAGTTCGTCCTGATTCTGCCTGACGGCGCTGGATGTCCGCGAAAATCCGATCGAGGTCGTAGTCGAACTCAGCACCTAAACGATGGCGAATCGCTTTCATTTCTTCGGTTGGGTCAGGGATCGTCATATGTCACCAAAAGCTGTTCCGGCGTGCAAATTACTGCGGACTCGATGCCAGCATTGCGGCAAACAGCGTCAATCAAATGCTGGGTCGATGGATTCATTATATGCTTGAAGTTCCAAGTAGCCAAATAGTCGATGCCGTTGATCGCAGCCAGAGCAATGTGTAGTGCGTCCCGTGGTTCCGATTTAGGCACAGCGTGGGCTTCAATTAGCGACGCCGCGAGCTCATTTGCTGCAGCGGTAGTTTGCAACACGTCAATGCCTTCCAAAATATTGAGCCGTTCGCTTGCAGCATCTTCATCGCCATCACCGCATTCGGCAAGGACAAGGTCAGATACAAACAGCAAATACCGATCAGACGCAGATTCCCACCATTGTCTCGTGACCTGCTGTCGTGCAAGTACGGTTGCGACCGGATGCAGGCGTCCAGCTATGTGCCCAACAACAGTAGTTTCAAGGTAGATGCTTTTCATGCGCGTATTCTACCGCAAATAACGCCAACCGTCACCGAGCAGTCTATCCGGATCGCGCCTGTCAACTCCGACGACAAGAAAACCAAGGTTCGTGCAGCACGAGCCAAGGTGAATTCAAAACACTCCAAGGCGTTCAAGAAGCTCGCGGAGTAATATCCCGTGTTGTTCCTAACCCTCGATGACATCATCGAATCTCATCAGAATCAAATCGATACTTACGGCGGCAGTCACGGTATCCGAGATATCGGTCTGCTTGAATCTGCCATCGCTCAACCCGAGGCAAGCTTCGGCGGTCATCCGTTCGCCTGAAGAATTCAGCTTTTCCGGCCTCGGATGCGGACAACCTGCCATTGCCATCGCGGTCAAGCCGCTTGAATTGCTCGGCCACACCACTGCTGGTTTCGGTGTGCGTCTCCTGTGCGGCAAGCGGCATGCAGACAATAGACATGGCTACACACAATTGAAAACCAATCGGTCTCACGATCTTCCCTACTTGCCGCCGAACGCCTGCAATATCCGGGCACGAACGGGAGACTTTGATTTCAGTTGCCGCGTGAATGAGTGCTCCGGTTCACGGCTTGGGTATATTGCTGCTCTTCGTTTCAGCTGCTTGTTTGGGTTCGACGGGAGGACGGCCACAAGCACGCCGCCATGCCGACAACTGCCCCAGATGTCCTGAGAAATGCGTGGTCATTAGATGTGAAACAACGTGACCAACAGTCGTGAGCGGCGTGGACGACAGAAACGGCACGGAATGACGTGCGGCAACGGCGGAAGGATCCATCTGTTGGCAGCGATCACGGACCGTTGAGAATCCGTCGATAATCTTCTCGATCAATTCGTTCTTGCTGGGCAGGTCTTCCGGCGTCTGGTCGCTCGTAGTTCCGCGAGCGAAACTTCGATGCCACTGCTTCGGACACTGGAATCGTCCTCCTGTCGCGCGTAACGCATAGTCGGTGTAGATGGCGAGGTGGCCGAGGGTCCAACGTGGCGGGTTGAAGCCCTCGATCGGTTGGTGGTCGAATTCGGATTCATCGATATCAGCGACCAGCAGGTTCATGTACTCAACCATGAACTCGTTAAGCACGCACTCGTTTTCAAACATGTGTCCTTCCTTTGCAACATAACTTGTTTTTATACGGATCAGCCTAAACTCTGAAGACCGCACCAATGTAGCCTATCACGCAAGCTAGCTTCGATCCGAAGCTGAATGATATCAGGCACTTGCAAGCCGAACAATCATTGGATGGCGTGATAGGCTGTTTCGGTCTAGTCTCACCGCACCGACGCGTCAAAACAACAGGCACATAGTTCGAATCCTACCGCCTCCACGGGCGTGGATCGGTGCCAACCTGGGACATTTACCCGAAATAACAGCATCGTGAGCCGCCTGTCCGATAACATTCGCTGTGACGGTTCCGATGTTGGTCGTGGTTGCGGTCGCACCGGTAAGGATCACCCCCAGTCCTTGCCCGACGACGGGTTGCCCACGCCCTGCGGTGATTTCAGCCGTGAGTTCTGCGTAATCTTGACAATTGATGAACTGGGCTTGGAAATTGATGTTGGCAGCTGGGGCTGCAGCGAGGGCAACTTGGCCGGAACCTACAACGTACGCACCTGCAAACACGGTGCCGGTAAGATCGATCGTGTTGGCATCGATCACCGTGGCCGAGTAATTGCCACGAAGAACCGCGCCGTTATTTGTGACTCCGTTGATGCGATCCGCGAATGTTTCGCATCGTTTGGACTAAGCGACATGGCCACCTGAACCAACGAAACCAACAACCTTTCCAAAGCGGTCGAAAGACTGCGAAAAGCGGCTGGACTTTCACCGGTAAGTGAGCCTCCTGTGTGCATCGGCATCTGGAGCTCACGAACCCGACGGACAACGAATACTTGGGTTTTTGAGAGAAAGCGAGATGACCAATGGATAGTCACGAATCGATCGCTCCGCTAGCGGTCAACGGCAAGGCGGCAGCGAAGATGCTCGGGGTTTCCGAGCGGATGTTTTGGGAGCTACGCAACCGCGGAGAAATCCCCCACATCAAGATCGGACGCCTGACGCGATTTGCAGTTTCAGACCTGAAGCGGTTCTTGGAACTCAAACGCTACGAGACCGAAGAAGACGAATCCAACGGGATCGATGAGCCACCAGATGAGGAATGAATTACCCCATCCAACTTGGAGAAACATTAGATGGCATCGATCACCACAGCCAATTCAGGCAGCAAACGAGCGCTCTTCTACGACGAGACAAAAACCCGCCGCACTGTGTATCTTGGCAGGGTTTCGGATAAAGAGTCTGAGACGATTCGGCGACGCATCGAAGGGATTCTGAGCTCGAAGATTCTCGGCAGTCCGATGGCCCAGGACGATGCGGCTTGGCTAGCCAAATCCCCGGCGCTTCGAGAAAAGCTCATCGCCGTGGGTTTGGTCGAACCTGAGCCGATTCCTGAGAAGGTAATTATCCCAACCCTCGATGCGTTCCTCGATGGCTACATCAAACGCCACGGCAAGAGTCGCAAGCCAGCCACGGTTGCGGTATGGAAACAGGTAGTAGCGAACCTCAAAGAGTACATGCCCGAGGGAATCCGGATCAATCAAATCACTGCGGGGCACGCGAAGGAGTTTCACGAGAAGCTCAAAGCTAGAGGGATGGCTACGACGACGATCCACAAACGGATCCAATTCGCCAGGCAGTTCATGCACGATGCGGTCGATTGGAAGATCATCGAAGAAAACCCATTCCTCAAGGTAAAGACCCAAAAGAGCTCGGTGAAGGTCAACGAGTTTGTCCCTCAGGAAGTGGTCGACAAACTGATGAAGAAGGCCAACCCAGTTTGGCAAGTGATCCTGGGGCTGAGCCGCTACGGTGGGCTTCGCACGCCTTCGGAAACGCTGTCGCTACGCTGGGAGGACATCGATTGGGAAATGAACCGAATGAGTATTCCAGAGCCAAAGGTCGAGCATCACGAAGGTCGTGGCATTCGTAGCTGCCCAATCTTCCTGGAGCTGCGACCGATCCTCGACGAAGCCTTCGAGATCTTCGGCGATAAGAGCGAATATGTGGTTGCCGCGCCGCAGTACCGTGCGGCAGCCAACACAGCGATGGGTTGGAAGAATTCGAACCTACGCACCGAGATGACGCGACTCTTGCGCCGCGCCGGCGTCTCGGGTTGGCCACGATTGTTCCATTCGATGCGGGCTAGCCGGCAAACGGAACTGCAACGTGAGTTCCCACTGCACGTGGTCTGCTCCTGGCTCGGCAACTCGCCAAGGATCGCACAGCAGAGTTACCTGCTCGTGACCGAAGATGATTTCGCAAAGGCAGCCGGCGTGCAGAAGGTGATGGTGGAGGGGTGATGAGGTAACTTATTCGAACTCGTGAATGAAAATCGAGGTCAATATGTATTTACGGCTAACCTCACGTCACTGACGTAAAAACGCCACAATAGTAAACGCACAACTGCACCAACGAAAAACGAACGACCATGATGGCCGTCCGTTTCGATTGCCTATAGTTCTGTAAGATTCGGCTGTGGTTTCTTGCTACTTCTCACGTCGGCGGCGACGAGCGGCACCGATTCCAGCGACACATGCACCGATGCCGAAGATGGCGAGGCTAGTGGGTTCAGGAACTGCTCCAGAAGAAACACTGTATTCAATGGTGCCGTTCCAAATTCGTGGCGAAAATACGCTTCCGCCGACGACGAACGGAACATTCTTTGCGCTGAAAAGCGTCAAGGAAAGGTCACTGTTGCTGTAGAACTCGTTTGTACCATTCCCGGCTGTATACGAGTGACCCCAGTTACTCGACGAGACGATAGCGATGCCCGTAACGCCAACCCCAAGAGAAAAATCCGTGACGTCGAACTCCGATGGATTGTTATTGCCCGCTGAATCTCCGAGACCAGAACTGACCAGCGTCCATCCGGCAAGACTGGTTTGAAATCCACTGGATGTTCCAGATCGCGTGTAAACGTCCATATTGCCGAGAACGAATGATTCACTTGTGTTCGTAAATAGCTTCTTAATCGTGATCCCGTCAGGGCTCAATACATTGATGTCAAAATAAACGGCACCACCTTCATTTCCGCCGTTATTTGAAGCAAATAGCGTAGTGATGGTCGCCGCCTGCACCTGCCCCGCCGAGGCGGTCAGTACTGCCAGAAACGCGACCACCAGTTGAAACAACTGAAAACATCTCATCGAAAAATCTCCTCAAAATAGAACGAACAAAAAATTTCCTTACAGGTACATTTCTCATCCCTAAGTCGACACGTAGTTATAACCCCCCCCCGCACGGTCAATGCCTGTAAATCGGCAAAACCCGAATAATCGTCAAAATAGTTAGGTTTTTTTCTTTTTCGGAATCTCAGCAGCGAAAGGCAGGTCAAAGCCCGTAATCCTGACGCCACAGAGGCGGCAGGATTCATCACAGGCATTGTTCGAATCCTACCGCCTCCATCGACGTGGATCGGTGCCAGACCGAGCCATGCAAAAACCACAGTGTTTCGACTACTTGCGCGACTCGAAAAACGACTCGATTTTCGGTGCGCGACGCGAAATACAACGCCGCAGGCGCCATGCACCGAGTTGCATGGGCGCAACAGAACTCCCAAACAATTGGCCAGAAATGCGAAAAACCCTGGGAAAACCAGGGTTTTGCAGCGGAGAGGACAGGAACCGAACTTTTCGATGTTTTCCCAATGTTTTTGAAGAGTGCGAGAGATGGGGATAAATCGCTACGATCCCAAAAAACAATGCACCGAACGGGCAATCTTTTCTCTATTACGGAACAGTCGGAGCAGAGACATCACTAGACACTGGCTTGGGCTGCCGGGTTGTGGATGCCACGGACTGGGGATCGTATATTCGAGCTGGAAGTGTAATCGTGTCTCGTTCCCTCGACTTGATGTCGGCGACGATCTTCTCAAGATCATTGCCGAACTGTGCAGCCAATTCGCGTTTGATTCTTAGGATTTCATCATTGATAGGATCGGTCGTCATTTTTTAAGCTCCAAACAGTTCATCCGGCGAACAAATCGAAGGTGGGTTTTACTCGCGAAACGAGACTCCTCGGCGAGCTGAAGGTTTTTCGCATTCTACCAAAACACCGTCGACGAGTTCGTACCCCGCGACATAGTCGAAAAGCTGATGTAGAAGGCCAACCCTGTTTGGCAAGTGATCTTGGGACTGAGTCGCTACCCCGTTTTTCTTAACCACAGAACACACCGAACACACGGAAACGAATCCTCCCACCGGTATGTCATCTTTCCGTGTGTTCGGTGTGTTCCGTGGTTCCTCGCTGTTGTCTGCAGGTTCCCGCGAACCGCCTGGAGCTATTTAGCCGGGTCGTTGTTGGGCTTGCTAGCAATTCCGCCACAAAGACCCATCGCCGGTCGAATGCAAAAAACCGTATGGCATCACCCAGGCACTATTTGCTAAAAACCACCCGGCGGGCAGTTCCTCTGGACGCGGACACCTACGGTTCGAAAACGGATTTTCGGGAGTGTATCAACGATGGATTCGAATTTCTTGCAAGGGAAAAACCCCAAAACCGCGATTCAAAAGACCGCTTTCCAAAAGCCTAGGCATTGGGTATTTACTTCGGTTGCGATCCTGTCTCTGTGCGGAGCCCTGGTCTCGACGAGCGGTTGCACCAATTTGCTCCGCACCATTGTGGTCTTGACCCATGATCCCAACGTCAAACCCGAATACGATATCGTCAAAAAACGTGTCGCTCTGGTCACTACCGTCGATGGAATGTCCACCAAGGACGCCTCTGCGTTGGTGATGTCGAACGGTTTTAAAGCGCTGATCAAGAAAGAGCTGAAGAAGAAAGTGGTGTTTATCGATCAAGAAGAGGTCGATCGCGCCTTCAACGACCAGCCATTGGAATCGAAGAACTTCGCCGAAATCGCCTCCCAAACCGGTGCCGATTGCGTCATCTTCGTCGATATCAAAGACCTGAAACTCAAAAGGGACAAAACCCTCTACCAAGGCTCCTGCCAATGCGCCGTCAAGGTCTACGAGCCCGATGCTGGCAAATCGAGTGTCTACCAAGAAGAGATCAACGATCTGGTGCACCCCTCGGGAGGCAAGCCGATTACCGAGTGCACCGAGGCCCAATTCCGCGGCCACTACCTGAGCTTGCTCGCCCGCCGTGCTTCACGCCTATTTTACAAATGGGATCCCAACGAGGATTATGCCCAGGATGCTGCTGCGGCGGCTCTCTAGGAATTACCATGGCTCTTTACATTCGATCGATTCTTGCAGTGATGTTGATTCTCGGAATTCGACTGCCCTTCGGGGATCAGGCGACCTCGGTTGCTCTTGGACAGAACCAAGAGTCGCGGCAGATCGAGTTTCGAATCGATACGGATATCTACGGCGACGAATCCAAGCCGCCGATCCAGTCGACTCAGACGATGTTCCTTGCCACCAAAACGATCGAATGGGACGATACCCATCGCCGTTTGCTCCTGGTCGATTATCTCGACCGCTCCATCACCCTTGCCGATCTTCCCGCACAGCGGAAATACCGATTGGCTATGAGCGAACTTTCCGAACGCTTAAGCCGTCTGCAAGCGCAGATGACAGCCCAGGAAAACGGAATATGGACCAGTTCGACTCCCCCCCGTTGGACCGATGGGGGGTTCTTCGAACTCGGTTGCGAGCGATCGGCCTACCGATTCAAAACCACCCCTCCAAAGGTCCAGGCGATGGCGACCCAGTATGCCGACTTTGCCGATTGGTCGGTCAAGATGCATGCGGTCAATCCACCCTACAAACCACCTTTGCTCAGAATGCAACTCAATGCCTACCTGAGGGCTCAAGGTGAATTGCCCACGGAGATTCGATTGACGGACCTGCGCTCCGACCCGAACCGTACGATCAGCTCCAAGCCGGTCATCGCTCGACTGATTGTCCAAGACCAACTCACGGGTCAAGATTCCGATCGGGTCGGGGATTGGGAAGTCCTGGCCTCGACGCTCAAGACCGTCTCGGAGGTTGAATATTTCCAGCAAGCCAACTCGGGACCTACGAATAAGCTTCTTCGGAGATAACTTCCCGAAAAATTAATCGTGATTCTCGGCCTTGTTCATCAGCTTTTGGATGTAGCTGTTGGGGAAAGGAGGCTCCTCGCCTCGAAGTTCGGCCAAAGCATTCGCAGCGGCCCTCTGTTCGGCATCCTTCTTGCTTCGCCCCCAAGCCGAGGCGTAACGCTTACCGGTGATCTCTGCGGCCACTTCGAAATACTTGCTGTGATCCGGACCACTTTCTCCCACCAAACGGTAGACCGGGGAGCCCTTACAACTTCCTTGGACCAGTTGCTGCAAAAGGGATTTGTAATTCCCGATGCTATGGCCTTCGGCCGCCAGACGAAGTTCGGCATCGAGAAATCGAAGGATAAATTTTCTGGCCTCCTCGAGCCCTGCGTCGAGAAACACTGCCGCAACAATCGCTTCGAAAACATCGCTCAAGAGGGACCGAGGCATCCCGCTTTTGAGCATCCCACGGCCCACGATCAAGCATTCCTCGAGTCCGAGCGATTTGGAGACCTTCGCGCAAACCCGCCTCGAGACGACCACCGACTTGATCTTTGTCAGATCCCCTTCCAGGTATTCGGGATAAGACCGAAACACCTGTTCGCAGACGACCATCCCTAAAATGGCGTCTCCGAGAAACTCCATCCGCTCATTCGAATCCGACCGACTCGATGCGACACTCGCATGGGTCAAAGCCGATATCACGAGTTTAGGATCGTTAAATCGATAGCCGATCCGCTGTTGGCACAACTCGGATTTCTCTTCAATGCTCAGGGCTTCTTCCGGCGAATCCGACTCTTTCATACAACCTATCCAGATTTTCAGGTTCAACGGAGTCTAACGCGACAAGCCATCTTCGAAAAGTACCTACTTGTATTTTCGCAATTCAAGAACCGAGACTTCCGGCAAACAGCCGAGTCGAATCGGGTGAACCCCCGAGATCCCACGGCTGACGTGCATGAGAGTAGGGGGCTGATGAAACACACCCGAGGCAAACCGACTCCCGTACTTACTCGGCGCGATGACCGGACCGATCCACGGGAATCGGATCTGCCCCCCATGGGTATGGCCACAGAGCAATAGCGAGAGATCCTGTTTTTTTCCCCAAGCAAATTGGTCGGGGGAATGGGAGATTCCAAGTCGAAACTCGTCGGCTTGGGCCTCGGCAGACGAGAATCCTGGGGTCGTTTCACGGTGGAACCAAGGCCGTTCGTTGCCCAGGACCACGACCTGGCCGAGCGGCGTTTCCAAACGGTAGTCGTATTGCCCGCAATCGAGCCAACCGAGTTGGGTCATCACCCTTCGAACCGTACTATCGAGGCCACAGGCTCGATCGTGATTTCCTAGAACGAAAAGCCTTGGTATCGAATCTCCTAAATTCCCGAAGATCATCGGCAGACTCGGCAAGGCTTCGGGCTTATCGATGATGTCCCCCGAGAGACACAGCAGATGAATCTCCTGAGAGACCAACCACTCAAGGGCATGGCGAAAGTACTCTGGTGGAATCTCTCCGGTCAAATGGATATCGGAAAGGTGCCCTATTCTCAACCCTACCAAGCCATCCGGGATTCGATCGAGAAGCAACGACTTGGTGTTCGTTTCCAAGTGCATCAATTGATTGCCAGGCAACTTCAAACTTTTTCGAGCATGAGAACCCACGAGCCATTGCGGGTTGCTTCGGTGCAGATGCTTGTCGATATCGGTCTGGACCGTTCTGTAGCGATCGCTCGCGGTGTGGAACTGAGGGCGATGCAAAAGCCACAACGGGCCGGCGATGAGCCCGAATCCGATGGCAAATAGGCTGTAGGTGTAGCTCCATGGCGATAGCTTCGAGAGCTCGCCGAACCGCAACGGATCGTTCGTGCCTTCGAAGGCCATCAAGAGCAAAGGCAAAATCAAGCAAACCAGGACGATCCCTTTTTCAATCGCTTTAATCGTTGCGCGATGAAGTCCTGTGGCATTGATGCGATTGAATAGCGAGACCCAGAATCCAATATGCCCGATGACGAACAAGACCAGCACTATCCAACGAAAAAGAATCGACCAGTTCAAGTTGGCTACCGCTTTTGGATGATGGCTATCGTTGGGGTCCCGATGCTGGATTCTCCTCGATGAGCAGCTCGGTGACACCGAGGAGTTGGTCGAGATGAAAAGGTTTGTAGAGGATAGCTTTGCGATGCAGTCCAGCTTGCCGAGCCTTGACAATCGAGTGGCCTGGATCGTATCCAAAGCCGGTCATCAATGCGATGGGGACATGATCGAGGATCTTCTGAAGCCTCAACATCAACTGGTACCCCGAATAGTCCGGCAGTTTGATGTCGGTGATGATCACATCGTACTTTTCGTCGGAACTGCGGACCATCGCAACGGCTTGGTCGCCGCTTTGGGCCGTCTCGACGATGCAACCATAGCGTTCGAGCAACGCATGGGCATCATTGCGTACACTCTCGTCGGAGTCGACGACCAAGATCCTGCGACTGACGAGTTTCGCGTAGTGTTGGTTGAGTTCCCAATTGGAGGTTGGGTCGAGCGGGACGAGCGATTGGCCGATGCTTTGGATCGACTTTTTGATGCTGCGGGCTTTGCTCAAAACACTCCGTAGCTTTGCGACACTCTCGGGGTCGTGCCCGATGTACTTCTCCATCAGAAAGACCGCATCGAGCAATAGGTCGTCGAGGGGAAGCGAGACGGCTGCATGGATCGCATCGCAGCTTTGCTGGGCCGCATTGGTGCGCTGCGCGACGAGCAGCTCGAGGGTATTGAGCGAAACGGCTACGTCCCGAGCGAAAATCTCAAGAAACTGCTGGTCGCTCTCCGAGAACGCCGCAAGCTTAGGACTCTCGACATTGATCGTACCGATGACGGCCTCGTGCAAGAGGATCGGGACGGTCAACGAACTGCGTGCCCCTTTGAAGGCCTCCAGATACATCGGATCGCTCGAGGTGTCTTTGCATAGGTAGCTGACCGCATTGGCAGCCACCCATCCGGTAACCCCATTGTTCGAAGCACTTGCCATGAGCCTGCGATCCGCTGCAGCTTGGTCGATCCCAACCGATAGCAATGGGATCAAGTTTCCTGTGGATTGCTCGAGCAAGCGGATCTCGATGACATCGATGTTCAGAAGGTCTTGTGTGTAATGGCGGATGTTGTCTTTGAGCAGGTCGATTCTCTGCTCGACATCCATCGCGAAAATCTCATCGGGCTTTAAATCCGTCAACCTCGCACCGGCCTGATGGATCGCCGCGAGCTTTTGCTCCTGGAGAACCTCGTCGGTGATGTCCCGGAGCGTCACGACGATCCGGCTGTCAGTCGGATCCGAAACGCAAACTGCTTGAACCTGAAAATACGAAGGCTTGGCCGTCGTCTCGTTGGGCTCACGCTTGAGTGTCGCACGCGAAACTTGATGCTGCTTAAGGCATGCCTCTAAAGGACATACCCCAGGACTCTGGACTTCAGGGTATCCGAGCGCACTGTAGAAATCTTCCCCAACCCGATCGACTCGGCCAAACCAGTCATTGAACCATTGGTTCGCCCAAACAATCGTCCTCGATGGAGCCAACACGGCTACCCCCTCGGGCAATCGGTTCAGTATTTCGTGGGATGCAATCCCGGCCAAGTTGATATCTGCCACACCTATCTCCAGGCTCCCGGTTGGCTTGTTACCGGCTCGCTAATGACCGCCTCTTGTGGGGGCTCCCCAAGGGACTTCTTGGCGGTTGCCAAACACGGACTTTTTCTAATCGCTCTGCCTAATAATATAGGCTATGGAGAGTCGGGAGCAACCGCGATAGGAAAAACCGTGGCTATAAATACTCCCGAAGCCCGAGCTCCTGAAGCTGCTTGACCACCTCGCGAACCCTCTCCTCCTCGTGCTTGGGGGCTACCAACGTCGCATCCTTGGTATGCACGACAATCACGTCTTGCATCCCGATCGTTACGACCAAATGGTTCGATTCCGTGCGAACGATCAGGTTCTTGGAATCGATCCCCAAAAAAGGCCCTTCGACGGTATTTCCATGGGCATCGGGCTTGAGCAACCGGGACATCGCTTGCCAACTCCCTACGTCGTCCCACTGAAAAGGGGCTTCGATCACAGCCACTTTGGGATGCCTCTCCATGACCGCATAATCGATGGATTTGCCTTGAATCGCCTCGAAATGCTCGACAAACTCCTTCCGGAAATTCGGAGTCCCAATCGCTTGGCCGATTTTTTCGATGTGTTCGAACATTTCGGGTTCATAGGATCGCAGCGCATGGAGTATGGTTTTTGCCGACCACAGGAATATCCCGCTGTTCCAATAAAAGGTCCCTGCCTGAAAGAACTCCTCGGCCAGCTCTTTTTTCGGCTTTTCCCGAAACCGTTGCACCTCAAAGGCAGCTACACCGTCGGCGCCGACCAACGCTTCCCCTCGCTCGATGTAGCCGAAACTCTCGGCCGCATAGGAGGGTCGGATCCCAAAGGTCACGATCCGCTCGGGGTCCTGCTCGATGAGCCGCAAGCCGGCCTGGATCGCTCGGTGGAATTCGCTCTTGGGCTCAATCACATGGTCCGAAGGCATGACGATCATCATGCCGTCTTTGTCGGCAGCTTGGACCAACGACGCCGCGACTCCAATACAAGGAGCAGTGTCCCGTTTGACAGGTTCGCCAATGATGTGCTCGATCGGTAGATCGGGCAACTGTGCGACGACCGCCTCGACCAATTGAGCGTTGGTAGCGACCAACACATGCTGACTCGATACCAATCCCGAAAGCCGATCGAAGGTCGTCTGAAGCATCGAGCGAGGACCGCCGATCTTCAAAAGCTGCTTGGGAACCTCTTGCCGGCTAGCTGGCCAAAATCGTGTGCCAGATCCCCCAGCCATAATCACTGCATGCAATGTCATCTTATTGAACCCATTCCAAAATCAAGTAAAAAACGTATCCGATTGGAGTCTAGCGGACTGTTGAAACCTAGCTTGGACCTCCTGCTCGTCCCAAGCCCACATGGGATGGATTTCGACCGAGCAACCTTCATCGAGCTCAACCCCAGCACTCCGAAGCCATCGGCGATGAAGGTCCACCAAGGCCGCTTTGCACGTCTCTGGCGTATCGCTGGCCGATCCTGTCGCGTTCTTGACCGGAGCGAAAGATTCCGAAGCCAACGACTCAACAACCAAAGACTTGCTCGCGGCCGGCAACAAATCAAACACGAATCGCTCAAGCTTGATCGCATTGGGTTTTTCCGGAACGTGCGTTCTCCCAAACGCATCGACGTATCCAACCGTCTTGTGCGCGCGATGAAACGGTAAGGCTTGTGCGCTGTGTCGGCACTGCTGAAGGAAGTCGACGTCGAACACATGCACGGCGATGTTCCCTGCCCAAAGCTTCAGCGAACCATCGGGATTGGTTTGCATGGCTACCTGCTCGGGCAAATCGCTGTACTCGATGATCTGTGTTTTACCCTCAAGCTTGACCACGTTGCCAACCTTCTCGGTCGCAAACCGTTTTTCGACAACCTGCGTGGTCGCTTGGGATCCGGCCAATCGATGCAACCCGATGAGCAATGGGTCGCACGCACGGACTAGTGGATTGTCGACCTGCGCATAAAACAAATGCTTGATGCCACGCTGCTCGGCACTCTCAAACCAACCGGTTTTCGCCAAAGCCCGGACAATCCCTCCGTGGCCGTCAGGACTCAAAGCAATGCTCGAAGTCGATTCCATCAGAATCCGACCCGTCTTGGCATCCACCGCCGGCATGGTGCCTTGCTGAAAAATCATCAACTCTTGATCGCTGAGCCCCAAGTTCCCTCGCTTGGCAAAGTACTCTCGTGTCGGCCCATCGGTCGATGGGCCGGTCATGATGAGCAACGGAATCGATACGCCAAATTTTTTCATCGCCCCGCGAAGCGAGTCGACATGCATCTGAAAAAGCGTGCGTCCCGATACCGGACCAATCGAATACATACCCTTGGGCTGATCAAATCCCAATCGTGTTCCCTGACCTCCAGCGACCAGGACCATCGCAACCTCACCAGCAGATATCGCCCGCGACCCTTCCAAGTTCGCCTCGGCAAGCAACTGCGGTGTTCTCTCAGAGAGCCGAACGGCCTCGGGAGGTTCGGCCATGTAAGCCAACTGGCTCGTTCCGCAAACGGATTGAGCCAAACCTTCCTCTGAGCCGACCTGAGAACCAGGCGGTGAGCTGAACTCACGCCTGAGCCCTTCAAAATCGATCTGCGAAATCTGTTCGTAGAGCCCCTGGCGCTGGGACTCATCAAGGTTGTCCCAATGCGCGAACAAATAATGATGCTCCGAAGGACACAACGAGCCAAGCGTCTGGAGCCTTAGATCACTCTGAGACATCGCTACTTGACGTCGAGCAATTCGACTTCGAATACCAACAACTCGTTAGGCCCAATGTCGGCCCCAGCTCCACGCTCGCCATAGGCCAGCCCGGGCGGAATGAACAGCTTCCACTTGTCCCCTACCTTCATCCGTTGCAACGCCTCGGTCCATCCTGGAATCACTCCATTGACAGGAAACTCAATAGGCTCTCCACGGGCAATCGAACTATCGAAAACCTTGCCGTTGAGCAACTTGCCTTCGTAGTGAACCTTCACCGTGCTTGTCAACGTCGGGGTCTTGCCCTTACCAGCCTGAAGCGAAAGGTATTGCAGGCCCGACTTGGTCGTCTGCACCCCCTCTTTGTCCTTGTTGGCCTTGAGATATTCATTGGCCTTCTCAAGATTCTTGCGGCTCTTGTCGATCATCCTTGCCTTGACCCGCTCCTGCAACCCAGTCATCGCCTGTTGGATCTGCTGCTCGTTGAGCTTGCCCTTTTCCGCGAGCCCATCGGTAAATCCAAGCATCAATTCCTGAATGTCAAAGTCCTCAAGACCCAGGCCGCTCGAGGCCATGTCCTTACCCACTTGAAATCCTAATGCATAGCTTTTGGGATCTTTCAAACCGGTGTCTCCTTGAGCTGGCACGATGACCTTTGGTGTTTCTTGAGCAACAATGAAATTCGAAGCACTTACGATAAATAAAGCGGCAAACGATCCGAGCACACTGGCTCGAATCATGCGGGCTTGATTGCGATTCAAAAGCATGACTTGCATGGTTTCCTTCCACCGATGGATTACAATGGCTCGGGCCGCGTTCCATGTTCTGGAAAACCCGCGATTCCCTCAGATAAAAGACTAGCCGACCAAGCCCATTTTTTATAGACCATTCCTATCAAAATCAGCTCGATAAGCCATCGAAAGGCATTGAAATCGTGAAGGCTCTCCTACTGACCGAAGTAAAAAAACTCCAAGTCGTCGAAATGCCCGATCCGACCTGCGGACCGGGCGACCTACTGGTCCGAGTCAAAGCCTGCGGTATCTGCGGCAGCGATATCCACGGTTTTGACGGGAGCTCCGGTCGACGGATCCCCCCCCTGGTCATGGGACACGAAGCCGCAGGCATCGTCCAAGCCGTCGGCCAAGACGTTCGAGGCTTCCGTGTCGGTGACCGCGTTACCTTCGACTCGACCGTCTCGTGCGGTTCTTGCCACTATTGCCGAAAAGGCTCCATCAACCTCTGCGAAAACCGCCAAGTCCTAGGGGTCTCGTGCAACGAATTTCGCCGACAAGGCGCCTTCGCCGAACTCGTTACCGTCCCCCAAAATATCGCTTACCCTATCCCCGACTCCCTACCCTTCGAACACGCTGCGATGATCGAAGCAGTCTCCATCGCCGTCCACGCCACAAACCGTACTCCTCGATCGATCGGCGGGTCGGTCGTCGTCGTCGGTGCAGGTATGATCGGACTGCTGTGCATCCAAACCCTCAAAATTGCAGGCTTCTCCAAAATCATCGCCGTCGATCTCGAAGATGAAAAACTCCAACTCGCCAAAACCCTCGGCGCAACACACACCGTCAACGCCCGGACCGAGGACCCCGTAAACGCAGTCCTAAATTGGACCAATCAACGCGGAGCCGATGCAGCCATGGAAGTCGTCGGAGCTAACAAACCCGTCAGCACGTGCTTCCAAGTCGTACGAAGAGGCGGCTCGGTCACCCTCGTCGGAAACCTCACTCCAAGCGTCGAACTGCCCCTCCAGACCGTCGTCACCCGAGAACTGTCTATCTACGGATCCTGCGCCTCCAACGGCGAAATCCCTCAATGCATCGAACTGCTCGCCTCGGGTGCAATCCAAGTCGCTCCACTGATCACCGCTACGACCGACCTCGAAAACACCCCCAATTGGTTCGATCGCCTCTACGCTGGCGAAAAAGGTGCCATGAAGGTCATCGTGAAGCCCTGATCTAACCTGATCTAACCGGCCAGAAGCTTAGCGCCCCGCTGCGCCTCGCACGCAGATACCACACGCGATACGACCGCGTCGGCCTGCTCACCCTTGAGCGTCTCGCTGTCGCTCTGGATCGTCAAGGTCAGTAGCACACGCTTCTTGCCCTGGCCATCTCGCTTGGTGTCCCGGTAAATCTCTCGAAACACCACCTCTTTGCAAAGCTCACCGGCCGACTGCTCAATCGTCGAAAGGATCTGACCCCACAAAACGCCCTCGTCGACGATAAAGTTCAAGTCCCGGAGAATCGCCGGATAAGGGCTCAACGTCCGAAGCTTCGGCACCGATCGGGCCGAGGCGAGCAAGAGGTCCAAGTCCAATTCACCTAGAGCCACAGGTCCGTCAACCTTATTCGCCTGAGCCAGCGAGCGACTCAAGGATCCGACCCAAGCGATCATCGAGCCTTGAAGGAACCAAGCGATCGAACTCCCCTTGTCCAAGAAATCGAAATCGACCATCCGCTCCTCGAGCTCAGGACCCTCTTGGCCCCAAATACGATCGATCATCTCCTCGAAAACCCCACGCACAAGCCGAGGCTCCGACTCAGCAATGCAACCGAAATTGTACTGCTCCTTAGGAAGCTGATCACCGCGAAGCTGTTCCGTTTGCGACAAGTAAACATTCGCCGTCTCGAACAACCGTACGTCTCGGTTCGACTGCGATTGGTTGTGAAGCCTCGCTGCGATCAAACTCGGAATCAACGAACGCCGCAGATGGCTAGCTCCCTCGAGCAATGGGACCGAGGTCCCAAGCGGATCTTGAACCGTCCAAGGCGAAATCCGATCGATAGCCGCTTTGCCAATCAAACTTGGATTGAGCGTCTCGCTAAACCCCGACGCACATGCGATCGATCGGACCGTGTGCATCATCGTGTCCTTCGGACGAGCCGCCGAGGCGACCATCGGCACCATCGCATCCTCCGGAATCGCCTCGTAACCATGCACCCTGGCTATCTCCTCGATCAAGTCGATCTCGCGAGTCAGATCCTGACGAAACGACGGTGGAACTGCCACTAGCGATTCTTGTTCGGTCTCGAGCGAACAACCGAGCCGACTGAGGATGTCCTGACAACGCTCCCAAGGCACCTCGATCCCAAGCACTCGGGTGATCCTCGAACGCCTCAACGGGATCCTCGATGACACCTTCGGCTCCGCACCGGTGTCGATCCATCCATCGAGCAATTGACCACCAGCGAACTGAAGGATCCATTGGCAGCATCGACGCGATGCGAAATCCAATCCCTGTGGATCGATGCGACGCTCGAAACGATGCGAAGAAGGGGAATGCAACTTGAGCCTTCGCGCCGTCCTGCGAATCGCCATCGGCTCAAAAGATGCCGCTTCGATCAGCAAATCAACCGTCGTTTCGGAAACTTCACTGTCCGAGCCACCCATCACCCCACCGAGCGCCAAGGCGGACCTGCTATCCCCGATGACGACCATCTGAGGGTCAAGCACATAGCTTCGATGATCGATCGCTTTGAAATTCTCCTTCTGAGCCGCAGGTCGGACCACGACCCGATTCGAGGCAATGCGATTCAAATCGAAAGCATGCAAAGGCTGCCCGCACTCCATCATCACATAGTTGGTCGCATCGACGACATTGTTGATCGGTCGAATCCCAATCGTTCGCAATCGCTTAGCAAACCACTCAGGACTAGGACCGATCTTGACCCCGCGAATCACCCGCGCGGTGTACCTAGGACAAGCCTCCGGAAAAAGATTCTCGACCTCAAGCACCTCATGCACCGATTGCTTGCTCGTAGGTAAATCCACCGCCGGTATCTTCAATGCAAGAGAATACAAAACGGCCGCTTCGCGCGCAATGCCAATATGACCTAAACAGTCTGCGCGGTTGCTCGTGACCTCCAGATCGATCACCGGGACCCCTTCGACCCACTCGGTACTCTCGTGGTTGAGCCCCGACAACGCCCAGCGATCCACGACCTGATCGATCGGCGCATCGAGCGTTACATAATCAGCGAGCCATTCCCAAGATATCAACATGTCTCAACCCGCTTAGCGATCAGGTAGCAAACTGGCGCAGGAAACGAACATCACTGCGGTACAAGTCCCGAATATCGGTAATCCCAAAGCGTCGCATGCACAAGCGTTCGACCCCTAAGCCGAAGGCAAAGCCCGACCAAACCTCGGGGTCGATCCCTACGGCTTGAAACACATTCGGATCGACCATCCCCGCTCCGCCAAACTCGATCCATTGCCCATTCCACCAATAATCGACCTCGACGCTCGGCTCAGTGAAAGGAAAAAACGAGGGGCGAAATCGTATGTTGACATCGCCACCGAGATAGCTCGTAGCGAACAATCGCAAAACACTCTTGAGCTGCGCCATCGTCACGTTGCGATCGACCCACAAACCTTCCATTTGATGGAACATAGGGAAGTGCGTCGCGTCGGGCGCATCGGGACGGTATACCCGACCGAGCGATATGATCCGCAACGGGAGCGATTGTGTCTCCATGACCCGGATCTGGACGGTACTGGTCTGGCTGCGGAGCAACCGCGCCGGCTGGGTCGTTTGGGCTGCAGGATCCGAGGACTTCGCTGTCGCCAAATAGAAATTATCCAATGGATCCCGCGCCGGATGGTCCTCGGGAATGTTCAAAGCCACGAAGTTATGCCAGGGATCCTCGATCTCTGGCCCCTCAGTGACGTTGAACCCCAAGCGGCCCATGATCTCCTTGAGATGCTCGAGCGATTGGGTGATCGGATGGATCGTCCCTAACCTTGGTCGAAGCCCAGGGAGGGTCGGATCGAAGGCCGGTCCAGCGGATTCTTGCTGGCTCGAACCGCCGAGCCTCTGTGCGGCTTGCTCCAACGCTCCTTCGATTCCGTCGCGGACCTCGTTGAATCGCTTGCCCGCTGCAGGCTTGTCCTTGACCTCAATGCCCGCGAGCATTTTCTGAATCGATTTGAGCTCGCCGTTTTTAGCGCCGGTGTATTTGACCCGGAGCTGCTCGAGGGCCTCGGCGCTATCGACGGTCTCTAAGCACGCTCGAGCCTCGCCGAGCATGCTGTCTAATGCAGTGAGAAATTGATCCAGCGCCATAGAGTCCGCCGGTGGTCTTAAGCCGATTTCTTGGCCAATGCTGCCCTGACGGCCACGACGACGACTTCAAAGCCGCTCGGATCGTGGATCGCCATCTCGGAGAGCTGCTTGCGATCGAGTTCGATGTTGGCCAAGTTCAGACCGTTGATGAATTGGCTGTATCGGATGCCATGCAGACGAGCCGCTGCGTTGAGTCGGGTTATCCACAGGCGGCGGAAATCGCGGCGACGACGACGACGGTCACGGTAAGCAAACCGGCCTGCTCGCACCAAGTTTTCCTTGGCGGTCCTGTATAGCCTGCGTCGGCCGCCGACGTATCCCTCGGCGCGTTGAAACATCCGCCTTTTGGCCTGACGGCGTGCTGAACCCTTACGTGTTCTCATCGAAAATCACTATCCGATCGATTGGAGCCACTCAGGTCACCGCGATTGGTTTTTCTGCTCTAGAGCAGACCTCCCGCCGGCCTGACGGGAATGACGCGCGATTGTTAATACCCAGGGGCTTGGTACTTGGAAAAGGCCGTTAGTAACTGTTGCCGCGCAAGGCATCGACGATCGCGCGGGTCATGCTCGGCTCGAGCACTCGGGTGCCTCGCAACTGACGAATCTTCTTGGCAGGCTTGCTGATCGCCAAGTGGCTCGTTCCGCACTTGCGATGCTTAACCTTGCCAGTTGCCGTCAGGCGAAAGCGTTTCTTGGTCGACTTGTGTGTTTTTTGTTTGGTCATGGCGAAACGAACCTGTTGGCTTAGTTTGAACCGTTTGGCTGCTTGGTTACCGATGGAATGCTCGAAATCGTCGGGGTGACTGGGAATCCAGGCCTCGCCGAGCCGCAATTCCTGCGGGGGCAAAAGTGTAACGGGAATCGTGGGAAGATCCAAGGGGAAAAAAAGGGAAAGCTAGGGATCTTCTAGCGTTTCGGGAGCGGGGGCTCGAGACCCCCGCCTCCCCTTCAGGCAGCATTCTGAAACTCCGCTTCGTTGCCCGGCTGGGTCGAGTCGTGCTTAGTATCGAATCTGCGCCGTACTTTATGCCTGAAAATCAGAAAAAACCGGGACCACCGCGAATGCTTCGTCGGCTTGGGATCAAACACCGCACCCAAAGGCCCCGCGAGGATCGCTGGCAAAAGAACCAATTCGGCGATCACCCCTGCGATCAAAATCGTCAGCATCAACCAGCCAAATCGCTGGGTCGGGGTAAATGTACTGAAGGCAAAGACCGAGAGACCTAGCCCGCTGATGCAGGCGGCTTGCAAAGTCGGTGTTCCGCATTGACGGTACGACGCGATGATCGCTGCCCGACGGTCTCGAAGTTGCGTGACGTTGACTCGGAACCACGACAGGAAGTGAATGGTGTCGTCGACTGCCACTCCCAAAGCGATGCTGGCTGTCATCATCGAACCGATGTCGATCGCAATGCCCATCCACCCCATGAGCCCGAAAATGAAAATCACTGGCACAATGTTCGGGATCATCGCGACCAACCCAGCCCGGAAACTTCGTGAAACGAAGATCATCAGCGGGGTAATGGTCAAAAACGACCAAAGGGTGCTTTCCATCAAACTGGTCAAAAGTGCACGCTGAGCTTTGTAAACGATCGGTACGACCCCGGTAAACACCGACGAGACCCATTGCTTGGGTTGCAAGGGATCGGGACTCTCCAAGTCGATAATTTTGCTCAACGCTGTCTCGAGCGTGCGGACTTCGTTGTTCGAAAAAGCTCCAGCCAAAACGATCGCGTCGTAGTCCTCGAGCTCCTGGAGCTGCACCAATGGCATCGCTTTGGAGTCGATGGTCGCTCGCGCAACCTTGAGCCTGGCATTCTTGAGCAGATTGGAGATTTCGTCGGCTCGGGCTTTTCCAGCCGAAATGGCTTGCCCGGACTCCCCGTCAGGAATCTCCGGATCCCAAAGGATCACTTTCTTTCCGACAAATTTGGTGTCGCCACTCCAAGCCGATAGCCGCCGAAGGATCTGCACTCGGTCACCCTGGGCCTGCAAAACCGGCTTGACCACGTCATGGAGTTCATGGACGAACTGGCCGTAATCGACCCCGGCAAACGCAGCGACCCTGAGGCTGATCCGCCAAAGTTCATTGCCCGTCTCCTGGTCGACCCGCAAGAAACCGGACTTCATGAAGTCCTCTCGCTTGGATTCCAACGTCGAATTGTAGACGCTCCGCTCGATCATCTTCTTGGTGCTCGAACCGTTCGTCGGAAGCGAAGGGGCGAAGGTCGCAGCAGAAAGGCTCCGGCCTACCCAACCCAAGGAGTCTTCACCGAATCGCTTCTGGATCGCTTCCTGAACCCTGAGCGTCGTCTCCATGCGCTCAAGGAAATTCAGCTTGCCGATCTCCTCAGGGGTGACTTCCTCGGAACTCGCACCGCCCGAAGGTGTATTGCCCGATGGTGTATTGGCCGCCAAACTCCCTTGGTCGAACTCAAGAACAATCTCCATGGGAACAAGCTTGCCGAGATGATCCTCAAGCCAACGGTAGTCCTTGAGAATACGAGCTTGGGAGTCGAACAACTCGAGCAGATCGATGCTCGTGCGAATCCTCAAAAGACCGAGCCCCACGGCACCGCAGAAGACAAAACTCGCAATCGCAACGCTCACATGATTGCGGACGATGAACCCCGAAAAAGCTCCCCAAAAACGCTCGCTGAAACTTTCGCTGCCCCCAGCTTGACCCTCGAGCAAACCCTTCGAAGCCGACTTGGCAAGCGCCTCCTCAGGACTCAACTCCCAACGCTTGGCATAACCGATCAAGTGCAACGCCGCTGGAAGAATTAAAAACAATACCAAGTTGAGGATCATCACCCCAGAAGCTGAGTAAAAACCGAACTTGCGAATAGGAACCAATTCGCTCGAACAGAGCGAGAGCAATCCAAACGCCGTCGTCAACGAGCACAGTATCGCAGGCTTCAAAGCGTGGGCAACCGCTCGCTCGGTGGCTCCCTTGAGCCCACCCTCATGGACCGCATCGCGGTAGTAGTTGATAAAGTGCACCGCGCCGGAAATCGCCAATACGTAAACCAATGATGGCATCGACAAAACAATCGCATCGACCGTCTCGCCCGTTGCCCATATCATCCCCAACGCCGCAGCCGCGCTGGTGACCGAGCAGAGGAAAACAATCCAAGTCAGCACGATACTACGAAGCGACCACCAAGCCAAAAACAATCCGAGAATCCCCGAAAAGCCAGCCAAGCGAACCAGTGTCCGCTCCCCCTCCTCGTCGATCGATACATTATCGACCGGCGGACCACCAAGATGGAGATCCGCATCGGGAACCCCGGCTCGCTCGATAAGCCGCCTTAAAACCCCAGGCGGAATGTTCGGACGGAATATCCGCATCTGCCCCTTCCCGAGAACCGGCTTGAGCTTCCCAGAGGTCGTCGGATCCAACGAAACAATCACGCAAGTCTGACGACCGTCAGGCCCTAGGACCGCTCCCTTGAGCCGCTCGACGGCCTCTTCGGCTCCCAAAGCATGCTGGCCCTGAGTCAACTGATCCAAAAAGGATCGACCCGATTGGGCCGCCTTGAAGTATTTCTTCGCCTCAACCGCATCGATGTCGGCAGGATCGACATGCTCGGGTGTGACCAACCCAATCAACTTGGCAATCCTCGGGTCGTCCTGCTCAGGATCCGATGGGTCCTGACCCAACTGACATCCGTCCCAACTGACGATGATGAACTGGTCGGACGGAAAGTTTTTCCGAAAACGCGCCAACTCGTCCGTCTCGCGATAGGACTTGGGCAACCAGTCCTCCACCTTGTTGACGTTGCTCTGTACCGCTTGGCCCGCACCGTAATAAGCAAAAGGGACACAAGCTAGACTGACAAGGAGGACCAGCCATCCCCATCGGTCGTAGAACGTTTTGCCGCTGCTAGAGTAGTTCTGCACTTCGTGGCCTACTTGGATGTCGCCTACTAAGAGGTCGCCTACGGGAAGGTCGTCTGATGGAACACTTGACGGCTACAGGTTGCTTGCGAACGCAAGAACTTGGCTGGTTTGTGACTCTGCTTTGAGGCCCCAGATCAGCCGACGAGGGAATCGAGTTTACAAAACCCAAAGCGATTTCCATAGTTTGAAAATCGGCAAAGGGGGACTTTTTCCCAAAGTGGGCAGTTTTAGGGGCGTCAGGCAAAATCTACCGATTGCACCCCCCAAAGACCTTCTGACTTCGTCCTAACCCCGTTTCCATCGGCTCGGCGATCCGCCAAAGTCAAGCAAAACCCACCCATCCGCTTCCCCTTCCCATCCAAAACAGCATTAGCAAGACTTTTTCTCAATCGTGATTGAAAAAAATCCCCTTCAAATCTGATTTTCGTGTTGGGATTGCTTGTTGAAATTCAGTCTCAATTAAGATAAGCTTGATTGTCGATCGTGATTCGGGACGGATTGTCCCACCAAACATCGAAAACTCACCCCCCCGCCATGGCTCTCTACCCAACCACACAAGCCGTTCCCGTCGAGTTCCTTGCCCCGGAAACCGAAGGGGTAGTCGTCGACCTTTGCGGGGAAGAGAAAAATCTCCACCGCCTCGAAGAACTCGGCATCCGCTGCGGTTGCAAAATCCGTATGCTGTGCCCCGGTGAGACTTGCCTTCTTGCAATCGAAGGCAAGAAAATGTGCCTCCGATTGGGCTCCACCGCCGAAATCCTTGTCCAACCCCTGACACCATAAACCTTTTCCCCCTGCCTAGCCTCAAATCCGACCCCGCCCTCAGCCCTCTGCCATGGTCTCGATCACTCTGAATGATTTGCAGGAAGGCCAACACGGGACCATTCTCGACGTCGAAGGAAACGATGCGATCGCCGCCAGACTTCTCGAAATGGGACTGATCCCCGGCGAAGTTGTCGAAATGATCGGACAGGCCCCTATGGGCGATCCCGTCGAATTCTCCGTCGTCGGGTACCGATTGAGCCTCAGACGAATCGAAGCCCGACGCGTTCGCATCGAACGGACCTAGAAGAGGATCGATCGTATGGCCAACCGCGCATCGTCCGATCGCCCCGCGACCGTCGCCCTGATCGGAAACCCCAACACAGGTAAAAGTAGTCTGTTTAATGCTCTTTGCGGCGGCCAAGCCCGTGTCGGGAACTACCCGGGGGTGACCGTTGAGCACAAAACCGCTCGCATGTCCTTGGCCTGCTCGACCTTCAAATCGATCGAACTGGTCGATTTGCCTGGCACCTATTCGCTCAGCGCCCGGTCGGCCGACGAGGCCGTCTCGGTCGAGGTCCTCTGCGGCGAGATGCCTACGGTGGCCAAGCCCGATGCAGTCATCGTGATCCTCGATGCGACCAATCTGGAACGCAATCTCTATCTGCTGAGCCAAGTTCTCGAATTGCAGATCCCAACCCTGGTGGCTCTAAACATGTGGGATCGGCTCGAGAAAGAAGGCATGAAGCTCGATGCTCAAAAACTCTCCGAGTCGTTAGGAGTTCGCGTCGTGTGCACGAGCGCCTCGAAACGCTTCGGGATCGCCGAAGTCCAATCGGCGTTGCTCGAAATCTTGGAGCAAGCTCCCGGTTCGGAGAAAGCCAACAGTACCGATTCCCGAGGAGTCCTCGAACGCGGCGCTCTGGCCTCCGCTTCGTTTCCAAAGGCCTTCCTCGAGTCGGTCGACGAACTAGAGGCCTGGTTCGGTGCGCAGGGATGCCCCCTGGAGCGATTTCAGATCGAACGCCTCTTGATCGACGATTCCCAGGCCCACTCCTATCGAGTCATTCCCAAGAGGATCTCCTCGGAGGTCGCTCAACGGATCGCCACGACCCGGGAGCATTTGGCTACACAAGGCGTATCGATCCCGCTTTTTGAAACCCGCGCACGCTATGGGTGGATCAAGCAACGCGTCGTTGGCGTCGTTGAACGCCAAGCTCGCGAGCGACGAGTATCGACCAGCGATCGGATCGATCGATGGCTGACGCATCGCTGGTTGGGATTGCTGTTCTTCATCGCCCTGATGTTTTTGATCTTCCAGTCGATCACCGCCTTTGCATCCTGGCCGATGGATGGGATCGGCTTTGGGACCCAATGGGTGGGCCAAAGGGTCGAAGCGATGATGGCACCGGGCCCATTGCGCAGCCTTCTGGTCGATGGCATCATCGCCGGCGTCGGAGCCGTTTTGGTTTTCTTGCCTCAAATCGCAATTCTGTTTTTCTTTATCGCGGTGCTCGAGGACTGCGGATACATGTCCAGGGCAGCTTTCATGATGGACAAATTCATGTCGGCACTGGGGATGAGCGGTAAGTCCTTTCTGCCGTTGATGTCTTCGTTTGCTTGCGCGATCCCAGGAATCATGGCAACGCGGACTATCGAAAACCGAAGGGATCGCATGGTGACGATGCTGATCGCCCCGTTGATGAGCTGCTCGGCCCGCTGGCCTGTGTATGTGTTGATGGTCAGCGCGTTTGTTCCCAAGCAGGCGGTCCTGGGCGGATGGGTCTCGGTCCAAGGTGCCGTGTTGTTTGCCATGATGTGCGTCGGTGCTTTGGTCGCCATTCCGGTCGCATGGCTTCTCAAACGATTCGTGTTTCCAGGAGAACCCTCGACGTTCATCATGGAGCTTTCGAGTTATAAGTGGCCCAGTTTCCGGGTCGTTGCGATGCGAGTCTGGGAACGGGTCCTGTCCTTCATCGCTCGGGCTGGTAGCTTGATCTTCGTGACCTCGGTGCTCGTCTGGGCCGCTGCATATTTCCCCGGCGATCATAGCCTAGTGGACCAAGCCACCGCCAAGCTCGAAGCCGAACAAGCCGATCCGAATGCCGACGAAGCCAAAACCCAAGCCTGGACTTCCGAGATCAATCAACTCAAGAGCGATCTGATCTCCAAAAGCTACCTGGGCCTAGCAGGTCAGTGGATCGAGCCGATCGTCCGCCCGTTGGGCTGGGACGGCAAGATCGGTGTGGCTGTCCTGGCCTCCTTCCCTGCCCGGGAAGTCATCGTCGCGACGCTCGGAACGATCTACTCGCTCGGTGGTGGGCAGGACGAAACGAGCCAGGGGCTAGCCGAGAACCTGCGTAGTGCGACCTGGCCCGACGGACGCCCGGTCTACACGCTGGCGACGGCCTGCTCGATCATGGTTTTCTTCGCCCTGTGCGCTCAGTGCGTTTCGACCCTCGTGACGATTCGACGCGAAACGAACTCTTGGCGCTGGCCAATCTTCTCCTTTGTCTACATGACGACACTGGCCTATCTAGGAGCTTGGATCGTCTACAACCTGATGAGTTTTTGGCTAGACCCATGATCACCCATGCGACGCATTTCCCCGAGTTCCGATGGCTCCTAGGGGCCCACGGGTGCGCTACGGTCTGCACAAGGATCCTGTTCTTCTGGGCTCCGTATGCGCTGGTCAAGTCCTTTCCCAACGAACCACTGTACTTGGGTCTTTTGGGCTTAGTGCAAGCCATCCCGGCGCTTAGCCTTGCGCTCTTAGGCGGGCATCTTGCGGACTTTCTCGATCGGAGAAACCTATTGAGAGCCTCGTACATGTTGCAGTGGCTCTGCGCGCTTGGGATGGTCGGCTCGGTCTACACCGAAGGCTGGACCAAACTCACAGTGCTGATGGTTTGCATGTTCTTTTTGGGTGTGGCTCGCGGCTTTGCCGACCCGACGATGCCTAGCCTCGAAGCGCAGATCGTCCCTCGCACCGCCGCCTTAAGCGCCGCGACTTGGACGACCATCGTCTGGCATGCATGCGCCGTATTCGCCCCGCTGCTTGCCGGAGGACTGATCCAATTCGCAGGAAACCTTGCCCCCTTCGCGGCTGCCTTGGTCTTCTCAAGTTGCTCGATCGCGATGGTCACTTCGATCTCGCCGAAACCCCGGCCCGTTCGCGCAGAGGTCGAGCCCTTTGGACAAGCCATCACGGCCGGCTGGCGCTTCGTGATGAAACGACGGATCCTCTGGAACTCGATGGCCCTGGATCTCTTCGCGGTCCTCTTCGGCGGAGCGATCGCAATGCTCCCGATGTATGCCGACCAAATCCTTCACACCGGTCCGGTCGGCCTGGGGGTTCTCAACGCCTCGCCCATGCTCGGCGCGCTGGTCTGCTCGATCGCTTGTATCCGATTTCCACCCCGAGCCCATGCAGGAAAAATCCTTCTGGTAAGCATCTTTGGCTTCGGCTTGTGCATGATCGTCTTTGCCCTATCTCGCAGCTTGATCCTGTCGGTCATCGCCCTGTTTCTAAGCGGTGTTCTCGATGGGGTCAGTGTCGTGATACGCAAGTCCATTCTCAGGCTCTATTCGCCTGACGGGATGCGAGGGCGCATCGCTGCTGTAAACTCCGTTTTCATCGGAGCTTCCAACGAACTCGGAGAACTCGAAAGCGGATTGGCAGCCCATTGGTTGGGATTGGTCCCAAGCGTTTTTCTCGGCGGAATCGCAACCCTGTGCATCGTCGTTACCGTGTCGCTCTTTGGCAAAGAGGTTCGCCAATTCGATATGCGAACGGAATTGGAACGCCAATCAACCGATCCTTGACAAACCAGACTCCATCAATGCTGGACCCGCAACCTGGGCCACATAAGTCCATCCGCTGCTGTGCATGTCTCGACCGATCGTCTTGACCAACCAAGCCGCTTGCTGCTCGTCGCGCGCGATCGCAAAGACCACCGGCCCCCAACTCGACTGACCTACTCCTTGAAAACCAAGCCCCCGGAGTCGATCCACCCAAAAACGAATTCGCGAGGATCGATAAGCATCCCCCACCGCTGGGCGAAAAATCTCCCCTGCCAATTCTCCGTATCGCCCAAACCCCTCGCATGCACCTTGGTAATCGACCCTTGATACCGATGGCAAAATCTGCTCCTCGATAAGCTCGAGCATCCGCCGGAGATTGGGATTCGGTCGCTCGGAACAACGATCGAAAATCGCTTGCTCACTCTCCCCGAAGTCTCCTTGATAGTTGGACTCATGCAGCAAAACTACCCGCCATTGCCTCGGGAAAGAATGGACCGCGGTCCGATCCCCTTGCGTCCCCCGAACGGCTCGCAAATCGCCCCGGTCGAGAATCAGTCCGCCATGAAGGAATCCGTGCAAGCCGATATGCGATCGCAATCCACGACCGCTATCGATCAACCAAGTTTCATCGAGGTGGCCGTTGTTGGGATTCGAATCCATCGATCGATTCAGCAAGGCGGCCGCCGCGCAAGCGAACTGAGTGCCGGATCCTAGTCCTACATGGGGCAAGGGCGCAAACTCCAATTCCACAGGCGATGGACACACGCGTCCCGTTCTGCTTTGCCACTTGCCATAGACACGCAAAAAACGTTCCTTCCAATGCGCATCGGTCCAGTCGAGACAAGGGTTCTGAATGCTACCGAGCGTCGGATCGAGCGACCGAGTCAATCCGAGTCGCACCGAAGGCTTGTCTACCATCAACCCGATCCCACCAAAGCAATAAGGCGCTTGAGGGTGGATTTCTAGCAATCCAAAATGAAGCCGCGAGAAGGCTTCGATTCGATAATCAATCGATGGGTAAGGATTAACTTGCGGGTGCACTGTCTTTCAATCGAATCGGTGCCGTTGCGTCGACCTTTATAGGAGAGATCACCAACGCGTTTTCCTCAGAACCCTTCCAGCCGGGTAGCTCCAATTGGCTCGCGATCCAACCAGGATGCATCAGTCTGCCCCGCTGACTCGAAATATCACCCAGAATACTCCATCGATTCGGAGATGCCGCATCGGGTATCTCGATGACCTCTCCCTCTTGGCCATCGACGATCGTCGAGACGATCAGGCATTCCTCGAGGCACTGATGGGATTGGTCCAGGACTCCCCTTGCCATGGCTCCAAGTTGCTCGTCGCTGAGCCCCTCGTGATCCTCGTAAATCAAATCGACCAGACCCGCTCGACGTTGAAGTAACGCAAGCAACGTGATCGCCTCGCTACGACGATTCGGTCGACAAGAACTCGTGGCTGAGTCTTGGTTGGGTTCACCTCGGCTACTGCTGTAATAGCCTTTCCCGAGCCCCGGAGTTGCAGGAATCGTCAACGGCGATTTCTTGTGCCTCGTCCGCGAAGAATCAGAGCGAGTCGACGAAGTTCCCTTGGCCTGCGCCTCGAGCTTGAGCACCTCGCGGACGCTCTGAGCCACATGACGATTGAACAAGGTTCCGAAGAAAGCGCGGGAGGCAAGCAGCAATCGCATGATGCAGAGGGGGGTAGCTGGAGGTGGGTGCGGTCCAAAGAAGAGTGGTGAACTAGTGTAGCAATCCAAGAATTCGATGGGAACAATTTTCCCCCGACATTTTTTACAATCCTCGGAGTTCAAGCCGACTTCGACGGTAATTTTCGCCCAATCGAAGGTTTTACCGCAAATCCTAAACTCAACGCGCCTCTACTGAAAATCGACTTCATCCAGTAAAATTCGAAGAACCCTGAACCCACACAAAACCCCAAGCACTCCTCCATGAGAAGTCTCACCACGATCGATGGCAAGCCCGACGCCGAGGCATTTGTCGCCTACCTCCTGACGGTGGGTATATCCACCCACGTCGAACCGGCCAGCGATCCTTTGTCGAAAACCTTTACGGAAAACCCCTCAGGAAATACCCGGGAAAATACCCCGGGCATTTCCACCACCCGCCCCACCGATGCTTGGGAAGTCTGGATCAAAAACGAGGACCGCTTGCCCCAAGCGAAAGAGGAACTCAAAACCTTTTTAGCCAATCCGAAAGACCCGAAATACGCCGCTGCCCTCAAACAAGCAAACCTTATCCTTCGAGAGCAACGCCAAGAGGCGAAACTCCGCCAACGAAATATCCAATCTCCAAACTTAGGTGACCAACGGACCTCGATGTTCAGCGGGAAACTCCCACCCCTGACCCTCACGCTCCTGATCCTCTGCTGCGTCTTTAGCCTCCTGACGGCCTTCTCGACCCCAGCCAATGAGAATCGATTGGGCCTCTCGATCGTCAAACAACTCAAGTTCGTCGATATGGACCTCTTTGCAAAGACCAACGATCCGACCGCATCGCTCCAGCGAGGCGAACTCTGGCGAATCTTCACTCCAGCCTTTCTCCACGGATCTCCCCTCCACCTACTGATGAACATGCTGGGTCTGGCCTCCCTGGGCAGACTCGCCGAACGATTGGTCGGTATCCGTCGATACGCAGTTCTGTTGCTCCTGATTGCAGCCGGTTCCCACCTAACCCAAGGCCTCCTCGGGGAAAATGTGCTCGGTATTCAAGGCCTCTCGGGTTCACCGAACTTCGTCGGTATCTCCGGAGTGGTCATGGGACTCTTTGGATACATCGCCGTCAAATCAAGAATGAGACCGGATCTTGGATTTGGCCTCTCGGGACAATCCTACTTCATGGTTGGAATCCTGCTGGTCATGGGCTTCGCAGGGGATATCTTCGGAAAAGAAGGGGGCCTTCAGATGGCCAACTTTGCGCACCTAGGCGGACTGGTCGCAGGCGCAATCCTCGGCTTGCTTAGCGAAGCAAGGCGTTCTTGATCGTCTGTACCAACTCGGGAATCGAAAACGGCTTGGGCAATACCGCCTGAGCCTGCAATTGACGCGCCCTGGCCAAAATTCCTTCATCAAGCTTGGCCGACATCAGAATACAAGGAAGACTTGGCAAGGCCCTGCGAACCCTCTCGAGCGCTCCGAGCCCGTCCAATCTCGGCATGTGGATATCAAACAACACCAAATGGATATTGCCAGACTCGATCGCTTCGATCGCCTCGAGCCCATCGCAAGCTTGGCACGTGCTGTAGCCGCGACGCTGGAGTATCTCATCGAGCGTCATTCGAAATGCTTCGTCGTCGTCAGTAATCAGAACCCGATGTTCCATAATTTTCTATTCGCGGCGACCCTCATACCATGCCACTGAACATAATCTATTATCACTATTTCAGGACCGTGAATCAATTCCGCTTCCGAAGAGTTTACCAGTAATGATCACCCCAATGGACCTCTGGAGCACGCTTTCAGAAGATTTGCAAAGCCGCGGGAACCAAGGGCTCCGACGCTCCCTCGTCCCCTGCAGACCCTTAAGTCCCACGCGGACGCTCCGCCAAGGTCGCTCTGTCCTGCACTTTGCCTCCAATGATTACCTGGCCATGGCCTGGAACCCCCAAGTCCGCGAGGAATTCACCCGAATCGCCGACCAATATAGCCTCGGGGCAACGGCCAGCCCCCTGATCCTCGGTACCTCGGAACCCTACGCCAAACTCGTCGAATCGATCGCTCATTGGCACCAAAGCGAATCGGCTGTCGTGTTTCCATCAGGATACGCAGCCAACCTCGGAACTCTCCAATCCCTGGTTTCTCCCGAGGATCTTGTCCTCTCCGACGCCCTAAACCACGCCTGCCTGATCGACGGCTGCCGACTGTCCAAAGCCACCATCAAGGTATTCCCGCACCGTGATACCGATTCTCTAGGCGATCTGCTGGCAAACCTCCGTGGCCGCTTTCGTATGGCCTACATCCTGACCGACACCCTCTTTAGCATGGATGGACATGTTGCCCCAATTCGCCAGATCGAGTCTCTCTGCCGCGAATTCAACGCGCTTGCGATCGCCGACGAAGCCCACGCCTCGGGTGTCTTCGGCAACCGCGGCCGAGGGCTGCTCGATGCCCATCGAGCCGACAGCTCTGTCTGGATCAAAACCGGCACCCTGAGCAAAGCCATCGGATGCACCGGAGGCTACGTCGCTGGCTCCCATCTGCTGTGCGATACCCTCCTGCACCGCGCCCGAACCCTGATCTTCTCGACCGCCCTCCCACCGGCGATCCTCGGAGCCGCAGCAAAGTCGATCCAACTGATCCAAAACATGGACGACCAAAGGCTTAAACTGCTCGAACTTAGCTCCTTTCTCCGCAAAGAACTCACCCTGCGAGGATTCCGTACCACCAGCGACACCACTCCGATCATTCCCCTCTACGTCCATGACCCCCACGAAGCTCTCGAACTCTCTGAAAAACTCCTCGATGCAGGGATCTTCGTTCCCGCCATTCGCCCACCGACCGTACCTCCCAAGGGATGCCTGCTTCGCATCAGCCTCAACTCCGATCACACGCACGAAGACTGCCAGCAACTCCTCGATGCACTCGGCCAACCCATGCTAGGACGATAAAGACATACAAAAGAGCGGAACAATCGAGGTGAACTGAACTGAAATCATATCTCAATTGCACCCCAACTACGTGCGATTCGCACCAAGCGAATTTTCAAATCCTCAAGCATCATCGCCGTAGCCCCCCATACCCAGTGGCCTTCGAGCCAGAACCCCGGTGTCTCGATGAGCATCGCCCCTCGCTGGATCTTGCGGACCAAAGGTCGCAAACCCAAAAGGTGCTCGAGCGGCAAAAAGAGGACCTCGGATACCTCGTCGGGGTTCGGACGCATCACCGGCAAGTCGCCGCCGAGCCCCAGAAGCGGGACGACCTGATGGCGACTGGCATAGACATACATCGTAGGGAGCGAACCGATCAACTCAATCCGTTCGTTGGGGCACCCGAGCTCCTCGGTGTACTCGCGGCAAGCGGCTTGCTCGTGCGACTCTCCCGTTTGACAACGGCCCCCAGGAAAAGAGACCTGGCCTGCATGCTCAGCCATCGTCGCGGGCCTGAGCGTCAGAGGGATCGTCCATTGGCTTTGAAACCGGTTGGTCGGGCTCGGGAGCAGGGCCATCAGGACCGCAGCCGAATGGGTGCTCGGCGGGGCCGGCCCGCGATGGCGTCCATAGGAGATTTGAGGAGCGAAGGAATTCCCCCGCCAAGGCCTAGCCGTCGAGGGTTCGAGGGACATCCAAGAACGTCGCAAACGATCCGGGTCCCTCAAAATTGCCAACACAGGCTCGAGCGATCCGGTCTCCAACTTGGCTATGCACTCCTAAAAGCTTTGGAAAAACTCCATTCCGAAGTACAACGACTTGGTTTATCATTCCACCGTCCCTGCTTCCGGTCCGCAACCCCAATTCAACGATCCGACCGACGATGGCCCGCCGCACCAGCAACGACCCCCAAGCGATCGCCAATGTCCTGCGCCTGATTCCAGCCAAATGGCTCGTTGGAATGCTCGTGGCGCTGGTCTTGTACTTTTTCCTCCAGCCGAAACTCAACGCATGGTTCGGCTGGAACTTGCCCAGCATCGCGGCGATGGCCGGCAATGAGACGCCTGCCAAACCTGCATCCCCTAAGCCTGCATCCCCTAAGCCTGCACAGCCCAAATCTGCACAGCAAAAGTCTGCACAGCAAACGTCTGCACAGGCCGAGCTCGCATCGACCAAAGCGACTGAGCCCAGAACCACTGAGCCCAAAGCTGCCTCGACGAAGCCTTCAGGCGAGCCGACGAAGTCACCGGCAACGGCTAAGGCACAGGATCAGGACGATTGGAAGTACAGGATCCTCAAGCCCCTCGGGCGAGATCGCTACGAGTCGCCCGCGGGCCTGATCTACGCACCCGGGAGCGAGGAAGGACATCGGCTCTCGCACATCGCAAGGCATTTGGAAGACCAGCCCGATCGGCCCGGTAGTCATGGCGTGTTCGATGGCGATATGGCGGCCTTTCTGGTCGCTATCGATGACGCTTACAAACGAGCCCGCGGGCATGCCAAGGGGACCAAGTCCAGGCTTGAGGATGGCATGACGGTCTATGAAGCGCCGTTTGACCAAACGGTCGGGTATTTAGGAGGGACCGAGGGGGCTCGCAAGAAGAACCCGAAACTCAAGAAACTGCGGTTGGTCCTCCGCGATCGAAATTTAATCACCGCATTCCCTATCCAGTGATCTCTTGGGGGGATCTATCGATATGGCCAAGCCTTTTCTGATTTACGTCAAGCAATGCCCAGTCTGTGGGGATGGGCTTTGCCGTGTTCGAGTTTGCCATGATCTCCAGCGGGGGCGACTGACCGGCTGCATTTTATGCGACGAATGCGAAACCGTCTGGACCGATCCGACGCTCAAGCAGAAGTTCCTGCGGGGCAAGGTCGAGGGTACCCCTTGCTGTCCGGACTGTGGCCAGTCGCTCTGGGAACCCAATAGCCATTGGGCCGACATTCCGGAGGTCTGCCTGCTCGGTTGGTACGACTCGGTGCAGATCGTCCGCAAGGAGAACCGCGACCAGATTGTTTAGTCGACTCATCCGATTTTTGGTGTATCATTTCGGCTCGCTGGGCCAACATCTTAGCTCTCTTTATTCGTCTTTTCTCAAAGCTTTTACTCAATGCTAACTGTCATCATCCTTTTGTTCGTGCTGGGGTATTTGGCCATCGCTCTGGAGCACCAGATCCACATCAACAAAGCGGCCTCGGCGATTCTGACCGGAGTTCTGTGCTGGACGCTTTATGCGATGAATTACGAGACCTTGGTGCCGACCACGACCAAAGCCTTTGAAAATTGGCATGCGATGCATGGAGGGCCGGAGGCCGAGGGGGGGGTGGATCCGAAACTCCATTTTCTCGTCGACGGTCAGCTTAGCCATCTTTTTTCCGAGACGGCGGGTATTTTGTTTTTCCTCATCGGGGCCATGACGATCGTCGAACTGGTCGATGCGCACGAAGGCTTTTCGCTCATCACGCGCTATGTAAGGTCCAAGAGCAAGGTGTCGCTGCTGTGGGTCATCGGAATATGCACGTTCTTTCTGTCGTCGGTCTTGGATAACTTGACGACCACCATCGTGATGATCTCGGTGTTGCGCAAACTCGTCGCGGATCGGGAACTGCGGCTTTTGTACATCGGCATCGTTGTTGTCGCAGCCAATGCAGGGGGGGCTTGGACGGTCATCGGTGACGTCACGACAACGATGATCTGGATGAAGCATAAGATTAGCGAGTGGGAGGTGATGCGCGATTTGTTCTTGCCGAGCATGGCTTGTTTGCTCGTCCCTTTGGGAATCTTGTCGACGCAGCTCAAAGGGGAGCTCGAAATGCCCAAGGAGACCCAGGACGAGCTTGAGGAAAAGTCGATTGAGACTTGGCACAAGGCATTGTTTTTGGCTTTGGGGGTTGCCGGATTGCTCGCAGTACCGATCTTCAAGACCTACACGCATCTGCCGCCGTTTATGGGGATGATGCTCAGTCTCGGAGTTCTTTGGCTCGCATCGGAGCTCGTCTCGCACACGATGGACGAGAAGACCAAGAGCAGCACCGGGGTCCTCTCGGCCCTGCGTCGGATCGATATGTCGAGCGTCTTGTTCTTCTTGGGGATACTCTTGGCTGTCGGAGCCTTGGGTTCGATGAACGTTCTGACCCAGCTTGCCGAGTACCTCCAAGCGACCTTGAAGAACCAGTCGCTCATCGCGGTGATCATCGGATTGGTTTCGGCGGTCGTCGACAATGTGCCTTTGGTCGCAGCCGGCATCGAGATGTATGCGTCGACTCCTCTGAACGATTCTTTTTGGATGCTGCTGGCCTACTGCGGTGGGACCGGAGGCAGTTGCCTGATCATCGGTTCGGCCGCGGGGGTTGCGGCCATGGGGCTCGAGAAGATCGATTTCTTCTGGTATTTCCGAAAGATCGCGCCGCTAGCATTGGCGGGCTATTTCGCCGGAATTGCGGTCTATTTCCTACAACAAGCGATTTTTTAGGATAGTTTTTCCGTAAAATTCCGGGACAGTAATAGCTGGATCGAACTCTCCTCGAAGGACCCTTATGTCGATTTACCCAGATCGCACCTCGACACTCCCGGACGATCAGCGGATTGTCATGACCGCCGTGGGGCTTGCGAGCCCCAATGGCCCAAATCTTGAGAGTTACCGCGAGGCACTCTTGGCGGGCCGCAGCGGGGTGCGGAACTACAACATTCGCTACGTCGGCGACACGCATGCGGGAGTTTGCGAGTTCGAGGGAACCAAGTACCAAAACCGTCGCGATGCTCGCCGAGGGACGCGAGCCGGTACCGTTGGAATATGGTCGGCCAGCGAAGCGATCGCGCGGAGCGGTCTGGATTGGGCCAACGTCGATAAATCTCGGGTCGGGATTTACATCGGCATCACCGAACACGGCAATGTCGAGACGGAAAATGAGATCTACTCGATCTCCCAGTTCAATTACGACACGACGGTTTGGTCCCACCACCATAACCCCCGAACCGTGGCGAACAACCCAGCAGGGGAAATCGCACTGAATCTTGGGATTACCGGACCGCACTACACCATCGGAGCCGCCTGCGCGGCAGGCAATGCCGGGATCATCCAAGGGGTCCAAATGCTTCGGCTCGGGGAATGCGACCTGGCGATCGCAGGTGGGGTATCCGAGAGCATTCACACCTTCGGAATCTTCGCATCGTTCAAGTCCCAAGGTGCCTTAGCAAGCCACGGCGACCCGACGAAAGCTTCCAGGCCCTTCGACAAGGACCGCAGCGGGATCGTCGTAGCCGAAGGTGGCTGCCTGTACATTTTGGAGCGACTTTCAGACGCAAAAAAACGCTCGGCCAACATCATCGCCGAGATCGTGTCCTACGCGATCAACACCGATGCGACAGACTTTGTGCTCCCAAACCCCGAACGCCAAGCCCAGTGCGTTCGCCTGGCCCTTGCCCGAGGTGGCCTGAACCCCGAGCAAATCCAGATCGTCAGCACCCATGCGACCGGGACGACCAGCGGCGACAACCAGGAGTGCGAAGCCTTGCGTCAAGTCTTTTCCGGGGTTCCCGGGGTTCGGTTCAACAACACCAAAAGCTTCATCGGGCACACCATGGGTGCCGCCGGAGCTTTGGAATTGGCAGGGAATTTGCCCAGTTTTCAGGACGGGGTTTGCCATGCTACGATAAATGTGGACAATTTGGACCCCACCTGTGCCCTTGACGGCTTGGTCATCAACCAACCCCAAGAGCTAGGCCGTATCGACTATATCCTCAACAATTCCTTCGGGATGCTCGGAATCAACTCCGTTCTGGTCGTCAGACGGTTTTGATCCAAGGCCTGGGATTTGATCCCACCAAAGGCGATTCGAGCATCCACGAGTTTCCATCCATAACGCACACCGTATCGATTTTTCCTGGGAGTGACCTGATCCATGACAGCCGCAGAAATCCGGAACGAGATTCTAGATATTTTGAGCGACATAGCTCCGGACGAGGATCTCTCCGGTCTGGATGATAGCAAGTCGTTTCGCGAACAGATGGAGCTCGATAGCATGGACTTCTTGGACATCGTCATGGAGCTCCGCAAACGCCACCGCGTCCAGATTCCCGAGGAAGACTACGGGAACCTGGCCAGCATGCATTTGACGGTGACGTATCTCGAACCGAAAATGCGAGATATCGTCGCAGCGTAACGTCGTCGCTTTCAGAGATAAAGTAGCCTGGGCTATCGCACGCTCCGGTTGTTTGAACCGCCAAAAAAAATTGCGACTCACGCACGCCCAAATTGTTCCCTGGGGCTATCCGAAGCAATACATTCAGTTGTTTGCCTCGGTCGCTAGTATCCCCTTCGACTGAAGAAACCCGCGTGCATCCACAAGACTTAGCGATTTGAGTGCATTTCGATTTTTCCGCGAGTTTAGCGTCGATCTCAGATTGAAAATTAGCCCGTAATCTCGGGGACAGTCCCCGGGTATGTATGCGTGCTCTACGAGTGAGTTTTCCGGGGACAGTCCCCGGGTATGTGTGCGTGTTTTGCTATGGATTTGCTTGCTGAATGCCGCGAGCAACAGGTCGCAAGTCAAGCTCGCTCGACTGCCTTGAGAGTGAGATTCATCGTCGTCGATCGTGCATTCACGAAAAGTTTTTTGTACCAAATCCACCACCTACACCCTC
>QWPJ01000180.1 GCA_003671195.1 Planctomycetota bacterium
GAGACCGACATCCGCACCAAGTTCATCACGCCAGCCATCCTCGGCCAAAGCGAGAAAAAATGGGACCTGATGACCCAGGTCCGAGAAGAAGCCTACTTCACCAAAGGCCGAGTGATCGTCCGAGGCAAAACCGTCCAGCGCGGGGAAGCGAAAAAGGCCGACTACCTACTCTTCTACAAACCGAACCTTCCGATCGCGGTCATCGAAGCCAAAGACAACACGCACTCGGTCGGCTCAGGGATGCAGCAAGCCCTCGAATACGCCGAAATCCTCGATGTTCCGTTCGCCTACAGCAGCAACGGCGACGCGTTCTTGGAACACGATCGGACAAGAAACCGGGGACAGTCCCCGAGCAGATTGGCGTAACATATTTTCTTCGGCAATCGAGTATCATCGCTAAGCAACGCTTGTCGATGGCGGGACGTAGCGTTTGCGTTTCCGCACCGAGGATAGATCAACACCCGAGAGGATACACTGGAGCTCCGAATGGGTGATGATCACGTGCTTGCCATCGGCGCAGCGAAGCGGCCTTTGAAAGCAACCTTGTTCGAGGCGCTTCATCCAGATAGCGATACCATCGGTATCCCAATAGAGGATTTTCAAACGATTGAGTCGCTGATTGAGGAACATGAATAGCCCACCGTCGCGCACATCAAGGTTGAGGTCGCTTTTGATGATACCAAAGAGCCCATCGAAGCTTTTGCGCATATCGATGGGCTCGGAGTGCAGATAGATTGGAACCGAGGGGTTCGTAGTAAGCATCTGTTTTAGGCTACCTGTTCGAGGATCGCAGCGATGGATTCGACGGCCGAGACTGGAACCATGATAGAGATTCCCGAGGGGAGTTTGATCTCGATGGAGTCCTTGGTGGAATCCGATGTTTGCACACGCAGAAAGGCGGTTGCTTGAGGCTTTGCAGCGAGTTTACGTTTCCACTGGTAGTAGGAGGTCGGCGAGCGGCCGATCGACTGGCAGAACTGCGCGACGGGAGCATTGGACCGTTCGCATTGGGCGATACGTTCGGCCCAAATTTTGGCGGTTTTCGAGGACGCTAAGCGAGACATAAGCAGGATCTCCTTGAGAACTGGGATAGAAACAAGGGCGCACCTTGAATCTACCCGCAAGCGGGCCCTGCGATGAGAAAAAGCCGATCAGGCCGGTGTACGCTTACGGTCTATCTTGCACTTGCTCGGTTCCCAAAGAGACCTCCTTTTTCACAACTTTCGTTAGCGATTCAACGAGACATCAAGGAATTCTTCGGGGGGTACAAACATGCTTGCGATTCTGCGGACATTTTGCTGTTCAACTCGGGGAAATCAGAACTCGTCGACGCTGCATGCCAAAGGTCGACGATTGGTAGATTAACCTCCAACGCTCTATACGTCCATCGCTCCGCTATCAGCTCTCTCGATCCAATCTTGCGAGTCTTCGAAGGCTGTGCACGCGCTTACCTGGGAGACATCGAGGATGCAAATGTCATCAAGCTCCATCGCTTCTCCAGTAAGGTGTCTTATCTGGTATGCCCGAAATTCGACTCTCATCCTCATCCGCCTGTCCGACGCACGATCAAGCTGTCGCTCAGAAACCTATTTCTCCAGTGCATCGATCATTCTGAAAACAAGAATCCGCTCCT
This sequence comes from Planctomycetota bacterium, assembly GCA_003671195.1. GTDB lineage: Bacteria > Planctomycetota > Planctomycetia > Pirellulales > Pirellulaceae > JBKCUI01. Next base: position 1,634 of record QWPJ01000180.1, read on the forward strand.
ATTAGACCGAAAGGAGAGAATGATCGAACCCGATCATCCGTGGCACAGCCGATTTGCACGATTCAGCGGCCAGGAGATACAACACGGGCTCCTCGAGGAAGGCCAAGACATGCACTCCGTGGAGCAGTGGCAGACCAAATTTCAAGTATCGGGCCTGATGATTCGCGGCTATCGCCTCTTGTACCAAGAAGGGGTTAAGCGGAGACGACTTCCCGCTAAAGAATCGCTCTCCCAAAATGCCGATCCCGGCGAAACAGCTCAGGACCTGCCGTCCTCCGACCCTCCGAATTCGTCGGCGAATCCTGTGATTATCGCTAATGTTGCCATCGATTCGGATTCTGAGGATCAAGTCGAGGAACAAAGTGATTTGGCTCTACAAGAAACCACCAGGATTCAGGAGCGTCCGTCAAGATCGAAACGTTTCGGGGTTGGGAAAGAGATTGGCTATGCAGTTTACCTTCATCGTGACTACGAAGAGCGATTCGGGGAGCCGGTTGAATGGGCCAAAAGGCACCTTCCGGAGCATTTTGAGTACCACGTTGTAAAACTCAACCAACGAAACGATGCTGTTTCGTTCATCGATTGTCCAGGCTTCGACAGCGAAGAGGAGCCGGTAATCCGAGGTATCGTCGTCGTGAATGCCGATGGTTCCGTCCAGCGTCGAACAATGCCATCGGATCCTTATATCTACCACCATAAGTGGTTATTTGTCGCCGACGACTATGCTAGATTTGACGTCCAGCAAAGTAAGGAGCGGTCTCGTGCCTGGATGAGTTTACCGGGTGTCGATCGCTCAAGGATTGGAAAAAAGAGCTATTGGGAGGCGAATGTAGTGCCAAGGATTTCAAGTGATAAAGAGGCGACACAACCTGGATCGCCGAAAGGCACTTGGGTTCGAAGCAAGGAGGCTATGAAACTTCTGAAAGTCTCGTCTTGTGACCTTTGTCATCTTCGGGAACAGGGCAAAATCGAATTCAAGAAACAAGGGAATGCGTATTTGTACATAGTGGAGGCTGGTCGCTAATCAGCTAGCTTTACTATCTACACGGCAATCTGCTTAGCCATGGATCGGTAAAGGCCTGCGGGTACCGGATGCTTTCGTCTCCAGGTGATGCTGATCGGTCGATTTCCTGAGTGACTGACGTACTGGCACGGCCCGCGGGTTGCGCACATGCGGCTCACGTGGGTACCCCTGCGGCGTTTGGAGTCTGGCGGGTCATGGTGTGGAATGCGGATGGCTTTTGAGTAAAAAAGTAGGTGGTCTCATCACCGGTACGTGCGGGCTCGGAGGCCCACACTACACCAGGAAGGAGCAGCAGCGAGCAGGAGGAGAACAGCCGAGGGATTGAGGACAATCGCTTTACAATCGCCTCAGGCAAACTTTCGCTGGGGACTAATTGGTTACGCGACGCTGACAGTTATTGGTCTGAATCGCTGATAAAAAAACGGGGACAGGCCCCGGTCCAATTTGATGCGATTGGGTTCCAATCGAGATGCGTGATTGGGGCGGTGCCGGGTACTGGCCATGCCCGCGGCTTGCGTCTAGGCGGCTCACGGGGGATCGCCTGCGGCGTGTGGCGCCTGGCGGGTCATGGTGCGGAATGCGATGGCTTTTGAGTAGATATGTCTTAGCAGAATTTCAGGGGGCCAATACCGGTGGCTTACGCACACCGGCAGACAAGTGCCGCCCTCCGGGCTAAACCAAACAGCCGGATCTCTGCGGGAGATCTACTACCGAGCAGGTTCTAAAACCAACCGATAGGGGGTCAGTCCGATGGGAGTCCTAACCACTGAGCTGCATTGGTTTTGAACAATTTCTCAATCCGCTCAGAAGACCAGGAAAGCTGCGATTCGCAGAGATTCCGCATTCGACCGAGCGTGGCCCCCGACCCGACGAAGTGCGTTTGATCGGCACTTCGAGGAACTCCGTCTGCTCCAACGGCCACCTTTTGCTGACCTAGCTGGTAGATGCCCGGAGCTAGGCCAGCGGCGCTGATCGCATCGGAGACAATCGCCACGCGATGATCTCCGAACCAATCGACCCAGCTATCGAGCAACCAAAGAGGCAGATGAAATCCGTCAGCGATCAGCGTCACGCGAAGGGAGTCTCGCAGCGCCAAGACTCGGTGGATGATATTCTCGTGCCTAGGGATCGACGCTGGGCAAGCGTTCCCCAGATGGGTAAAGAGACTCAGTCCCGAGTCGATCGCGCATCGAAGTTGATCGATCGATGGGTTGCAATGTCCTGCAGCGATCAGAATATTCTCTCGTGCAAGATACTCGATGCCTTGGCCATTTGGGTCGCATTCGGGAGCCAACGTCACCAATCGGATCCATCCATTGGCAGCATCGACAAGCCGTTTCAGAGCGTCCAACTCCAAAGGCCTAGCGTGTTGCTTCGGATGGGCCCCGATGTAGCCAACCTGGTCACAGAGAAAAGGACCCTCGAGATGGATCCCGACGGCTTTGCAAGAGCCATGTGGCTTTTGAACGCTCGCTTCGCACAGTCTTGAAAGATTCGCAAGTTTTAAACAGAGCGAATCGACGCTATCTGTAATAAGCGTCGGCAGGAAATCGGTTGTTCCGTCTTGAGCGAGCCACTCTAGGGCTCGCTCCCAAGACAAAGCCGAGAGGTTCGACTCGTTGAAGTCGATCCCCCCGATCCCGTTGATTTGCAGATCGACATAGCCACGCTGTCGGGTCATCTTGGGGTGTCGTCTGCCGACTCTCGACGCTTAGATCAAGCCGTTGGCGAACAGGTCGTCGACCAGTCCATCGACCGTTTGGTCTTGGTCTTCTTCGGCGCTGTAAGCGGCCAACAAGTTATCGACATCGGAGGTGTTGACGTTGGAGTTGGCAACCCAAGCCGGGGTCTTTGGACGCGAGACCCAGTTGGAGGGTGCTGCGAAGGGGAGATCGACACGCATTCCAGGATCGTTGGTCGAAACCTCGATCGCTGGGGCTACTTGCATGGGGCTCTCACCTTCACCACCGGCATTGCTGCCGTTGATTCGGTTGACCACCCAGAGGATATCCAGAGGGGAGAGGAAACCGTCTTCGTTGACGTCGACGTAGTACTTCTCACCGGAGGATTCGCCTTCGCCACCGCCGCTACCGAGTGCCCCGCCACCATTGCTGTTGACTTGGTTGACCAAGATCAGCGCATCGATCGGGGAGACGAATCCGTCGTCGTTGACGTCGAATCGGTCGTAGGGGTTGGTGTTCCCTTCACCGCCGCCGGACCCTGAACCACCGATGATGGTCAAGTCGGCTGGTATGTAGCTGATTTGGTTGTACGGGACCTTGTTGCGAGGATCGCTGTAGAGCAACGAATCATGGAACGGGCTGATGTCCGCCGGATCGGCGATGAACCGAGCCGTACCAGGAGTGTTGGCTCGCATTCGGATGCTGAATTGGAGCAGTTCCGAGGTGCCTAGTGGCGAGGCGGAATCCTGGAAGGAACCGACCTCATTGATCAGACCCGGGATACGGATATCGCCTGACTTGCCATTGCTGTAACCGTTCGGGCCAGCAGCGAATTCGATCTGGAATCCAAGTCCGCTCGGAGACGTTTGGACGTTCACGAGGTTCTTGTCGTAGAGGATGTCTTGGTAGGCCGCAAATACCCCGCTTTGGGTGTTGGGGAATCGCAGGTCTTGGACATATCCACGCAGTTCGAACTGGCTTCCTACGGTGATCGACGAGATCGGTTGGCCGTTGAGATTAAACGCCTTGAGCTGGATCTTCATCCTGTCGTCAAGGCTCGTATCTCCGACCTTGAGCGTCACCGTGGCCGTCGAGGTGAAGCCTCGGGTGTCGGCGATCGTGTAGGTGAATTGATCGGAGAAGCCCAGGGAGCTCGTGAACGGAACGAATTGAATTCGATCGTCGGACGGGTTGGTCGTTCCTCGGTTGTCGATCGAGACCACGCCGTTGACCGGTTGGGTGACCGATGTGATTCGAAGAGGACCAGAGGTTCCGACGATGTCGTTGGCAAGCACGTTGATAAACGAGGTGCTGTTGAGCAACAGTTCAGCGGTGCTGTCATCGACGGCAAACGGCAGTTCGGTTCCGCGAGGTACGACTTCGATGCTCGAACGCAGGTAGCGAACTTGTTCGAGGGGTACCGGAGCGTTCGGTGGATTGAACAACACGACGTCGGTGTTTGGTGAATCGTTGGCAGGATCGCCAACAAACTCAGCCAGACCAGCCGAACGGGCGGTGAAGGTCAGGATCGTCATGAGCGACGGGTCAGCGAAGCTAAACGGGGGCTTCTCCGCACCGGTAAACGCACCGAGGGATCGGATCACACCGGGGATCGAAGCCGATCCGGAAACTCCGCTGGTGTAAGGAGCAATTGGGTTGTTGGCGAAGTCCAGGGTGGTGTTCACACCTGGGCTCGATGGTAGGACGATGTTGGCGTTGTAGAGCATGTCCAAGTAAGCGGCATAGACGCCGGGGTTTTGGACCGAGGTCGGCGGAGATTGGCCAGCACCGCGTTCGGGACGCAAATCATAGGTATGTACGTAAACCTGGAATTGGTCACCTTGGGTCACGCTGGTGATCGAGTTTCCGGCCATATCTCGGAAGCCGAAGCTGAACTCGACGTTGTCATCGAGCCGGTCGCCTTCGAGGGTATGGACGGTCACACGAGCCGTCGACGTTTTGCCTTGACCGTCAATTGTCGTGTAGGTAAACGACTCGGTACCACCGAATCCGCGTCGAGGGGTATATCGGATACTCAGGCCGCCGGATCCGATCGAGAGCGATCCACCTTTATCGGGGTTGGTAAAGCTGGTCACGACCAGCGATCCACCGGCCCCCTCGATGTCATTGAGAAGTACATTGAGCGGGTAGGAGACCGAATTGGTCGGAAGATCGAAGGAATCGTCGACAGCGACCGGGTCGGTAAACTGCAAGGTGACACCGACGGTGACCGTTGCGGTTTCGCGTTTGCCCGAGGCAAAGACGACCGTGTAGGTGAAGGTGTCTTGTCCGAAGAATCCGCGCGGTGGGGTGTACCTGAGGGTGTTGTTCGGACCGACCGAGATCGAACCACCTTGGGCCGATGGGCCGGGAAGAACCGCTGTGAGCGGATCGTTCGGTGGAAGGAAATCGTTGGCAAGAACATCAAAAATGTTGGCAGTGCTATTGCGAGCAACCGTGAAGCTGTCGTTTTGCAGGATGGTCCGCGGGCCGTTGTTGATCGTGTAAACGTAATCTTCAACTTCACCTGCGGCGGTTCGACCCGTGGGTCCTACATCGCGGGATTGCGAGAGACGGAAACGAGCAAAGCCGGTGCTGACCGCGTTGGCAGGGACCGTGAAGGTCACCTGGTTGTTCCCGGGAACAGCCGCGAGGTTCGTGACGATTTGCTCGCCAGCATCACCCCAGACGCCGTTGCCATTGAAATCGATCCAGCCTTGGACGAACGCACCCGCACCGGCGGTGTTGGTGACGTTGATGCGGATGATATTTTGAGTATCGCCGCGGACCAGCGGGGTCAGAAGGGTCACACCGTCTTCGTCATTGATGACAGCGCCCGTTGTGTTCAAAGGACCGTTGGTATCGTCGCCATTGGCGCCCGAGGTGGGGCGTCCATCGATTTCCGCGTCCCAATTCGAACCGAGTCGGAACCCGTCGAGTTGACCGGCCGATGCTCCGTTGTTGGTGCGTAGCGTCGCATAAGGAGTCGGTGCATCGCCCCAGTCGGAGGATTCACGGTTGCCGAAATCAAAACCGCCCAGGGGGAGCGAGCCGTTGTAGGTCACGGTGTGGAAACCGCCCAGAGGGAATGTTTGCACGTAGCCTGGATCGACCACTTCGCGGATCGTGTAGGTGCCAGCGATCGGCGGGTTAAGGACATAAGATCCATCCGCTTTGGTGATCGAGGCAGGTTCTCCCACATCGGGACGAGCGTCGCCATCGAGGTCGAGGTAGATGTAGACACCGGCGAGTCCTGGTTCGCTCGCATCGCGAATCCCGTCACCGTTGATATCGAGCCATTTGAAACCGGTCGAACTACCCGAAGGAGCGAAGGATCCAAAGTTGGCCGTGGCGGTGCCGCCGAGCGTCACTGCAACGGACTTCGATTCCTCTGCGGAATTCGAAGCGAGCCAACCTGCGGGTCGCACAACGCGGACAATTTGTGTACCGCTTGCAGAGCGAAGGGTGTATCGTCCGGATGCATCGGATGTAGTCCGAGGTTCCCCAACATCCAAGACCGCGTTGTTGTTCGAGTCGATGAAGACCTGCCAGCCGGCGAGTCCAATTTCGCCAGCGTCTTGGCGGGAGTTTCTGTTGATATCGCTGTAGACAGTACCAGCTACCGTTCCGCCGATGGTTCCAGTCGACATGCCGAAGGCCAACATGTTGGCGCTGTCATTGACTCCACCGCCGAAGGGAATCCCAGCCGTTGGGGAGTACTCGTCCACACTGAAATAGAGCGGCTCGTCGTCACGGTTGCCGAAAATTCCATCGCGACCGGCACCGGATACAATGGTGGGGTCATAGAACTGATCCATAACTCCATACTGAAGGTTGTTTGGGTCTTGGTGAACCCCACCCAAATAATGGCCCGCTTCGTGGGCGATAACCATCGACAAAAGTTCAGCAAACAAATCCGATCTCGAAACGTTTCCAGCGATGGGAACCACTGCAGGGTCCATCGAGTCGGCGATCAGGATATCGACCATCACCAGGCCGCTTTCCTCGTGGGAGAAGTTCCCCACGTCGACCGACTGTGCGATCCCTAGAAGGCCCGTTGCTGGGTCGAGACCGATTTCCGTCTGCGTACCGCCGACGAGAACTCTCGAGACGTTCGTCTGACCCCAAAGATCCGGCGAATCGAAGCTTGAAACAAGTCGAACATTGAATTCACCCGGGTTGCCTGTAGCCCCGTAGAATCCGTTGTTCGAGCGAGCCGCAAGCGATGTGCGCAACTTTTGCTCGACTCGTGCCATCGTGTTGCGTGCAACGGCGGGCGTATCGGCTGCTGTCAGACCCAATTGGGGCATGTAGCGAGACAAAGGCGGAATACGCAAGGTCCCTGCAGGAACACCCAGACCCGTCAAGTTCAGTGTTTCAGCTCGGGTCAACGAGCCATCGAAGTCGATGTACAACGTTTGCTGAGTGCCAATCGGCTCGGCTTCAAACGGCGAGCGCTGGACTCGCAGATTCAAAACGTAAGAACCACGACCGTCGGCGACTCTCAAAAAGTAACGACCGGTCGTCGCGATCACATACGGCAAGGTCGTCAGCCCGTCTTTGTAAAGAGGCGACGAAGGAGGAAACGCGTTCCCGCCGAGGAATCGGCCTTGTGCAAAATGAAGCTCTTGGGAACCGGCGTCTAGTAGTGCCAGCGTAGGTCGCGTGCCAGGAACCCCCACCAATCGAGTGTCGAGGATATCTCCCTTCCTCAGGTCCATCGCGAAATAATCTTCGTCAATGTCCGAGCTAAACGTCCCAGAGACATTCACCGGTTGTGAAGCAGATAGAGGTAAGAGTTGAGCGCCAGCGAAGAAGTTGTTTGGCTCAAACTCGCTGATCGCCAGCGGGTTGTTGGTTTCGCCCGAGCCGATACCGCTACTACCTCCGGTGCTGCCAGTGCCTCCACCCGACATGACCGTTCCGGCACGGGTGTAGGCTTCTTCGTTCCGAAAATACATCCGCGAAAGGAGACTCTCCACCGAAGGCGAGAAGTCACCGGCCATGAGTTCCCGACGTTCCAGAAGCTCAAACAGGCGAGCCCGTTTCGGCGCCTTTTTCAAAGCCCGCTTGTTCGGTTGATTCTTCTGAGTAGTTGGCTTGTTCGACTTCACTATGGGATCCCCGACTGAGGAACGATAAGGAATTGTCAGTACGCCTTCGACGCCGTAACGCTCTCACCACACGGGGGGGACCGCCACCAGCAGATCCGATCACACGGCATTTGCCGTCGAAAGGCGGCCTCCATCCTAGTTGGAGGGTCTTGGCTGTCAACAAAACAGACCGAGACGTATGATTCCCTTCGTCGGCTTAAAGTTCCAGAGCGTCCCACAATTAAACCGCTACCCGGTAAAGTCGGCGTTATCGTGCCGTTAGAACCCGACCTTCCCTACCTAGTCGAACCCCGAGAATGCCGATTGGGAAATCTATTCCGCCGTTGACGTTTGCAGGGATTTAAGCGACATTTTCGCTTTCGATCCGCTCGGCGAAGCCCCGGATCTAACCACTACCTCCATTAGTCTAGCTACTGAGAACCAGTCTATGGACCCGTATATGACCGCCGTTGAGTCTGCCAAGGCCCAAGGAAAAATTACTCCAGCGGCGGCCAAAAATATCGCCGATTGGCTATCACAACCCCGATACCTCGAATATCGAGGTGAGTTGATCGCCCACATCGAGCGTCAGGATTGGAAAAAACTCGACGATGTTTTCTGGACGGTCATCCCCTTTGGTACCGGGGGGAGACGAGGCAGGATGTACCCCATCGGATCGAATGCGATCAACGATCGAACCATCGGTGAAAGCGCCCAGGGGCTTGCCGACTACATTTTGAGCCAACCGAATCCGGGGCGACTCTCCTGCGCGATCGCTTACGATACCCGGCACCGTTCCCGGCATTTCGCCGAACTGTGCGCCTCGATCATGGTGGCCAACGGATTTCACGTCGTGTTCCTCGATGGATACCGGGCGACGCCTCAACTCTCCTACGCCGTGAGGAACTTCGAATGCAGTTGCGGAATCATGGTGACCGCATCGCACAACCCTCCGAGCGACAACGCAGTGAAAGTCTACTGGTCGACCGGTGGGCAGGTGCTACCACCCCATGACGAAAAGATCATCGACGGGGTCATGCAGGTCGAGCAAATCCATCGGGTGGATTTCGACCAAGCCGTCGCCGAAGGCAAGGTAAGGTTTGTCACGCAGGAGATCGATGAAAAATTCCAAAGTGCCGCCCTGAAGTTCGCCTGGGCCGGCTCTCGCGATGCAAAAATTGTCTACTCACCCCTGCATGGTGTCGGAGGATTTGTCGTTCCGCAACTGCTCCGAGCGGCGGGTTTTTCCCAAGTTTTCGAGTACGGTCCTCATGCGACCCCCGACGGCGATTTCCCGAATGTACCCGGGCACGTGAGCAACCCGGAAAACCCAGCCGTCTTCGACGCCATCGTCCAATACGCTAAGAGCATCCAGGCCGATATCGCTTTGGCCACCGATCCGGATTGCGATCGGATGGGTTGCTCCTGCCCGATAAGCCTCCAACCCGATAGCCCTTGGGCTACGATCAATGGCAACCAACTCGGCGTGCTCCTGACCGACTACGTCATCTCGAAACGCAAGCAAGCTGGCGATCTGCCCAAAGATGCTTATGTGATCAAAACCCTGGTCACCTCTGAACTCACGCGATGCGTCGCCGAGTCGCAAGGTGTCCGTTGCGAGGGAAACATCCATGTGGGGTTCAAATGGATCGCAGGTCTGATCGACGCTTGTGGACCCGAAGGTTTTGTCTTTGGAACCGAGGAGTCCCACGGCTATCTGATCGGCACCTACGCAAGAGACAAAGACGGGGCCGTGGCCTGCCTTCTGATGGCTCAGCTTTCAGCCGACCTCAAAGCGGCCGGCAAGACGCTTCATGAGCGGCTCGACGAATTGATGCTCGAACACGGTCTCTTCCTCGAGGACTTGATCAACGTGCAAATGGAAGGCAGCCAGGGGATGGCCAACATGAAAAGGCTCATGGACGGACTTCGTACCGACCCACCGAAGTCGATCGGAGGCCTCGAGGTCTTAGCCGTCCGCGATTACGGGTCGCTGGTCCGTCGGACCGGCCAGGCCCACTCCGAAACGATGCAAGCTCCCAAAAGCAATATGCTCATGCTCGAGTTGGCAAGCCGCGATGGGAGTCCAAGCCGAAATGCCATCGCCGTACGTCCTTCGGGGACCGAGCCAAAGATCAAATTCTATCTCTTCGGTCACGAAGGGCTCGACGAGAGGACCCAAGGTGCACTCGAGGCGGCCAAAGAGACACTCAAAAATCGCTTCGCAGCGATGAAGAAAGACATCGCCGGGCCAATGCTCGACCGGGCTAATGCTTGACCGGGAACCAGCTTAGCACGAAGCACGAGCACAAAGCACGAGCACGAGCACGAGCACGAGCACGAGCACGAGCACGAGTAGGAGTAGGAGTAGGAGCACGATGCACTAGCACGAGTAACACCAGTTATTGGATCGACAGGAAGGGAATCCCGATGCGCATCGCCAGCTTCGTCTACCGACAGTACCTCCAATCGGGCCGTTTGGCCCGGAGACTCTGGTCGCTGCCCCGCAAAGTCTTGATCCATCTCCTGGGCGATCCGACCTGCTCGATGCAAGTCCACGGTCGCTTGCTCTCGATGCGATTGTCCCACAGCCTGCCAATCTACTTCCAAGACCACCCCTGTTACGATCGTCTCCCGCAACGCATCGCTCAGTTCGTCAAGCGCAAGTCTGGGCATGTCAGGCTGATCGACGTCGGAGCCAACATCGGCGATACGATCGCTGCTTTCTACACTGGCCCTGAAGATCAATTCTTGGCCATTGAACCAGACCCGAATTTTCGCAAATTCCTTATCGCCAATTGGGGTGCGAATCCCAATGTCAGGGTCATCAGCGATCTATGCTCCTCGGAGAGTCTCGAAGGAACCTACAGGCTCGAGGAGAAAAATGGAACCGCCTCGCTGATCCCCGCTACCGATGGACTTGCCCTGCGCAGCCGATCGCTCGATGACATCCTCAAGGACGACGGCTTTGCCAAACCGGCCAACATCTTAAAAGTCGATACCGATGGTCATGACTTCAAGGTTCTCGCTGGTGCCAAGCGGTTCATTTCAGAGAATCGCCCGGTGGTCCTTTTTGAATGCGCTCCGTTTGGCAACGCTATGTTCGTCGAACAGGCCACCGAAACCCTCGAGCGTTTTCATCAAGCAGGCTACGGCTACTGCTTGCTCTACAGCAACCTTGGGGATTTCATGGGTAAGTACGATCTGAAAGAACTCTCGGCGATCAAGAACCTGTTTTTCTATCAGCTTCTGACCGACGCGTTGTACTACGATGTTCTTCTGATCAACGACCATGACCTCGAAGAGTTTTTCCAGAGCGAAGCGCGGTTCTTTGCCGACCGAGTCGCCGATAGAAATCTGCGGCAAAGCGCCCTGAAAGCTATTTCGGGGTGATCTCGATGGTGTGGACAGCAGGACCGGGCATCAACGCCGATGCTTGGCCATTGGCCCAATCGTCGAACCCGGCGCGGTAATAGGGGGAAAGCGGATGGCCTGAGGCTCCGCCTGGTTGGTGGTAGATCCCGATTTCTTCAAAACCCGGACTGACGACCAAGCGTTGGGAGGCTCCCCCGGAAGGACTCTGAACACGCGGCAAGTGGCTATCGCCGGGCAACTCGACCTCGGGCATATCCAAAAACCCACCCAGTGCAGGCACGGCCATCGACAAGGGATGCTTGATCGCCGCTCGATTCCGTTTGCCCCAGGTCGCCTCTGCCAAGGGTTGATCCTTGGTCAGCTCCTCTTGGGTTGCTAAGGCCGCATCGGTGAGCAATTCGTCCCAGGAGCCGAACTCCTCGGGGAGCCAATGCTGGGGCTTTTGCTCGATGAGTTCCTCGGCGACATCCTCGTAGGAAACAGGGATGGTCCGTTGAATTCCGAGTCTCTTGGCAAGCCCTCGATTCCTCGATTCGAGGGTCCCGCGCCTGGAGATGTCAAAGCCGAAGATACGCGAGAAAACCTGATTGCGAAACTCATGGACAATCCGATAGGTCACCGAGTTGGTGCTAGCGCGAAGCTCTTCTTTTTTAGCGAAAGTTCCAAATTCCTCGCTGGTGGTCTTGGGGTTGGTCTTGGGGGTTGCTTCGATGGTCTCCTGAAGCCACTTTTGCCATACCTTCATCATGCGAGCTTCGTCATCGAGTTGGATCGCCAAAAGATCTTTTTCGTCGAACTGCTCCTTCTCGAACAATCGGTCCCGAATCTGCTTGGCCCGCGCCCCGGGATCAAAGCGTCCATCGCCAACACTCTGCATGTAAGCTCCACCCATGATTCGGTTGTTGGCCGTCCAGAGCCGACCCGAAGGTGGGTTGATCACCCGGGGGTATTCTTCCGGCGCGTAATAGCCGACCCAAGCTTCCTGTGTCGACCAGTCACCGGCGACCCATTGCGGTGTGCCCTGACGCTTCGGAAGCCTGCCTGAGATGGTCCAGCCGATGTTCCCTTGATCGTCGACCATCATCACGTTTTGGTTGGGCATTCCGGCTCGGTTGGCCAGATCCGCGAGCTCCTGGACGCTCGATGCCGACTCCATCTTCAGGAGATTCAAATCGAATGCCTCGGGATCGTTTCCGATCCATTTGTGGACGAAACGACGATTCTCGCGGACTTCGACAACCGGCCCCCAAATCGACCATTCGTACGTGTAGTCTTCGGCTCCGCTCCCGTAGGAAATCTTCTCGGTATAGGCCTCCAAACTCCGTGGTCCCTGCGGTGTTGCATACTGGTTTTCTGAGAGCATCTTGAGCTCGATCAAATCCCCGAAATCCCCAGTGCTGTTGGTGAACCCCCAAGCGACCGTACCGTTGGAGCCTTCGACCATCACCGGAGCACCCGGCAGGGTGACTCCGACAAGCGTGCGGTTCGGGTGATTCCGAGTGGGGGTTTGCATCACGGCTCGGTACCAGACGGTCGGTACCCGGAGCCCCAGGTGCATGTCGGAGGCCAGGATCGCTCGGGAGGTGCCTCCATGGCCTTCGGCCGGCTTGCCGACTTTGCTGCTGACGGCCCAGTTGTTGCTCCCGACCTTGAACTCGCCATCGAGCTGGTGGGTCCAGTTCAACCATGCCAGTTGCGATGGATCCAATGCGGCCAACTCGGGCTGGCTATGCTCGGGCTGGCTCTCGTTGGCAGATCGCATCGCAACGGGGGCTCGACTCGACGCCAGGGAGTCTCTTAAGCTCCAGATCTCAGC
>QWPJ01000105.1 GCA_003671195.1 Planctomycetota bacterium
ATTGTTGGTTCCAGCTTGGCCGCAAATCAACGTCTTGGTCGCTTTGGTAATACCCTCGATCTTGATAACCCATATGGTTGCCGGTTTGCCTCGACGCTCTTTAGAGCGACGTTACGAACCAGGATTCTCCAGAGCGGGTGGACGACCCGTGGCGTTCGGGCTACCGGTGTTACTTGGGCTAACGGCCTTCGGAGGTTCAGGCGACTCAGCAGGCTTTGGCTCAGCAGGCTTCGGCTCAGCAGGCATCGGCTCGGCGGGTTTTGGCTCGGCAGGAACATTCGGAGAATCACCGGGCGATGGATTTGGGGACTTGTTGGTGATCCCGTAGGCTTTGGCCAGCGGTGTGCTGAAGAAGTCTTCTGGGCTTCCGAGTTTCAGCGCGTTGGTGTTCCATTCCGAGAGGGTTTTTTCGATATTGAAGTCGAGGTAGTCACCGTCGTAGGCGCGTCGGAAGAGCATGAACTCGTAGAGAACAAACCGCTCGTCAACGTCTTCATCCATGAGTTTCTTGTAGCGGTTGATGGCTTTGAGGACATCCCCGCCGACATCTTCGGTCATGATCACAGGGTAGAAGCGGAAGACTTTATCCCATCGGACGAAGGCTTCTTCGTACTTCTCAACTGCGCCTTTGATATCCGCGACATCGATGAGTTTATTGGCATCGTAGATCATGCGTCGTGCGTCGACCATGATTTGCTGTTGTTCGGCCAGAGCTCGGGTTTCCCAGTAGGCGTAATTGACTTGGTCTCGCAGGGAGCTGGTCGACTTGGCGTACTCTTCGGCTGCGCCGAGTTGGACGGCCAGTTCGAGGGCTTTGATTTGTTGGTCGCGGGGTAGTTCGTTGGCGAGTTCTTGGTAGGTCGGTTCAACGGCCAGTTGGAACTCGGCGGCCCACATGCGTTCTTCGGTGGAACGTTGGTCATCGGGTTTCTCGAACGCCTTGGCTTTGCTTGGGTTGTTCGAACCGTATTTGGCTTTCTTGACTTCGATGACTTTGTCGCGACCGGCGTTGGTCATGTCCATGAATTGGCGTTGGAGTCGTTCGACGTCTTTGCGCGCCGTATCGATACTTCCAAGAGTCACAGGGACATAGCCGGTGGTTGCCAATTCGCGGTTCCCGAAATCTTTCCATTCGCGGCTAGCTTTCTCCCAGACGAATTTGGCGCGTTCATCGAGGATGCCTTCTTCTTCGATGGCTTCGCCGTGGTACATCTGCCAGAGCGGTCCGTAGCTAAAGAGCAGGTGGGGGGACTTTTTGATCGCGATACCGGCCGACACCAACTGGTAGGCTTGTTCGAACCACTGTTTTCCAACCAACCAGTTATCGGGTTTACGGTCTGGTCCCAGAGCGTCATCGGATTTGGCGTTGAGACCTTGTTCGACGAAGTACTTGTGAAACTCTTCATCGTTTCGGAAAAGTTCGCGGTACTGGAGTTTTTCGTCGGCTTTGCCCATCTTGGCTCCGACGTATTGACCTAGTTCGTATTGAAGGATCGGCTTTCTCGCATTGAACTTGGTCCCTTTGACGAGGTAATCGATTCCTTTTTTGACCCATTCGTAGCGTTGGCGGTAGTCTTCGAATTCGGGCGAGACGTTGTAGCTCAGGTTGTGAGCTTGGTGTTGCCAGACACTGATCATGTGGGGTTGGAGCAGCGCGATTTGGTTGAGTGTTGCGCTGAAGCGGTCGAAGTACTTTTCTTCCTTGTAATGATCGGCTTGCATCCACAGGATGCTCGCTGCGATGCCTCGCATACCTAGGGTGGCGAGTTTCATACTCTCGCTGGCCGGATCGAGTTTCCCAAGATCCGCTTGACCGATCGAGTAACGGCTGCGAAGTTCCGCGATCTTACCGGATCCCTTGGTAGGCGGCTTCCCTAGGTAGAACAGAGGGAAGAGCAAAGCCACCATCGCGAGGATGTAGATAATTTTCCGACTAAGAGATCGATTGTTCACGCTGCCATCTCCCGCGTTTTGAGGAAGAAGTAACTAACCAGGGCCGTCAACACAAAGTAGCCAAACGCGATCGTCAGGTGCCGGGCCAGCAGCCCTCCGAAAAGATTGTAACCGTAGGCCACAAAATTAGATGTATCGAGTTGGGAAAAGTTCGGCACGGCATTCTTCAATTGCGAGACAGCCAGAAGGATCCCTCGGTCTGCGGTGGCGATGGCATTTTGAAGCGTCTCGTTGCCGAGTTCCATTTCGATTTGGGAGCCCATTTGCGTGGGCAACCGGATGAGCGACTCGATCGGACCGCCTCCTTTGGAGGTGGTCGTGACCAAGTTATCGACGAAGAAGCCGAAGAAGCCTAGGACCAGGGCTGCGACCGTCGCGATGATCGCAACCGGACCGGAAAGGAACGTCGAGAACATCACTCCGAAACAGATCACGATGAACATCTGCAGCCAAATGCTGATGTAGCCTTTGACAAAGTTCCACCAGAACTGCAAGTCGGCAGGACGCAGGTAGATATCGGCGGCGGCCATCCCAAGGTACTGACCTCGGTCTTGGCATCGGACGACCACTTCAAAGCTTCCGTTCGGAGCGATGTCCTGGAAGAAATCCAAGTCGGTCGCGATGTCCTTGCCTGTTGCGTCTTGCTTGAACCCCTTGAGCTTGGTGCGGACCGAGCGTCGATCGACTTGAAACTCCTTGACTTTGAAAGGCTCGTCTTCGCTTTTGACTTTGCCATCGGTACTACGGAAGTGGATCAGACCACCGACGGGGGTGACGATATCCCCTTTGTAAGTCCGAAACGCGCTGATCGTCAAATCGTAGAGGATCACATCGCGGAACAGGGTGGGCTGGACCCCTTCGAATCGCCATACGGCACGCGAGAGCGAATCGCCTTCGATGTACTTTTGGTACTCGGACATGTATCCGACGTTGTAGCCCTCGTTCTTCTCGCCGTCGCGACCGGTGAATTCGAGACCTTTTGCATAGATCGGGATCCGTGCGGTCAGGTCATCGATGGGGCTTCCAATGACGACCTTATCACCCACCTTGGTCACGATGTGCCGGTGGCCTTTGACTTCGTTGGTCGTCCCGCGACCTTCGGAGTTCAGGGTGAAGGTGTGGCGGTGTCGGTTGTTGTAGGAGGACTCCCCGGACTTGTCCGTCGGGTCCATCGAGACCAGTTCGTGGTTGTGATCGAGGCCTCGGACGACGAAGACGTAGCTCAATAGGCCCATGGTTGCAAGAACCAGCGTACCGATGGCTGTAAAACCGAATACCCGTCCGAGGAAGATTTCTAGGGGTCGGACCGGTTTGGTGGTGATGGTGTAGATCGTGCGGCTCTTGATGTCCGCAGGGATGCTAAAGCAACTGATAAAGAGCCCCAGGAGGATCACCAGATAGTTCGTCGCCGTGAGCACAAACACCAAATACAGACGCGCTGGACTATCGGCATCAGGATCGAGGTACCAACCGGCGAACATCATCGCGACGATGAAGATCCCGATGAGGACCAAAATCTTCTTTCGGATCGACTCCTTGACGGCCAGTTTCGCCATGGCGAAGATTCGCCGAAACGAGAGCTTAGGAAGATCGACCGTAAAAAGCTGGCCGATGATCTGCGAGACTCGCAGGAAACCCTCGGATGGACCGTACTTGAACACCGAGACGATGTATCCGACGACGAACCCCAAAAGGGCTAGAGTCACCGAAAGAACCGCGCCGTCTCGCAAGGCGTTTCTCTCGAACAACCATTCGCTGTAGGTCCAAAAATGATCGGGATTAAGCCGCATGATGAGAGGGTCTCGTGAGCGATATCGCAGGCAACAGGATCAAAGGCAACAAACGGGGATGAAAAGCAGGACTAGTTACCGCCCCGGCCGCCTCGGCGACCCGGACGTTGCTCGCTCTCTTTGACGATCTCGAGGAACAGGTCCTCCATCGTGGTCGTCGGATTGTCCATCCGATCGAGTTTGCCTCCGGATTTCTCAATGATCTCGCGGATCTGATTCTTCGCTTCGTCCGTCAGGCCACTAGCGTGGATCTCGGTAAGATCCTGGATCTTCAGAAGGCTATCGACGCGTCCGAGCTCCTTGAGCTCTCCTTGGTGCAAGATTGCGACCCGGTCGCAGACGTCTTGGACGTCGGCCAGTTGGTGCGAGCACATCAGGATCGTCTTTCCTTCGTCGCGAAGACGAAGAATCAAATCCTTCATATCGCGTGTTCCGAGCGGATCGAGGCCCGTCGTCGGCTCATCGAGCACCAGAAACTCCGGTTCGTTGATCAGGGCTTGAGCCAGACCGATTCGTCGGGTCATCCCTTTGGAGTACTCCTTGAGCTGGCGACGGCGAGCATGCTCAAGCTTGACCATCTTGATGAGGCTCTCGATGCGTTGCCTGCGGACATCGGCGGGAATGTCAAAGAGTCGGCCGTAGAAATCGAGCGTCTCTTCGGCGTTGAGAAACTTGTACAGGTAGGATTCTTCGGGCAGGTACCCGATCCGTTCGTTCTTTGAAACATCGGTGGCTTCTTTGCCGAAGACAAACACCCGGCCCTGGGTCGGGAAAAGCAAACCGAGCATCAGCTTGATCGTCGTCGACTTGCCCGATCCGTTGGGGCCCAGGAGCCCGAAGATTTCGCCTCGGCGGACTTCCAGGTCCAAAGACTTCAGAGCTTGGACTTTCTTGCGACCCCAAAAGTCTCGGTAGACTTTGCCTAGATTTCGGGTTTCAACGATCGTTTGGGTTGGATCGCTGTCGTGGGCCAAAGGCCGGTTTTCCTGGTCCAGTGAGGTTGCCATGGGATCAATCGACGGTTGAAGTCAAAGGGACAAGTGGTCTGGGGACCGAAAAGCACAAACAGACCCCAGGGATTGGCTGAACTACGATGAAATTCCGGTTGCGGTTCAGCGACAAGCTCGCTGAATCAAGGAAAAATCAGCCGCCGGCGCATCGCCGAACCCCCCATGGTTTCTATAATCCGCACATGCAACGATCCGACCCCCGCTACCAAGAAACCCTGCACTACCTGCTCGACCGAGTCAATTTTGAAAAGTCGACCGATCGCGCCTGCACCAAAAACAACTTCCAACTCGCCAGGATGGCTTATCTTTTGGAGTTGCTCGAAAATCCCCAATTGGCAGCGCCGGTGATCCATGTCGCAGGGACCAAGGGAAAAGGCTCCGTCTGTTGGTTGTTGGCAGAAGCCTTCCGCCGCAACGGGCTGCGAACCGGTCTTTTTACCTCCCCGCATCTGGTCGACCTCGAAGAGCGTTTCGCCATCGATTCCCAAGCCATCGAGCCTGGAGAACTTGTCGAAATCGTCGACCAAATCCGAGCGGCCGATCGACTCTGCAGCGAAAGCGAACATGGCCAGCCGACCTTCTTCGAACTGACCAACGCCATCGGCTGGTTGGCTTTCCGCAACCACAAGACCCAGGTCAACGTCATCGAGGTCGGACTCGGAGGACGCTTAGACAGCACCAACGTCTGCTCGCCGGCGCTTTGCATCATCACGAGCATCAGCTACGACCACCAACTCCAATTGGGGGACACCCTTGCCGAAATCGCAGGGGAAAAGGCCGGGATCATCAAGCCCAACATCCCGGTCATCTGCGGAGCCAGAACCCCAGAGGCCTCGAAGGTGATCCAAGCCCAGGCACAACTGCAAGGGTCCGAGCTTTTGCAATTGGGCCGGGATTTCGACGTTCGATGGACCCCCGATCCGAAGTCCCTTCGGGCCAGACTCAATTACACCGAATTTGAATATCCAGAGCACCCGCAGGGGAAGCAAACAAGCTTCGAACAACCTGCGAACGTCAAGATGCTCGGCAAGCATCAATCCGAAAACGCCGCGATCGCCATGAGAGCTTGGCGAAAGCTCAAGCAACTCGGTTGGGATCTCCAGGATCGAGCCATCGCAGAATCGCTAGCCCAGACCCAGGTCCCAGCGCGGCTTGAGGTCCTCGGGCTCGACCCGACGTGGATCCTCGACAGCGCGCACAACGAGGCCTCGATCGACGCCCTTGTCGATGCCCTCGAGAGCTATTTCCCCTCGCGCCCCAAAACCATCCTATTCGCCTGCGCGAAAGACAAGAAAGCACCCGAAATGCTCGAACGGTTGGTCGCTTCGGTCGATCGAATCGTCCTGACTCAGTTCCGCTCGAACCCCCGTTTCACACCAGTCGAAAAACTTCTGGAGATCGCCAATTCGCTCGTCTCCAAGGCTCGCAGGGCCAATCGACGCGTCGCGACAATCCTCTCCTGCGAGGATCTGCCCGGTGCCCTGGAGCTCGTCGGCCAGCCCGCCAATCACCGCAGCCAGACCAACGACCCGTCGATGGTCTACGTCATCACCGGTTCGTTCTTCATCGCCAGCGAGGCAAAAGCTTATTTCGCCTCGTGCGGCCAAATCGGACCTAGCTAACCGATTTTTAACAAAAAAACGGGAGTTTTGGATCTAGGATTAGAACAGATTAAATAAGATTAGACTCCTACGTGGGCTCGTTTCGTCGCCGAGGGTCGAATCGAGCGTGTTGAATCGAGCGTTGGGTGTTGGGCATTGTTGAGTTGGGCCAAAGCATGCGATTGACTCTGCGAACCTTGTTGTCGTATCGCGATGGCGTGTTGCCTCAAAAGGCCCACGAAGAGCTTGGACTCAAATTCCGTGAGAGCCAAACCGCACAAAGCCTTGCAAGCAGGATCGACCGATCGCAGTCGCCCCCTGCGTCACTCGCCAGCGAACTTGCCCAAATCGAACAAACCTGTTCGCCGAACGAAGTCTCCGCGTTTCTCGATGGCGGGATGTCGCTCGATCGGGTCTTTGCGATGGAGCGAAAGTGCATCGGGTCCGACGCGATGCTCGCCGAGTTGGCGACGGTCCATACGATTTTGGCCCGCGAGTTACTCGGCACAAGCAAGAACCCTTCGAGCGAACCGACCGCCGCATTTCTCGCACGACTCCATGCCTTGCATGAACCGGGCCAGATACCTGCGGGGTATGCTTCGCAACGCGACGCTTCGAATCAGGACAACGGTCCGAGGGACCCGGATCGGCCCAGCAACGGGACCAGCAACGGGACCAACGGTAGCAGCACGAACGCTGGCAATACCTCTGCGGGCCCTTATTCAAGGTACAGCGAGGATGGGATCGGAATCGACTTGGAGGATGGTCCGCCGGATATGGACATGGGGACCAGGGGGCTTTTGCTTCAAACCTTGGTCTTGGCCATCGCTTTAGCGATTCTAGGATGGTGGATTCTCAGCAACACTTCGTTTTTATGAGCATTAAGCCTTTGCGTTGCACTGCGCGCGATGGATACTGACACAATTCGAACACGATCAACATCAAGATGGACGCAATGCCCGTTTTCTTCAATAAAGTTACTTTCGACATGAGCTTCTTCGGTTTTACTGGTCGTCGGCGCATGGCATTCAAGCCGGTATGCCGGCTGGCAATGTCGCTTGCGATGTTTTACGCGATGTTGCTTGGGGTGTTGGTCGACGGTTCGCCAATCGCAAGAGGCTATGCGTTGAGCCAAGACCCCAACGAGCTGAATCCAGCCCAAGGGGACCCCAACGCACCGAGTCCACCGAATGGCGCGCCCGGTGCCGGGGCGCCTGGTGCGCCAGGTGCTGGGGCACCTGGGAGTGGAGCGCCCGGTGCTGGTGCGCCCAAGGATTCCGCGACGCTCAAGCGACCGACCGAGCCCAAGCAAGCGCCCAACCCTCGGGCGTTTGATATCAAGCCAGACGAGCAGGGAATGATTCAGTTCCAGTTCCGCGATCAGGCTTGGCCCGATGTCCTTCAATGGGTGGCTGATGTGTCGGGTTTGGCCCTGGATTGGCAGGAGTTGCCTTCGGATCTGCTGAGCATCGCAACGCCAGGAAAAGCCTCATTGAGCGAAACTCGTGACATGATCAATCGCCATTTGCTCGCCCGAGGCTTTACCATGTTGGAGTTCCCCGGTGTTTTGCAAGTCGTCAAGACCAAGGAAGTCAATGCGTCGTTGATTCCTCGCGTCGATCCCGAGGAGCTCGAATCGCTTCCTGCGAATCGTTTTGTCCGTACGACCTACAAGCTCGACACATTGATCGCCAAAGATCTGATCGAGGAGCTCAAGCAGTTGATCAGTGCGAATGGATCGATGAGAGCCTTGAGCAAAACCAATCGGCTCGAGGCGATGGACACCGCAGCGAACCTTGCAGAGATCCATCGGATTATAAGCCAGGAGCAGTCCGATGAGGTTTTGAACAACTTGGCTCGCGAGTTTGAGTTGCAGCATGTGCGAGCCACGGACGTCCGAGAACAGCTCGCGCAGTTCCTGAAACTCGAACCGGCCAAGAACGCCAATCCGCAACCGGGCCGAATGAGCCCCGAGGAAATGGAGGCACAACAGCAGATGATGATGCAACAACAGCTCGCACAGCAGCAAGGCCGCCAAGGAGCGCCCAAGCCCGCTACCCCGAGTCGCGCTGAGGTCTATTTGATCGCCAACACCCGACGCAACAGCATCATCGTCAATGCCCCCCCCGACAAAATGGCGATCGTCGCCGCGTTTATCACACGCGTCGATGTCTCCAATCCAGACGAAGACTACCAAGCGCTGACAACCCGAATGAAGGTCTATCGCTTGACCAGTTTGGATCCCAAGCAATTTGTCAGTTCGCTCATGGCGCTGAATGTCTTGGAACCGACAACCCGCCTCGAAGCCGATGACAAGAACAAGTCGATGATCGCTTATGCCTCGCTGGCCGACCATTTGACCATCCAAGAGACGCTCAAGAAGCTTGACGGTTCGGCAAGGCAAGCCGAAGTGATCGCCCTGC
Organism: Planctomycetota bacterium; assembly: GCA_003671195.1. Lineage (GTDB taxonomy): Bacteria > Planctomycetota > Planctomycetia > Pirellulales > Pirellulaceae > JBKCUI01. Next base: position 8,778 of record QWPJ01000105.1, read on the forward strand.
GTCGACTCCGTGCCGACGAGGTCGCTGGAACCATTCGCATGCTTATGGGAGTCGAACAAGACAAAAAGGACGACAACCAAAGGCGAAACTACTTCTCCTATGACTTCTACAACCAACGCAACAAAGAAACCTCGAAAGATATGCTGCGAATTGGAGTCAATGCCGAGAGCAACCAACTGATCCTCTGGGCCAATGAGTACGAGTCGGAGGAGATCAAAAAGCTGCTGCTCAAACTCGGCGAGCTCCCCCCCGAGGCCCGGAGCGATCAACGGATCCGAACCATCGACGGGAACCGCAGCGAGCAGATGCGCGAGTATCTAGAACGACTCAAGCGGACGTTTGACCAGAAGGGGATCGAGTTGGAAATCCCTGCCGAGTCGGAGTTCAAGAGCGATGAGCCGACCGATAAAGCAAAACCCAGCGATTCAGACAAGCCCGTTCCCAAAGCGCCCGAGCTGATCCAGATCGGGGCAAACGAGCCGAAAAGCAAGTCGCACGATGCGACCAGAGCCAACGTCTTTGTCGCGACCGAAACCACTCAACAAACCAGCAACAGCGATGTTCCTGGCAAAAGTGATGCTCCCGGCAAAAGCGACGCTCCCGGCAAAAGCGCTGTTGCGGGCAAAAGCGCTGTGAAAATCCGGTTCGATGAACAAGGCAACTTGGTGTTGGAGTCCGACGACACCAAGGCCCTCGATCAGCTCGAAGAGTGGATGATCAGCAATACCCCCCCCGAAAAGGAATACGACGTCTTCCAGATCCGTCACGCGAGAGCTTATTGGATCAAACTCAACCTCGAAGAGTACTTCAAGGACGATTCGAACAAGAAAAACGATGGAGACGTATTGCTCGGCTTCCTTTTCGGCATGGAGTCGAGCAAGCGGGACGACGATGGGCCCCAGCTCGGCAAGAAGCGCAAGCTCAAGCTCATGAGCGACTCGGACTCCAATACGCTATTGATCAGCGGTGCGAGTCCTTCCCAATTGAAGACCATTCAGAGGCTTGTCGATCTTTGGGATAAACCCGAAAAGCAAGACAAGCAGAACCTGCGATACACCAAGACCGTCAAGGTCGAGTACTCGAAGGCTCAGAACGTCGCCGATGCGATCAAGGACGCATTCCGAGACCTCTTGAGCTCCAACGACAAGGCCTTGGCCCGCGGCCAAAAGGAGCCAGGTCAAGCCGGGGCAGGCAAAGAGTCCAAGCATCAATCCGAAGACTCGATCTCCGAAGGAGGGATGAATTACGATTTCTCGGGGAAGCTCAGTTTGGGGGTCGATGCGATCACCAACACGATCATCGTCAGTGCCAAGGGGGAAGACCTGCTGAAATTGGTCTGCGATATGGTCCAAGAACTCGATCTAAAGGCCAAACGGAACGAAGCCGTCGAGGTCCTGGCCGTCGGGGGCACTAGCACCATCGCATTGGAAAAAGCCCTTAAGAATCTGCTCCGTCCCCAAAATGGTATGGACCCAAACGCTCGGGCCCCTCAAAATCTCAAACTCTCACCCGAGGGCCAAGGCGGCCTTCCAAGCAATCCACAGCGGCAAGAAGCAAATCGATGAGTATTTTAGAAGGACAAACAGCATTCGTATCAGGCGCAGCGCGAGGGATCGGAGCGGCGATCGCTAAATCGCTGGCCGCCGAAGGAGCCAATGTCGCCGTCAACGATATTCGTGAACCTACCGAGACCGTCGAGGCGATTCGTGCCATGGGTCGCAAGTCGATCTCCCTGGTCGGGGATGTGTCGGACCAAGCGGCCGTCGAAGCGATGGTCCAACGATGCAAAGACGAACTCGGCCCAATCTCGATCCTCGTGTCCAACGCCGCTTTCAGCGATCGCGAACTTTTCTATCAAGCGAATATGGATGGTTTCCGCAAGACCATCGATGTGTGCATGTGGGGACCCTACTATCTTGCCCGAGCCGTGGCCAACCAAATGATCGCTCAGAAGGTGCAAGGGAACATGGTCTTTGTCAGCTCCCCACACGCCTACAAGCCGATCCCCGGCGCGACGGCTTACAACATGGCCAAAGCCGCTTTGGATCAGCTCGCCAAAACCGCCGCCGTGGAACTCTCCGAGTACCGCATCCGAGTCAATTTGGTCCATCCGGGCTGGACCGATACGCCGGGAGAACGAAAGTTCTTCTACGAAAACGAACTGCAGGAGCATGGTAGCAACCTGCCCTGGGGACGCCTTGCGAAACCCGAAGACATCGCCCATGGCGTGGTCTTCCTGTGCGACCCCCGCAGCGACTACATCACCGGAGCGACCCTCTCGATCGATGGCGGTATCGTCCTGCCTTATCAGGAGATGTTCCGTATCCGTAACCGGCCCAAGACCACCTAGAGCCACGAGATTCTAGAGTCACGAGTTTGCACGCTCACCTCCAAATGGATTTGGATGCTCGATGCATGAGTTCGATATCATCACGACATTGGCCGGCGGTTTCACCGCCGCGTTGATATTCGGGTATATCTGCCATAGGATCCGCATCTCGCCGATCGTCGGTTTTCTCGTCGCAGGGATCGTCGTCGGCCCGACGACTCCAGGGTTCACGGCCAATGGGCAGATTGCCGCTCAACTTGCCGAAATCGGCGTGGTTCTGTTGCTTTTCGACGTCGGACTGCATTTCGATTTGCAGGAGCTCGGGCGCGTTCGCAGAATCGCCCTCCCGGGTGCTCTGCTTCAATGCACCGGCTCCTTTCTGGCCACCTTCCTAATGATGCTCTGGTTCGCCTCGAGCTGGCAGGAAGCTTTGTCGATGGGCATCGCGATGTCCTTTGCCAGCACCGTGGTCGTCACGCGCGTGCTGAGCGATGTCAATCAACTTCAAACACCGACGGGGAACTTGGCCATCGGCTGGCTGATCGTCCAGGATGTCTTGGCGGTCCTGGCGTTGGTCCTACTGCCGAATCTGAAAGGGATCGAGGGAGCTTCCTGGTTCAGCTTGATCGGGGTCCTGGAGATCGCCGCTCTGAAGATCGCGATCTTGATCGCAGCGGTGATGTTTCTCGGTGGACGCTTGATTCCTAGGATCCTCCATAGAGTCGCCGAGACCCGTTCCCGGGAACTTTTCACGCTGACGATTTTGGTCATCGTGCTGGGCTTGGCGCTGGTCTCCGCGAAGGGCTTTGGTGTGTCGATGGCCTTGGGGGCTTTTTTGGCGGGGGTAGTCATCGGGCAATCGGATTTCTCCGTGCGAGCCACGACCGATGCCTTGCCGATGCGGGACGCCTTTGCTGCACTGTTTTTTGTGTCGGTCGGGATGCTCTTCGATCCGGTGGTCTTCTTTGAAACCCCAGGTCTCTTCGGAGCGGTGTTGTTTGTGGCCATGGTGCTGACCCCCGCTTTGGCCATCGGCACGATGCTCCTACTGGGCTTGCCTTTAAAAAATGCCTTGCGCGTAGGTTTGTCGTTCGCGCAGATTGGGGAGTTTTCGTTCATTGTGGCGAACTTGGCCAAACGCTCGGGCTTGATCTCCGACTCGCTCGAGCATGTGCTCGTGGCCGTTTCGATCTTCTCGATCGCCCTATCGCCGATGCTCCAATGGTCGGTCGAGCCGATCTTGGGTTTTGCCCGGCAATCGACCAATCTCCGTTGGCTGACCGTTTCGAGAAAACCGCTGACAAGCCAACCGGCAATTCCCACCGATGGGCTAGATCTCGAAGATCCGGCCTCGGAGTTTCGCACGGTGGTCGTCGGCTATGGACCGGTCGGCAGGACGGCGGCCAAGCTGCTCGATGAGAACGGGATCCACGCGACGATCATCGAGATGAATCCTGGGAGCATGGAACCGATCCGCTCTGCAGGGCACCGCGTCGTGCTAGGGGATGCGAGCCACATCGAGACCCTCAAGCGTGCTGGGGTCGACAAAGCCCAGAGTTTGATCTTGAGCGCCTCGAACATTACGCAAACCACCGATGTGATTCGCATGGCCAGACTTCTGAATCCATCGATTCAAATTTTGGTCCGTTCGGCGTATGTCGGGAACTGTGAAGTGTTGCTCCAGAGCGGAGCCGACCATGTCATCGCCGAGGAGTCCGAAGTCGCCTTGGCGATGGCCGAAACCATCCTGCGCAATCTCGGCGCGACGGCCGAGCAGGTCGACCAACAGCGAGCCAAACTCCGTTCGGAGTTGCATCAAGATCCTCAAGCCCCCAAGCCTTCATCATCATCCAAGGATGCGCCATGAACGAAGCCATGTTGCCCAAGATTCTCGGGCATGTTCGCCAGACGTCGATCCTGCAGTCGACCATGTCGATGCTCGAATGGGATCAAAATACCGGTTTGCCACCTCAGGCAGCCGAGTACCGCGCCGAGCAACTGACGCTCCTGGCCGGCATGGTCCATCAACGTCAAATCGATCCGGTCATGGGCGAGTGGTTGGATCAGCTCGATACCTCGAGTGCCCAGGAGGATCCCTCGAGCCCCGCGAGGGTGATCGCAAGGTGCATGAAACGCGAATTCGATCGGTGCCGACGATTGCCTCAAGCGCTCGTCGAGGAGCTATCGCACGCCACGAGCATTGGGCAGCAGGTCTGGGTTGAGTCCAAGCTCAGCGATGACTACCAACGTTTTCTGCCGCAGCTCAAACGGATCGTCGAGCTCAAGCAACAGGAGGCCGATTGCTTGGCCGATCCTGGCCAATCGCGCTACGAGGTGATGCTCGATAGTTACGAAGAAGGAGCCACGGTCGATCGGATCCAAAAGATCTTCGGCGCATTGAGGGAGTCGCTGGTCCCTTTGATCCGCGAGGGGTCCGAGCGATGCGCACGGTTGGGGCCCTCGGTCGTCGAAGGACATTTTCCGATCGTCCCTCAGCAACGGTTCTCCAAATGGGTCGCCGAGCGGATCGGATTCGATTTCCAACGGGGCCGACTCGACCAAACCGAGCATCCCTTCTGCACCACGTTAGGTCCGCACGACCATCGCATCTTGACCCGTTTTTCCGAAGATTCCTTTTCGAGCGGACTCTATGGCGTACTCCATGAGGCTGGCCATGGGATGTACGAGCAAGGTCTCGATCCGCAGTGGTATGGAACCCCTTTGGGCAGCGCCGCGAGTCTCGGGGTCCACGAGTCGCAATCGAGGCTCTGGGAGAATCTCGTCGGTCTAGCCGAGCCCTTTTGGCGCTGGGCCCACGGGCCTCTGCTCCAGCATTTTCCGACCGAATTTCGGGACGTCTCGACCGAGCGATTGGTTCAGGATCTCAATCGGGTGCAAGCGAGCTTGATCCGCATCGAGGCCGACGAGGTGACCTACAACATGCACATCCTGATCCGCTTCGAACTTGAAAAGCAGCTCATGAGCGAACAACTCCGGGTCGAGGATCTGCCTGAGGCTTGGCGGGAACAGTACCGAGACTACTTAGGGATTAGCCCTACGGAAGATCGGACCGGGGTGCTGCAGGACGTCCATTGGTCGGCGGGATTGATCGGGTATTTTCCAACGTACACGCTTGGGAATATCTACGCGGCCCAATTGTACGCGGTAGCCGATCGGCAACTCGGGGGCTTGGCATCCCAGATCGAGCGAGGAGAGTTCAGGCCGCTGCTCGATTGGCTCGTCGAGCGGGTGCATCGCCATGGCCAGACCTACCTGCCGATGGAGCTTATCGAGCGGGCCACCGGCGAGCCGGTCGACTCGAGGTACTTGGTCGAACACTTGGCGACCAAGTGTCGTTAAGATAGTGGAATGAAGAATGTAGATCGAAGAGAATTCCTAGCAGTATCAGCGAGCGCAACGACGCTCGCTCCGGCCTTTGGAGCCCTGGAGGTGCCCCTTATGAATCGACCTAAAGTTTTGATCATCATTGGCGATGCGACCGAGACGGTCGATACGCTCTATCCTTACTATCGATTGATCGAGGGGGGCTATGCGCCGATCGTCGCGGGGCCTGAGAAACGGGTCTTTCAGATGGTCATGCACGAGGTCAAGCCTGGGTGGACGATCACCAAGGAGTGGGAAGGGTATTCGATCGCATCGGACATTGCGTTCAAGGACATCAAGCCCGAGGAGTACGCTGGAATCTTTTTCAGTGGGGGGCGAGCCCCGGAGTACATTCGCGAGGACCAAGATCTCCTGCGTATCACGCGATGGTTTTGGGAGAACAAACGACCGATGGCCAGTGTCTGCCATGGGGTGGAGATTCCGGCCCGAGCGGGTATCGTCAAGGGACTTCGCATGGCCACAGTCGCCAAGTGCAAGTTCGATCTGGAGGTCTGCGGTGGGATCTATGTCAATGAGCCTTGCGTGATCGACCAGCACATGTTTTCGGGTAGGACCTACCACGACCATGGGTATTACATCGGACCGTGGATCAAGGCGCTCGACGCGTCAAGCCGCAGCGGGTAGGGGATCTTGCAAAAGAACCGGCTATTGGGCTGTTTCGCACAAAGTGCTTTCCCCAGGTTTCCAACATAAGTCACCGCGCAAGAAATAGAAACGCGGCCCCCCCTCGCGCTGGTCGGAGCAGGGGGGTGGGGGGTGAGGGTGGTGACCGCGCGTGAGGCTGCTGCTGCTTCCTGGCGTAGTGTGGGCCTCCGAGCCCGCACGTACCGGTGATCAGACCACTTTCTTTCCTACTCAAAACCCACTGCGCACCCTGATCGCTCAAACGCCGCAGGCGGATCCCGTGAGCCGCCTAGGCGCAGGCCGCGGGCATAGCCAGTACTAAGCACCGCCAAATCATGCACCTCGATCGAAACCCAACCACGCATCACTAGCCCCGGGCCTGTCCCCGGTTTTTTTCAATCCAGTGTGTCGGCCCTCCGGGCCTCTCGGACTTTGCTTTCCTCTGCTACCGGGGCCTTCGACCCCGGCAGAGGGTGTACCAGCCCTCCGGGCTTAGAACCATCAGCGATTCAGACCAATAACTGCCAGCGTCGCGTAGCCAATTAGCCCATAGCGAAAGTTTGCTTGAGGCGATTGTAAAGCGATTGTCGCGTAGTGTGGGCCTCCGAGCCCGCACGTAGCGGTGATCAGACCACCTTCTTTCCTACCCAAAACCAACGCGCACCCTGATCCCTCAAACGCCGCAGGCGATCCCGTGAGCCGCCTAGGCGCAAGCCGCGGGCATGGCCAGTACTAAGCACCGCCAAATCATGCACCTCGATCGGAACCCAATCGCGCACAGCGACCGGGGCAGTCCCTGGTTTTTTCATTCCTGTGTGTCGGCCCTCCGGGCCTCTCGGACTTTGCTTTCCTCTGCTACCGAGGCCTTCGACCCCGGCAGAGGGTGTACCAGCCCTCCGGGCTTAGAACCATCAGCGATTCAGACCAATAACTGCCAGCGTCGCGTAGCCAATTAGCCCAGAGCGAAAGTTTGCCCGAGGCGATTGTAAAGCGATTGTGGCGTAGTGTGGGCCTCCGAGCCCGCAAGCAGCGGTGATAAGACCACCTTCTTTCCTACCCAAAACCCACTGCGCACCCTGATCGCTCAAACGCCGCAGGCGGAGATCCCGGTGAGCCGCATGGGCGCAAGCCGCGGGCATGGCCAGTACTAAGCACCGCCAAATCATGCACCTCGATCGGAACCCAATCGCGCACCAGTAGATCCGGGGCAGTCCCTGGTTTTTTCATTCCTGTGTGTCGGCCCTCCGGGCCTCTCGGACTTTGCTTTCCTCTGCTACCGGGGCCTTCGACCTCGGCAGAGGGTGTTCCAGCCCTCCGGGCTTAGAACCAACCGCGATTCAGACCAATAACTGCCAGCATCGCGTAACCAATTAGCCCGGTGCGAAAGTTTTCCCGAAGCGATTGTAAAGCGATTGTCGCGTAGTTTTCCGAAGGAGGTGGGACGGGGTAGGTTTCTATAAAAGCCAATCTCCAATCGACAGGCCAGGAATTCTCTCAAAGTCAACCGTGTTTTGAGTCAACAACGTCATTTGGTTGGCGATCGCAATGGCTGCGATTCTCAAGTCCATCGAGCCAACCCTTAGCTTTTGGTGATTCAATTCGTCATACACTTCTGCCGCCTTACGATCAAATGACAGCAGTTGCATTGCGGAAAAATCCTTAAGAATATTCTCAAACTCCAAATAGGCTCGCATCAATGATTCGCTGCTACCTTTTTTGACTGAGCAGGCATTCCAACCGTTCACCATCTCATGAAAAGACACAATGCACACAAAAATTTAATCGCCAGCGTGGTCCTCCAAACGAGTGCAAAGCCTTTCGTATTCGGCACCTTCACCGCGCTGCCAAACGCTGATATGGTTGGTGTCAAAAAGAAACACTAGCGGTTCCCCTCAGTGGATTCTTTGTCACGGAGTTCCTTGCCAAGTCGAACAATCTCCTCGAAATCTGGATCGCCTTTGAACGTACCTCGCACTCGTTCTAGCCAACCAAGCTTCGAGTCTACGGCGAGCTTTTCACGTTTGATTGATTCCAAATCACGTTCAACTTTCGCGAGACGTTCTTCGACCGTAACCATACTCACCTCCAGAAAAAGTCAATTGACCCACTTGCATTTTACCCTGATAGCCCGTTAAAGGGAAAGGTCGGTCAGTGGTATAGTTCTGGATCGGTCGACTTTGGATGGATTCATTGCGATCTTACTTGCGATATCTACCCTAGGTGGAACAGTACCAGTACGTAAAAACGCACGAACAAAGTGGTGCAACAAAGTCGCTGCCGGTGCTTTGCTAACATGTAGAATCAATGGATCTCCGGCGGCATGGGCGAGCACTGGCGATCGCTTCATGGAAAAACCCGCGTAACGGGTTTCCGATACGCGGGTTTTTGGTTTTATTCCAAGAGGGAGCGAGCAAAGCCGATCCCTCTTGGAGTTGTCTGCACAAGTGCCAACCCTAAGGTTGTGGCTCGCCTTCTACGATCTTCGGGGACGCTGGCTCGATGGCCGGTTGGTTCGGAACGACGTTACCGAAGATGATCGGACCGAGACCTCCACCTCCAGCTTGTGGCTGGTTGTAGATGTAGATTGCATCGAGAGCTTTGGTGATCCGCAATTGGGACTCGGTCAAGTGAGCCGCCGAGTAAGGATCCATGGGCGAGCCCCCTGCGAGGATCGCGTCGATCTTCTTCTTGAGCTCCTTGAGTTGCATCAGAGCCAAGCTGGTGATGGCTTTGTTGCTCGAGGCACCTGGCACGGCCAGATCGATCAAACGATCGAGGTACTCGCGTTGGAGGTTGCGTCTCCAGGAGGAGATTCGCGGCTTGCGAGCCGAGACTTCGCCTTCGGGATTCGCTGCCAATTCGGACCACACTTCGGCTTGAACCTTATCGAGCACTTCGGGGAGCGTCAGAGCGTCTTGGTCTTTGGGGACCAGGACTTCGTTGTCAAAGACGCGTCGTAGGGTCGTCGGGTTCATGATCATCGTCAGAGCGCTCGACTGGATACCCAGAATCCGATCGTGCACAGGGAACGTCGACTCGCCCATCGAACGGACCCCTTCGTCGATCCACTTGTCGACCGTCAGTCGACTGAGGATCGCGTTGGACAGACCGTAGGAGTCGTCGCGGAACGCGTTTCGGATCACGAAATCGAGGGCTTTGCGTTGTTGATCGGCTGGGATTGGAATCAACGAGGCTCGGTTACCCGGATCTCCCTTCTTGTCGCGATTGACCGTCGCGCCGCCGATCCAGTTGGCCATCATGCTGATCGCCTTGGTCTGCTCGCCGAGAGTCAATTCGTAACCGGTGCGGGCTTTGCTCCAACTATCTCCATCCTTGACGAACTTGTCCAAGAGTCGTTCGCGGTAGAGTTTGACCAATCGGATCTGGTTTTCGCAGTATTCCAATGGGTCTTTCGAGTAGTCGTAGCGTCGGGCCAGAGGATCTGGGCCGTTGGTGTCCTCATCGGTTGCGTACTGGAGTTCCGGTTCGCTGGAGCGTTTGAGGATTTCAGGTAGCTTGGCTTCGTCGGGCGTATAGCCGTACTCGATGGCCCAGTAGTCGTAAGGACCGATACCGATCATTGTGTAGTCGCCTCGGGTCTCGCTTTCGAGTTGATAAGGCATGTTGATCGGGATGTAGTCCATGACCGACGAGGCGATGGTGCGTTGGCCTTTGACGCCGTTGGAATTGATATCCTTGAGCGAAAGGGTGCTCGAGGCTTTGAAGTTGTGTCGCAAGCCGAGCGTGTGACCGACTTCGTGTGCGACGAGCTCGGCCAACAGAGGACCGATGAACGATTCGGGCATCCCGTCGAGCATCTCTTCCTTGGGCTTGTCCGCTTTCTTTTCTTCAGGCTTCGCACCGGCGGCGGGAGCCGCAGGATCTTGTTCGGCCAAGAACTGGCCGTTTTCGTCCATCAGGTCCAGGGCTAGGCGAGCCATGGACATGTCCATTTGCTTGCCGTGAGCCGCATTGCAATAGCCGTTGGTTTGGCTGGTACGCCCCACCAATCCATCGAAGGGAGAAGCTCCCATGAGCTTCGAATCGAGTTTGGTCATCGGGTGACCTGCGTAAGGCATTTGCGACTGCAAGGCAAAAAGGCCTTGGAGATGCTTTTGGTTGGCTTCTGGAGCCAGGCGGACGCGGGGATCCCAGGTCGGGTGCGCGCCGAGCCAAGCGATGGTTTCTTGCGACATTCCTTCCATGGCGATGTCGGGCATCAGGTCATGGTATTGGAAGTTGAAGTGGCGGATCCAACCGTCGGTCAGGACGACGTCGGCATCGAGGATTTCGCCCGTCATGGGGTGAACTCGGCTCGGGCCGATGGCCGTACCAACATCGTTGTTGAGCCAGCGGATGAAGTTGTACTGGACGTCTTCGGGGTCCAGATCCATCGTCGCAGGGGAGCGTGGGTCTTGGTAAAGCACCTCGATCGCATCGGAGTAACCGATCTTCTCGAAGGCCTTGTTCCAGTACTCGACACCCTGCTTGACCCAACGGCGGTATCGCACGGGCGTGGTGTGTTCGATGTAGAATCGGATCGGGGTCACCGGAGGGCTAACCTTCAAACTCGGATCCCGCTTCTCCAATCGCCAACGGGTCACGTATCGGACCCGTTTCTTGTCGTCGTCGTAGCTGCCCAGGTCGGTGAAGTTGGTCACAAAGTATCCGACGCGTTGATCGGCTTTGCGAGGACGGTACCCAGTGTCTTCTGGAACTTCGCTAAACGAGTAGTGGATCGTTTGAAGTTTGCCACCGGCAGTGACCACTTCGAACGCCAACTCGGTGTTCCGTGTGAAAGGCTTGGCCTTGACCACCTTGGTCAAATTCGGGTCTTGGATCCGAACGCTCGGACCGAAGAATTTACTTGCGTTTCCGACGAACAAAGCATCCGCATCGATCACCGGGCCACCTTGAGGTGCCATCGTCACGATGGGGATATCCAATAGAACCGTGTCGGTAAAGAGCCGCTTGACCGATGATTTCGATTCCGGTTCTCCGTTGGACCGAATGTCCAACTCGGGAAGGATCAAGGCCAAACGCTTGTTGTACATGCGCCAGTAGACGTAGTAATCACCTGCCTGCAAACCAGCGAACTTGTCGCCGCTGCTGACGGTCAAGGCGATGAAGTATTTCTTCATCAGGAAGTCCTTGGGCAGTTCCATCAGGACCTGGCCGTCCTTCTCGCGAAGCCACAGTTTGCATAGCGCACCGCGATCCGGGGACTTCGAATCGACCTTGGTGTACCCTTCGATCACCTTGTCAAAGGGTGGGTACTCCGCACCGGGAGCTTCTTGCGAATAGCCAACCTTCGGAGCCGCAAGGCCCGAGAGCAAGCTCAATCCGAGGATGGCGCGCGATGCGAGCCCTCGAATCATCGATCGATAATGGTCTCTGCTCATTCGTTTTCTTCCACAGTCGTTAAAAGAACTGATTGATCCGTCTATTTGTTACTCAGCCTCCATCTGCCAGCCCTGGAAACCTAGGTCAGCTTTACGCTGCCATGGGTTCAAAAAGCGATGCAAATTTGGCAAGACCGACCGACGAGTTGCCACAATCGGCAAACCCGCTGCAAACCGGAATCTTCGCGAAGTCTTCACTTCTGAACGAGAAATTCCGGTCGCATTATGAACCGACGCGCCGCTTTGGTCCACCAAAACCAGGGATTTAAGAGGACTTTTCGCTGCTCGGCAACCAGAAGTACTACGATGTTCGAATCGGGCTTAAAGTTCCCTTGGGCCGCAACGAACCCGACGTTTTATTAGCGGACCTGATTTCATCGCGTGTACAATGCTGGAGAACACCCAGGAAAAATGAAGTTTCTGGCTTTTTTGAAAGATTGGTGACCCAAAACGGGCGCGAATTCGGCTTGGTAGGTTGTGGGGGGCGACGCCCGGGCCCCTCACGATCGGTAACCGATCGTGCGCCTGAGTTCGATGACCGATCTTCTCTCCAGCAAGACATAAGCCCGCTTGGCACATCGCCCTGCGGGCTTTTCTTGTTTAGGGTGGCTTACCCATACGGAGCTTGCCAAAAGAATTACTCAATAAACGCAGGTAAAATAGGGACAAATAACACTCTAGGGTGTTGCTTCAATCTGTCGCGTCACAAAGCGATCGAAAGATTGGTCGTCGACCTGAAATTGAGTCGACTTGGAAGTTACAATCGATGGGGCGTTCCGTTCGTCTGCCACTTCCAAGATTCGATGCATCTTCTATGAGTCACACCGCAATTTCTGACACCGGATCTAGCCATCTAGGGGACGAGGACAGGCAAATCGATCGCTACAGCTACGACGACGACATCGTCCGTTGGTTCGTCTTTGCGACGATTTTTTGGGGGCTGGTAGCAACGAGTGTGGGAGTGATCGTCGCGGTGTTATTAGTCAGCCCTGAGTTGGCGGGCAATTTCCGCAGCGATGTCGCTTCGGTGTTGTCCTTCGCTAGGCTTCGTCCGCTGCACACCAACGCGGCGATCTTTGCGTTCGCAGGGAATGGGATCTTCGCTGCGATCTACTACAGCACGCAGCGGCTGTGCAAGGCTCGGATGTGGTCTGATGCGCTGAGTCGTTTGCACTTCTGGGGATGGCAAGGAATTATCGTGGCAGCGGCCCTGACGCTACCGCTTGGGATCACGCAGAGCAAAGAGTATGCAGAGCTCGAATGGCCGATCGACATCGCGATTGCGATCGTCTGGCTGTTGTTCTTCGGTACGAATTTCATGATGACGCTGATCCATCGTCGCGAGCGTCACATGTACGTGGCGCTGTGGTTCTACATTGCGACGATTGTCACGGTGACGATCCTGCACGTGTTCAACAACTTGGTCGTCCCGGTGGGTTTGGGCAAAAGCTACCCGATCTACGCGGGGGTCCAGGATGCCTTGATGCAGTGGTGGTATGGCCACAATGCAGTCGCCTTCTTTTTGACCACACCTTTTTTGGGGTTGATGTATTACTTTTTGCCCAAAGCCGCAGACCGTCCGGTGTTCAGTTACAAGCTGAGCATTATCCACTTTTGGTCGTTGGTCTTCATCTACATTTGGGCTGGTCCTCACCACTTGCATTACACCGCTTTACCCGAGTGGGCTAGCACCTTCGGGATGCTCTTTAGTCTGATGCTGTGGATGCCCTCCTGGGGTGGAATGATCAATGGACTTTTGACCCTCAGAGGTGCTTGGCACAAAGTCACGGCCGATCCGGTGCTCAAGTTTTTCGTTGTCGGGATCACGTTCTATGGGATGTCGACGTTCGAAGGCCCCATGCTTTCGATCAAGAGCGTCAATGCCCTGTCTCACTACACCGATTGGACCATCGCCCACGTCCATTCCGGAGCCCTTGGATGGAACGGATTCATGACCTTCGGGATGATCTATTGGCTCTTGCCCCGTCTGTACCAGACCAAGCTCTACAGCACCAAACTTGCCGAATGGCATTTCTGGATCGGAACCATCGCGATCCTCTTGTACATCATTCCGATCTACATCGCTGGGATCACTCAAGGATTGATGTGGCGGGAGTTGACCCCCAAGGGGGATTTAGCCAACACGTTCATGGACACCGTACCGGTGCTGATCCCCTTTTGGTGGGCGCGCGTCTTTGCCGGTGTACTCTACGTCCTAGGAATTGTCCTGCTTGCCTACAACGCGATTCGCACCTGGATGGCCAGACCCAAAACCTACGATGTACCGGTCTATTCGACCCCCCGTTTGAGTCGAGGGTATGTCGAGCATGTCCAGGACTCGAGTCCATTGGCCGGAGTCCCAGTGCTGGATCTGGCGACCAAAATCGATCGGCTCAATCGGATGAATTGGCACCGCGCTTGGGAACATCTTCCGGTCAAGTTCACGGTGATGACGACACTGGCCGTGGTGGTCGCAAGTGCCTTTGAACTTGTGCCGATGTTTTTGATTCGAAGCAACATTCCGACGATCAACACCGTTAAGCCTTATACCCCCCTAGAGATTGCAGGCCGAGACATCTACGTCTCGGAGGGTTGTTACAACTGCCACTCCCAGATGATCCGACCCCTGGTCGCCGAAAAGCTTCTCTATGGCGAGTACAGCAAGCCGGGCGAGTCGGTCTACGACCATCCGTTCCAATGGGGCTCCCGGCGCATCGGCCCAGACTTGGCCCGCATCGGGATCACCCAGCAAAGCGGCGTGTGGCACTGGAAGCACTTCGAAAGCCCCACCGCAATGACGCGAGAATCGGTCATGCCCAGCTACCGACACCTGCTTGAGGAAAAGTTGAACTTTGGCCAGATCGAGCCCCGGGTTGCAGCCAACAAGTACCTCCATCCGGAATACCCTTATGAGGTATCGAAGTCCGAGGAGTTGGCCAGAGAGCAGGCCGAGAAGGTCGCCGCAGAGATCATTTCTCTCGGGGGACCGGTCGAGTACAACGGGCACTTGATCAAGGATTCGACCGTCATCGCTCTGATCGCCTACCTCAAACGTGTCGGCACCGACTTGTTCAAGACCGAAGAGCCCGCGGTTCCGGCCGGCCAGACCGCAACGCCTGTGGCGGGAATTCAGTAGTACCATGCTTAAAGATGTTGTCTCGAAACTCGATTATTCGGTTTTTGATGAGATCGCTTTAGTGATTTTCGCTCTTTGTTTCGGTGCGATCTGTCTTTGGGCCCTGACCCTGCGACGCTCGACGGTCGACCGATTCAGTGCGATCCCCTTGAGCGACGAGGTGGTCGATCCAAAACCCCATCCAAACTCCAAACCATAATGACCAACCTACCGCCGAACCAAAATCCATCAGCCGCGACCCAACCGAGCCCGATGGCCCACTCGTATGACGGGATCTGCGAGTACGACAACCCGCTTCCGGGCTGGTGGAAGTGGTTGTTTATCCTGACGGTTGTCGCGAGCCCGTTTTATCTGCTTTATTACCATGTCGGCGCGCCGAACCGTTCGGTGCACGAACGATTCACCGCCGCGCTCGACGCGAACCAAAAGAAGAAGTATCTCGATCTTGGCCCACTGACCCCCGACGCCAACACGCTGGTGACCTACATGGGGAAAAAAGAATGGATGGACGTGGGCAAGTCGATCTACAAGCTCAACTGCACGTCGTGTCATGGTCCCGAAGGGGGCGGGGTGATCGGCCCAAACCTGTGCGATGACAATTACAAGCACATCAAGAAGATCGAAGACATCGCCAAGGTGATCAACGAGGGGGTCGCCGGGGGCGCGATGCCCGCTTGGGCGACGCGGATTCCAGACAAAAACGACATCGTGATGCTCACTGCCTATGTGGCAAGCTTGCGCGGCTCCTCGCCAGCAAACGCCAAGGGCCCAGACGGCAGCCCAATCTCAGCGTGGCCCGAAGCTTCGGCCAGCACACCGGCACCGGCGAAAGACCTTGAACCGGCCTCGCCGGAAAAACCAGAGTCGACCAAACCCTAGCGTCTGCTTGCTCGCAAACTCTCTGTGCCCTTTTTGAAACCCTGTACCCTTTTGAAACACAGAGGCACAGAGTGCACCGAGGTCGAAGAAGGACGGAGAGATCGACTGCATGCATCTCCGTGCCCTCTGTGCCTCTGTGTTTCTATGCCTTTCTGTGTTTCTATGCGATCCAATGAGCGCACGGAGTTTTTCCTTTTCAGGAACTTGAAGGGGAAACCGCTGGCTCAACGGGTGGTCAGCGGACGACCGAGAAGGCCAATCGTTGTAGCTCGATGGCCAAGTCGACCTCCTGGATGATCGTCTTGCTATGGACCGAGGGTTGGACGGCGATCGGCGCGAAATTGAGAATTCCGGGGATACCTGCTGCTTCGATCGCAAAGACAACCGACTGGGCCGCATCGGCTGGCACGGCCAGGATGGCAAGATCGATCGCATGGAGTTTCGCAAAGGTCTCGAGCTGATCGAGGCTTTGGATCTTCAGTTGCCCGATAGGTTTTCCGATCTTTTCGGCATCGGCGTCGAAGGCTCCGAGCAGATCGAAGCCTTGCTCCTGGAATCCGCGATAACCGCTGAGCGCTCGGCCAAGGTTCCCGACTCCGACGAGGATGACTTTCCAAATCCGATCGGTACCGAGGATCGATTGGATGCTCTGGATCAAATCCTCGACCTGGTAGCCGACACCTCGCTGTCCTACGGTCCCGAGGCACGAGATATCGCGTCGGACTTGGGAGTCGTTTAACCCCAGACGTTCGGCGATGGCTCGGCTTTGAATATTCGCCAGACCAGAGCGTTGCATTTGCTGCAGTTCGCGGAGATAGAATGCCAGCCGAGTCACGGTCGCTTTCGGGATCTGCTGACGCGGCTTGGTCATTCTAGTTTCGATCGCTCAGTTGGCTTCTATGTTTCGGAACGATTCCGGAGCGATTTGCTTGAGGAACTCGGCGCACTTATCGACCGCATAGAGGATCTGCTGGTTCGAGTGGGTCGAGTTGATGAAGAACCGCAAGCGGGCAGCGGATTCTTCGACCGCCGGATAGAGGATCGGCTGGACGTTGATCCCCGAGTCGATCATTCGGCGCGAGAGCTGCAGGGCATGGAGCGAGTTTCCGGTGATCACAGGGATCACAGGGGTTTCGTTCGAGTTGCCTGTATTGAGTCCCCGCTTTTTCGCCTCGGTCAAAAATAGCCGGGCGGCTTCTTTGAGTCGTGTCACTCGGGATGGATCTTTGCGTAGGACTTGGATCGAGGCGATCGCAGCGGCGGTGTTGGGTGGCGAGAGCCCGACGCTGAAGACGAAGCCTGGGGTGGTGTACTTGAGGTACTCGATCAGCTCGGCTCGGCCTGCGATGTATCCGCCGCAGGATCCAAAGGACTTGCTGAGGGTTCCCATCCAGATATCGACGTCGTTGGGGTTAACCCCGAAGTGTTCGGAGATGCCCCGTCCGGTCTTGCCCATCGTTCCGATCGAGTGGGCTTCGTCGACCATCAACCAGCACTGGTGTTTCTTGCAAACATCGATGAACTTTGGCAGGACGGGAAAGTCCCCGTCCATGCTGTAGACCCCTTCGACGATCACCAGGACGCGCCGATGGCGTTTGCGCTGCTCGAGCAAGATCGCATCGAGGGCTTCGTAGTTGTTGTGGGGGAAGGGTCGCCTGCGGCTTCCCGAGAGGATCGCTCCCTGGACGATGCTGTTGTGCGAGAGCGAATCGTGGAGGATCAGATCCTGCTGGCCCACAAGGTGGCCGATGACCGACTCATTGGTCGAGTGTCCGCCGACCATGACGATCGAGTCTTGGACACCGATCCAGTCGGCGATCTCTTTTTCGAGTTGGCGATGGATGTCTTTCTCGCCGCTGACGAGGCGCGAGGCCGAGACGCTCGTGCCGTACTTTTGGGTTGCCTCGATGACCGCTTGGGTCACGTCCGGATCACCGCTCATTCCCAGGTAGTTGTAGCTTGCAAAGCTGATGCGTTGCTGGCCGTCGACCAAGGTGGTATCCCGCGTGAGGCCTTGATGGACGGAGAAGTACGGGTTGGGTAGCCCGGTCATTTCCATCTGCTGGATGGTCTGTTTGAGGCGTCGGTATTCGGGGATCAAGTCAAAGCGATAGTCCTCTGGGGCGATCGTACGTTCCTCGACCGCATCGGACGAGAGGGTCTTGACCCCTTCGCGAATTCGATCCTTGCTGAAGGTCCCTTCGATCGCTTCGGCGATTTCTCGGACCGTCTCGATCTCTTGAAGCAGGTCTTCGGGAATTCGGCCTTCGACGGAGTTTTCCAGGAAGTGTGCGATCTGAAGTCTCTCGAGGCTATCGAGGCCCAAGTCGATGATGACGTTGGTGTCCAAGTCCAGGAGTTTGGCTCGCTCTTGAGCGACGCTTCGGACCGCCCGCTTGACCAGTTCGACCACATCGGGATCCGGGTCGCGGGTCTTCTTGGGATGGATCCCAGAGGAGTGCGATGGGCCGCTGGAAAAGCCGTCTTTGAGTTCGCTGACGGTCGCTGCTGCGATCATCGGAGGACCATCGAAGAGTCCTTCTTCCCAACTGAGCCATTGATGGACGATGCGAAAGGTTCCTTCGCGGAACCCCTTCAAGCAGGCGTGACGCTGGATCTTGCCCGAGGAGGTCTTGGGAAGCGATCCGTGGCGGACCAGGATGACTGCATCGGGCGGGATCTCGTGGTTGGCAGTCACTGCGCGGCGGATCGATTGAATGACCGGATTCCAGTCATCCTCGAGCGAGCGTTGGACTTCGACGGCGATGATCAGCCGTTCGCGCGGGCCCGAATCGTCGGCAAAGGCAGCCGCGGCCGACGACTGGATCGACTCATGGCACTCCTCGACCGTCTGCTCGATGTCTTGTGGGTATCGGTTGACCCCCCGCACAATGATCAAATCCTTGACCCGACCGGCCACATACAATTGACCTTCGCTCAGAAAGCCAAGGTCTCCGGTACGCAAAAACGGTCCATCGCCATCTTTGGTCGTGGCGTTGAATACCTCTTGGGAAATCTCTGTTTTTTCCCAATAGCCCAAGCCCACGCTCGGGCTGTCGATCCAGATCTCTCCGATCTCGTTGTCCGGAAGGGGCTTGCGAGTCTCCGGATCGACGATCTTGACCGTATTGTTGTCGGTCGTCACTCCGCACCCTACAAGCTTGCGGGCCGTCGGGTCGTCGGCAGCCACCGGAACGACCAACCTTGCATCCATCTGACGACCGCCGAAGCTCCTCAGGATCGGTTCGCTGTGGTGCGGACCTCCGGTGACGATCAAGGTCGTTTCGGCCATACCGTAGCAAGGCAGGTGCGATGCGTTGCGGAATCCTACCGCCCCGAAGCGTTGGGTGAATTGCTCGATCGTCGTGGCTCGTACAGGCTCAGCTCCATTGAAAGCCACCCGCCAGGTACTCAGGTCCAAGCCAGCGAGCTCTTCATCGGTTACCTTGTCGACGCAAAGCTGATAGGCAAAGTTCGGGGCCCCACTGGTAGTCCCTTTGTACTTGGTAATCGCGCGAAGCCAGCGGACAGGACGCTGCAGGAACGTCATCGGACTCATCAAGACCATCGTCGCTCCGAAAAATATCGGAGCGAGAATTCCACCGATCAAGCCCATGTCGTGGTAGGTCGGCAACCAGGAACAACCGATGCACGAGTGGTGTTCACCAAAAAGGGTCGAGATGATCTCGCAGTTGCGGATCAAATTCCCGTGCGTGAGCATCACCCCCTTGGGCTGCCCGGTCGAACCCGAGGTGTACTGCAAGACAGCCAAATTGCCGTCGAGGATCGGAATTTCGTTGAACTGGATCGCGATCGATCGGTCGATCGAATCGGTTCCGAGGATCTCCATGCTCTGGGTCTCGCTGCGCATGCTCTCATCGCGCAGGATCTGAATGGCCGTCTCTTGCGTCGTCAGCGCGCAGGCCGCTTGGCAGTCACCCGCGATGCCCTGGATCCGTGCTCCCTTGCGATTGCGACGAGGAGGATAAGCAGGCACGGCGATGCAGCCGGCATAAAGGCAACCGAAAAACCCAGTGATAAACTCGAGTGTTCCCGGCGGATAAAGCAGCAAGACTCGGGAACCGATGGGATGCTTTTGAAGGATCTGAACGGCGATGGCACGGGCCGTATGATCCAACTCCGCATAGGTCAGCTTCGATTCGTCGTCGCTCTCCCCGTCGGTCAGATAAAACGCCACCTTGTTCGGAAACGTATTGGCCCAATACCGAAGCATGTGGACCATCGTCGAGAGCGGCGGATTGTAAGGCGCGTGGACCGAACTCAGGTCGAGTTTGGTAAACTCCCTGACGTGGCGCTTGCCAACGATGTTCATGGCCGAAGTGCTCGGATGGGTTGGGTAGGTTGTATTGCTCGCGTTCATTGGATCGCTTTTTTGACTACTGAGCTTCGAAACACCGCTTTTTATCGGTCTTTGGTTATACCGACAATTCGTCAAATTCGGTACAGACCGTTTTTTTCCTACGAGGTCCGAAACGGCTAGTCTTTAACAATCGACCCCACAAGGGGGGATTTCAAGAGGAAATGGTAGAAATCTCAGGAGAAAATCCACTTGCTGGTTTTTCCCGGGGAAACTATAATTTCGCCCCCTTGAGCTGGTTTGACATAGGCCCATTAGCCGATTTCTCCACTCTAGTCGTTTATCCGCGATTGATTCCGCAGCGAAAGCTAAGATTGGCCATGGTCCAACACACTCATACAATTCAAAAAAGCAAAACCGTCCAGCAAAAAACCAGTGTTGCCAAGGCCGGAGAGGTCGAGCAAAAGTGGTTTGTCGTCGATGCAACCGATTGCACTCTAGGACGCTTGGCTAGCCAAATCGCGATGATTCTCATGGGCAAGCATCGCCCAGAATACACCCCACACGTCGATACCGGCGAATACGTGGTCGTGATCAACGCCGAAAAGGTCAAGATGTCGGGCCGCAAACTCGAACATCGCCATTATGCTTGGTACAACGGCTACAACCGTCAAAAGATGGAAAGCTACGGCGAAAGGCTCGAGCGCAAGCCCACCGACCTTGTCCACTTTGCCGTCAAGCGCATGTTGCCCAAGAAAAACACCTTGGCCCGACACATGCTCGCCAAACTCAAAGTCTACGCCGGCACCGAACATCCACACCAAGCACAACAACCGATCCCAGCCTCCTTCGGCTTCCAAGCCGTTGCGGCCAAAGCCAATTCCCCAGAGTAGTTTCAACCTGCAATCCCAACACGGATCGCCCCCTAGGCCGCCATTCGGCCAGGTACCGACCCTAGCAATTCACAAAAGCATTTGCCTTTAAAGAGAAGCCAGCATGTTCACAAAGAAAGACAAAGTCAACGGTGATTGCCTCGGTACCGGACGTCGCAAAACGTCCGTCGCCCGCGTTCGCGTACGACCAGGGTCCGGAAAAATTACCGTCAACGACCGAGCTTTCGAAGAATACTTCGTCACCGATATGGAACGACGTCTCGTCGTCCAAACCCTCGAACACGTAGGACACGCCGACAAAGTCGACGTCTTTGTCCGCGTCGCCGGAGGTGGACCCATCAGCCAAGCAGGTGCCATCCGTATGGGTCTGGCTCGGGCTCTGGTAAGCCTCTCGGAAGAAAACTTCCAACCTCTCCGCGACGACGGGTTCCTCACCCGAGATTCGCGAATGAAAGAACGCAAGAAGTACGGCCTACGCGGCGCTCGTCGTGGTACCCAGTTCTCCAAGCGTTAATCGCCAGGCCACCCGAAGAACCTCCCAATACCGTGACCCGTCGCTACGATATCATCGTCGTCGGGTCCGGTTTCTCCGGAAGCCTCCTTGCCTGGATCCTCGCCTCCCAAGGCCGTTCGGTACTCTTGATCGATCGGTCCAAACATCCACGCTTTGCCGTCGGTGAATCCTCCACCCCCACCGCCGACTTCCTGCTGGCGTACCTAGCCCAACGCTGGAATCTACCCGCACTGGCTCCTCTGGCCTCCTGGGGGCAATGGAAAGAACTCTACCCAGAAATCCTCTGCGGGAAAAAACGAGGGTTCTCCTACTACCGCCACCACCCCGGACAACCCCTCAATCGCGAAAACCTCCACGCCGAATCGATGCTCGTCGCCGCAAGCGCCCGCGATGCCTGGAGCGATACCCACTGGCTCCGAAGCTCCGTCGATGCCTTCCTAGCCGACCAAGCTCGCTCGGCTGGCGCAACACTCCTGGAATCCACCCAACTCCTATCGGCCCGCTTCGATCCCCTCGCAAACCGCTGGACATGCACCCTGAAGACCGCTTGTGCATCGACCAAAGATACTGAACCATCTATCGAAGCGAATTGGATCGTCGATGCGACCGGCCACCAAGGCCTCCAATCCCCATGGATCGACAATCCCGACGATTCGAGTTTCATGCAAACTCGCACGGGTGCTCTCTTCGGACACTTCGAAGGAGTCGCACCGTTTGCCGCTGCAACTTGCCCTGAAGATCCATTCTGTGGAGACGACGCAGCGCAGCATCATGTGCTCGATGACGGCTGGGTATGGATGCTTAGGTTCGACCACGGAGTTACCAGCGTCGGCCTTGTGCAACCCTCCTCGACGCAGCGCAGCGAACGGACGTTCTGGGAGGTTCTCGAGCGGCACCCGAGCCTCGCAGAGTTGATGCAAGATGCCAAGCTCGTTGCACCTCTGGGACATGACACAGCTAAGCCAACGATGGGCTCGGTCGATCGAATGAGCCGTTGCCGCGCCAGAGCCTCGGGTCCAGGCTGGGTATGCTTGCCGGTCTCGTACGGATTCGTCGATCCGCTCCATAGCTCGGGCATCGCCCATTCGCTAAGCGGGGTGGTGAGGCTTGCCGAAGCCCTCGTGTCAGACCGCAACGATTGCTACGAATCGATTCGGGCTTACGGGGCAGACCTTCGACGCGAAATCCAATGGTTGGATTTGCTCGTCGCGGGTTGTTATGCTGCCCAACCCTCGTTCGAGAGTTTTATGGCCTACGCCTGCATGTACTTCGTCAGCGCCATCGAGTTCGAAAAGCAACTTGCCGTCGATCCTGGGCGCTGGCCCAACGGCTTTATGCAAAGTCAGGACAGCCGTTGGGTACCCGTGGTCAACCAAGCCTACGAATTCCTCGTGCGCTCGCGCCAAACGCAAGATCGCAACGAGTCGACTTTATCCCGGTTTCCCATGCAGGTCCGGGGGTGGATTGAGCCATGGAACCGTGTCGGTTTGCTCGATCCGGCATCGGCCAATCGGATCTCGCACTCGGTTGCGCCCAAGTACGCTTCGAGCATCGAAGGGCTCTGCCGTTCGTTGGCCAAGTAGCCCACGAAGCGTGCATGCCCCCAAGGATGCAAGCATGACTGATGCTCTTGGACTTGGAGAACTTAGAGCTTTCGCGGTAAGTTTTGGGCGCTTTCCGACGGGCGGCCGACACAGGTATTGAGCCGAAGCCGAGCGGATCAGAACGCGCGCCGTATGGGTCAATTCACGGACCTTTTGGATGACGATGGGTTCGACACCGAAGCCGATGCAGAAGACCCTTGTTCGGGGGATTGGGCCGATGGGTTGGCATGCAAGGCGGAGTTCAAGTCGATTTCGCGACCGAGTTGGTTGTGTTCGATTGCGCGTTGAAGGTACTGGACCGTCTCGTCGATGGTGTCGGCTTGGAGGAGCATCAGCTCGCCTGCCTTGATAAGGTTCAGGGCGTGTTCAACCGCTTTTTCCCATCCGACAAAGTCGTAGACTTCTTTGACCCGTTTGCCCGAATCCATCCCTCGTTTGAAGATCGAGGAGATCTCGCCCGGTTTTCGGCCTCGAAGGTATTGGTCTTCGTAGAGGATGACACGATCGAAGTGATCGGCAAGGATTTCACCTTGGCGGATCATGTCGATATCGCGTCGATCGCCTGCGGCGGAGTAGACGACCGTACGGTGACTGTGGGGGAACTGTTCAAGGGCTTCGATGATCGCCAGGAGGCTCGAGCTGTTGTGTCCATAATCAGCGACGACCGTCGCGCCGTGAACTTCCAGGAGATTGAAGCGTCCGGGGACTTTGTCCATATGAGCGCTGAACGATTCGAGGCCTGTGACGATCTGCTCGACGGACATCCCGAAGCCCCAGCAAGCTGCGACGCTGGCAAGAACGTTCTCGACTTGGAATTGGATCCGGCCCTGGTGGGTCAATGGGATTTGATCGAGGGTCGTCAGCGGGGTTTCCTCGGCACCTTCGGCGATGAAAATTCGCCCATTGCGAACAAAGACGACGCGTTCTCCTCTGACGCGATGATTGGTCAGGACGGGATCGTTCTCATCGATCGCATAGAAGATCACCCTTCCTTTGCATTTCTCGGCCATTTCAGCGGTGAGAGGATCGTTGGCTTTGAGGACTCCGAATCCGTTTTTGTGCACGGCCTCGATGATGCATCGCTTGACCTTGGAGAGTTGTTCGATCGTCTCGATATCGGAGAGTCCAAGGTGGTCACCTTCGCCGATATTGGTAACGATCCCGACGTCGCAAAAATCGAACCCGAGGCCTTCGCGGAGGATACCTCCGCGTGCTGTCTCGAGCACTGCGGCATCGACAAAAGGATTCATCAGAACGGAGCGAGCGCTCTGGGGGCCGCTGCAGTCACCCGAATCGATACGCCGTCCTCCGACGTAGATTCCGTCGGTACAGGTCATCCCGACTTTCTTGCCGGTGCTGGCCACGAGGTGGGCGATCAGACGTGTCGTCGTGGTCTTGCCGTTGACCCCTGTGACGCTGACGATTGGAATACGACCGTTGCTGGTCCCAGGGAACATCATATCGATGATCGATTCGCCAACGGGCCGTGGTTTGCCTGAAGAGGGTTCGATGTGCATGCGCAAACCAGGCCCCGCGTTGACTTCGACGATCACTCCCCGCTGGCCCTGGAGCGGTTGCGAGATGTCTTGGGCTACGATATCGACTCCAGCGATATCCAAACCGACGACGCGAGCCGCTTCGATCGCATGGCGAGCGACATCGGGATGGACTTCGTCGGTCACATCGGCAGCCGTCCCGCCGGTGCTCAGGTTGGCGTTGCGGCGGATGAGGACTTTCTTTCCGACCGGAGGGATCGTATCGGGCGTCATGCCTTGGGCCAGCAGCACCCCTAGGGCAACGGCATCGATCTTGATAAGGCTCAGAGAGGTCGAGTGCCCGTCGCTACGGCGAGGATCTTCGTTGATTTTATCGATGAGTTTTTGGACGGTCGATTGGCCATCGCCGATGACGTGGGCTGGTTCGCGTCGGGCGGCAGCAACGAGTTTTCCACCGACGACGAGCATTCGGTAGTCGTCGCCCGGAGCGTGCCTTTCGACGACGATCGATCGGCCTTCCTCGCGGGCGGCATTGTAAGCGGCGATGACTTGCTCTTGGGATTGTAGGTTCGTCGCGACGCCTCGTCCGTGGTTGCCGAATTGGGGTTTGACCACCACGGGCAAACCGATGTCTTCGGCAGCTTCCCATGCATCCTCGGCGCTCTCGACGGCTCGGCCTTCGGGCGTCGGGATGCCGATGGAGCGGAGCAAGGATCGGGTCAACTCTTTGTCTTGGGCGATCGATTCGGCGATGGCGCTCGTCGAGTCGGTTTCGGCCGTGCAGATACGACGCTGATGGATTCCATAACCGAGCTGCACCAGACTTCCTTCATTCAAGCGACGCCAGGGAATGCTCTTGGACTTGGCCGCATCGACGATCGATCGGGTGCTAGGTCCAAGGCAAACGTCATAGGCGAACTCTTTGAGCTCCGCGGCTACTTTCGCCACATCGTAAGGGGTGTCGTTGATGGCCGCTTGGATCAGTTCAAAGGCTCGGTCCAAGCAAGCCAACGCGAGTTTCTCTTCTTTGTAGGCGATGGCGACTTTATAGATCCCATCGGTGTTCGTTTCGCGGGCGCGGCCGAAACCGACCGGGGTACCGGCAAGGGATTGAAGCTCGAGCGTCACGTGCTCGAGAATGTGGGCCATGTAGGTCCCGCGTCGGAGCCGTACAAAGAAACCTCCTCGCTCACCAATACTGCAGCGATGTTCGACCATCGTCGGGAGCCATCCCATGAGACGCTCGTTGAACCCAGGGATCATCTCCGAGGAGGTGTCCTTCATCTCTTCGAGGTCGACCCAAGCTTCCAGAACCGGGTAGTTCGCCCAAATGTTTGGACCTCGAAGCTTGTTCACCTTAAGTATCTTCATAGTTTCCTCTGGTCGTCGTTCCTACTAGAAAAGTAGCCTTCCCGGATCTAGCCCGCCCGCTCTTGAACTCCACGACCGTTCCGCGGTCGGCATGCTGCTTGACGTTCCGTGCAGCCAGTGGATAGACAAGAGGATAGTTCAATCGCGGCCGAATGTTTTGGGCCTTGGAAAAGCAATCGATTGGAGAGCAAATGCCGTTCCGAGCGATATTTTGGATTCGATCGGACGGATTTCCCAGCAATTTCGCGGTTTTCCAAAAGTTTGACTCCGACGGCGCGTCGAAGCTGTGTTGTCGATTTGATCACAGTGTGTATCGAGTCTGTTGGCAACTGAACTTCCTGGGTATTCGGAAGCCGCCGGGTAGCTGCATGAGGAAAACTGGTCTTCGGGGGCATCTGGTGAGGTTGGATCAAACGACGGCTGGGACCTCGAAACCCTTGCGGTAGGATTTGCTCAAGAGCGCCGCGGCGGCCGGGTCGCCTGCAAGTGCAAGCTTGGCTGCATCCCATTGAAGGATCTTGCCTGGGAGCCTAGCGGCGATGTTTCCGAGTTGAACCGTTTCGGTCAAGGGACCTGCGTATTCGAATCCGTCGGTGGTTTTCTTACCGGCGATCACCGCATCGACCCAATCGTGCCAGTGATTGGTCCCTGCGATTTGGGGAAGAGGAACATTTTTGACTTTGTTGCCTTCGTAAAGCGATGGCATTCCTACGTGGGGCAGGACCATGGTTCCGGTTTCACCGATAAAGAGCGAGCCGCCACCGGGCAGCTCAACACCTTCGGGGAGTTGAGCAAGCTCGCGAGGCGGTTTGAGTCCTCCGTCGCGCCAGACGACTTGGATCGGCGAGTCGACGGTGTACTTCGTCGGCGGAAAAACGTAGGTGATGGTTTCTGGACCGGGCCATACTTCGTTGGTGGTTCCATCGTTTTGAGCTACAAGGCTTGTCGGGGCTGTCAGCAGCAGGGCGCTAAAGACAGGGTCGAGGATATGGCAGCCGAAGTCCCCGAGTGCACCCGAGCCGAAGTCTTGCCAATCGCGCCATTTAAACGGGTGGTAGATATCGGGAGCGAAGGGCCTTTCGGGGGCCGCACCGAGCCACAGATCCCATTGGACATGGTTTGGCACGGGGGCTGAATCGGGCCGATCCGTGCGCTTGCAGTACTGTCGGCCTTGGACTCCGATCCATGAGTGAACTTCCTTGATTTTGCCGATCGCTCCGTCTTGAATGAGCCTCACGCCGAGCCGATATTCTTTGGCCGAGTGGATTTGGTTTCCCATTTGGGTAGTAAGGTTTTTCTTTTGTGCCAAGAGCCGCATTTGGCGAGCTTCCCAAACCGTGTGGGTCAGTGGTTTTTGGCAGTAGATATGCTTGCCCATCCCCATGGCCATCATGGCCGCAGGGGCGTGCATATGGTCGGGGGTCGAAACGATGACTGCGTCGACTTTGTCGGCCAGCTCGCTGAGCATCAGGCGGTAGTCTGCAAAGTGCTTGACTCCCGGAAAGGCCTTGTCGACCAGATCAAAGCGTTGGGTGTCGATATCGCAAAAGCCTACGAATTTGACTTTGGCATGACTTCCGACTTGGGATAGATCGGACCAGCCCATCCCGTTGACGCCGACGACTGCCACGTGGAGCTCTTGTTCGGCCGTGCAAGCCCGCAGAACATGGGGAGCAGCGGCGATGGTCCAAGCCGCAGCCGAGGAGGCTTGGAGAAAGGCACGGCGGGGGATCGATACGGAGGTTGGCATAGCAGTCGGTTGGGTAAGGGAGCGGTTGAGAATGCTCGTGCATGTGGATTAAGGCAGCCGCAGCGGACCCTGGGAGCTTATTAAGTCGGGATCCACGACCTAATCAAGGAATCAGTATACTATCGGCCTTGGGGCAATGGAAACATTTTGATCGTTCTTCAGTTCGGTTTTCTTCTTACTCGTACTCAGTGAAACGGTACTCGTACTCAGTGAAACGGTACTCGTACTCGAAAGGATGCAGAGGACAGAACCCATCTTCGACCACGAGCAGTCGTATCGAATCGCCAAATCACTAAACGGATCCCTTCGCCATGCCCGGGATCAATCGCTTCGAGCAACGCAGTCGGTTTTTCCAGATCGCTCGTCGTTCCACTTTGGAATGCGCGGCGATTGACGATATACTGCTATCGAACCAGGCGATCGGTTCCGAAGCGATCCGATATCGGAGAAAACAGTCGAGTACGAGTACGAGTACCGTTTCACTGAGTACGAGTAGGAGAAGAAAACGGACGAGAAAATACATCGGACCGAATGTGCTCCTTGCATTGTCTTTTTTTCCCTTGCCCCTTGGAACTCCTTTTTAGCCTCGTGCCCCTTTTTACCTATTGAGAGAATGGAAGGAAACGCCCAGCGATGCCACAAGCTTCCTTAGACGCATCGGGTTCATCGGACCAAACGCTCCTTTCTCCTGAGATGATGGCCAAGCTCGAGCGGATGGAGCTTGTGAGCCGAAAGATTTTCAGAGGGAGGATGAAAGGGGAACGCCGCAGCAAGCGAAAAGGTCAGAGTGTCGAGTTTGCAGACTTCCGAAATTACGTCGCAGGAGACGACCTACGATTCATCGATTGGAATCTATTTGCTCGGCTCGATAGGCTCTATTTGAAGATCTTCCTCGAGGAAGAGGATCTGCACGTTTACACGTTGGTCGACGATTCGCTGTCGATGGATTTCGGAATGCCGTCGAAGTTCTTGACGGCCAAGCGGATAGCGGCCGCATTGGGATACATCGGACTGTGTCGAGGGGATCGCGTCTCGGTATCGACGTTCAGCAAAGCCTCCGCGCCGTTGGTGGTCCGTGGCCGATCGAGTTCCCACCGGCTCATCGGTCAACTTCAGTCGGCACAGTGTCAGAACCCCGCCCCTTCGATGGAGGAATCGGTTCGACATTTCTGCTTGAGAAATACTGGCAAAGGCATCGTCATCTTGATTACCGACTTGATGAACAAGACCGGCTACGAAACTGCATTGAAGATGCTCGTAGCGCGCGAGATGGACATCTACCTGATCCATGTGCTCAGTCCCGAGGAGCTCGAACCGAATTTGACCGGCGATTTGAAACTCATGGATGCCGAGGACTTCGACATGCGGGAGGTCTCGATTTCCGCTTCGTTGCTACAGCGCTACCGTTTGACGCTCAATGCATTTATCGACTCGGCACGAAGTTTCTGCAATCGGCGGTCGATCGGATATGTCTCGGTCCGGAGCGATCAAGCGATCGATCCGTTGATCAATGACTACCTTCGTTCACGCGGCTTGGTTCGCTAAGGAGCATTGCGATGACCTGGATCAATATGCTCTCCCCGCTTCAATGGGCGTTGCTCCTGGCAATTCCACCGGCGATCCTGAGTTTGTATTTTTTGAAGCTCAAACGGCACGAGTCGGTCGTCCCGAGCACGATGCTTTGGAAACGTGCGATCGAGGATCTGCACGTCAACAGCCTTTGGCAAAAACTCCGCAAGAACCTGCTTTTGTATCTGCAGCTTTTGTTCGTCGGCCTGTTGATCCTGGCCTGCATCCGGCCCGGCTGGAGCGGGATGAATCGCCTCGGGGAGCGTCGGATCTACATCATCGATCATTCGGCGAGCATGCAGGCAAGCGACAGCAAGCCGAGTCGCTTGGAAGTCGCACGCGAAAAAGCGATGAAGCTCATCCAAGATGCAGCTAGCAACGATTCAGCCATGGTCATCGCCACGTCGGACCGCGCAAGCGTCGAACAAGGATTTACCAACAACCGAAGCTTGCTCGAAAAAGCCGTCGAGCGCATCGAGCCCACCGCCCAATTGACCGACGTGAGCGAAGCGTTCCGCGTCGCTGCCGGCTTGGCCAACCCCGGACGAATGAGCTTTGAAGACAACGTCGATATTCAGGTTGCCGACGCCGTCCCAGCAACCGTCTACTTCCTGAGCGATGGTGCCATCGGGGAACTCGACGAATCCGAATTCGGACAGCTCAAAATCGAGTATGTCCCTATCGGAAATCCCGATACCCCCAACGCAGGGATCCTGAGCTTCGCTATCCAACGTACCGAGACACAAGAAGCCCAAGCCAACCCAGGATCCATCTCGGCCTTTGCTCGGATGATCCAGCACGGTTCGCAAGCCATCGAATGCACCGCTTCGCTCTACTGGAACGATTCGCTCGTCGATGCCCAAAAAGTCCAACTACAACCCGAACAAGAAACCGGGATCCAGTTCGAGCTCCAAGGAATCGAAAGCGGAACTCTCAAACTCCAACTCGATCACTCCGACGCTCTCCCTTTAGACAATGTCGCTTATGCTGCCATTCGGCCCGATCGCCAAGTCAGTATTCTCCTGGTTACCGCTGGCAATACCGCACTGGAGACCGCACTGCGCACACAACGCATCACGCAGATCGCCAAAGTGCAGATCGAGCCGATCAGTTACCTAGCGAGCCAGGACTACCAAACCAACGCGAGCGAATCGAAGTACGATTTGATCCTCTACGACTCGTGCTCGCCGGAGAAGATGCCTGCAGCCAGCACCCTGTTTCTCGGCAGTGTTCCTCCTGCCGATATCCAACCTGCGGTACGGGATTCGAACTCAGCCGATGCGAAAGCCGATCCCTCAGCGAGTCCCGAAACAACACTCTCGACCAACGCACCTGCAAATGTGGCAAATGCGGCAGAAAAGACCGATTCACCCCCAAGTGCCGTCGCACTGGAGGAAAACCCTAAGTGGACTTTTGGCGAATTATCCGGTCCAGTGATCGTCTTGGATGTCAACCGATCGCATCCGATCAGCCAGTACTTGGAAATGGCATCGGTTGGGATTGTCGAGGCCCGAACCGTGCGTCCCCCTAGCTCGGGTGCGATCCTGATGATCTCCGACAACGGACCACTCTTTGCCATTGCCCCGCGTGGGCCTTATCAAGACGCCGTGTTGGGGTTCGACATTGTCCGGCCTAGTGCCGAGGGGATGGAGATCAACAGCGACTGGGGGATCAAGCGATCGTTTCCTGTTTTTGTGCTCTCGGCGGTCGAGAATTTGGCAGGAGGGATCACCGAAGCCAGTGCTGCGAGCGTCCAGCCGGGCTTGCCGGTCCAGTTGATTTTATCGAACCGTTTTGAGAAGTATCAGATCGTCGACCCGAAAGGCAAGATCGAGACGATCCAGCGCAGCGGCGATGGGAGATTCCTGTACACCAAGACCGAGCAATTGGGAGTCTACGAGGTCCGGGCTGAGGGATTGGAGGAACCTGTCGAGCGATTTTGCGTCAATTTGTTCTCCAATCGCGAGAGCGACTTGCAAGTCGGCTTGGAGCTCAAGACCGGTGCGGAATCGATTGCAGCGACATCCAACACGATCCGAGCAAGGCAAGAGACCTGGCGATGGCTATTGTTGTTAGCGATCGGCTTTTTGATGTTCGAGTGGATGGTATTCAACCGCCGGATCTTCGTCTAAAGCCCCCCGTAGGACGGACTTCCAGTCCGTCCGCCTTTAAAGGAAACTAAACAACGTGGGATAGGCTTCCAGCCTGTCCGCTATGGAAAGAGAACAGAAAAACAACCACTGACCACAACAAGAAAAGGACAGGCTGGAAGCCATTTTATACCCCACAAGTCATTTGATTAAAGGCAGCGTACGCTTCGACGATCGTTTCAAAACGGCTCATCCCTCGCCAAATCGTTTTTGAGCCGGGCGGGCCTTGCGATTTTTTGTCGATGTAACCCCCGATTTGCGCGATCGAG
>QWPJ01000249.1 GCA_003671195.1 Planctomycetota bacterium
AGCCTGAGCTGGACGGACTTCGCAGAGGGAGATCTTCGCGAGGCCAAGGAAGCAAAGGCGGAACTCAACAAGCTCTACGAACAACAAAAGTTACTCCAATACCTGATCAAGAACCAGTAGTAGCCACCACGACCGCAACACCACACCACAAGGAACCAGACGATGACCACCGCAGACAAACAAGCCAACGAAAAGATTCTTCGCGACGCCTTCAGCACGATGGACGCACACCAAGCCCAAGAGATCCGAGAGGCCTACTACAAAGCAGTTGAGGGGCTTCGAACTTTGGCCGACATGCTTGAGATCGCCGACGCGCAGCAACCGCAGACCGCCGGCCCGCTTCTTACCGAACACCTCTACGCCTGCGAAGCGATCGACGCGATGAAGAAAAGCCAACTCGGAAAGATCCTCTAAACGAAAGAAGACACAACGATGATCGATACACCCAAAGTCGGAGACCGGATCCGATTGATTCAAATGCCCGAGGACCCCGATCCGATCCCTACAGGTTCGCTTGGTACCGTCTGTGCGATCCAACCGCACCATGGATGGACGCAGATCGAGGTCGATTGGGACAACGGCAGGCGTTTGATGCTCTCGCTGCCCGACGACCTTGTTGAGATCCTGCCCCCTGCCCCATCCGATTCCTAGAGAGACCGAACCATGTCCACACGAGCGACGATCGCATTTGCCAACGAGGACGGGACGTTCCAGGCGACCTACCTGCACTATGATGGCTATCCGGAACATGCTGGAGTGATTCTCAATCAACGTTTTAACTCCATCGAGAATGTTTCGGCACTATTGGCCGGTGGTGAACTTCGCAGCCTGACCTCCGAGGCCGGTGGCCCGGAGCATTTGGATCGGGCTCGGCCCCCGAAGCATCTTTGCGACAACCGTTCTCTGCTGGAGTTCGCACGCAACTGCGATGCGAACTACCTGTATGTTTTCCAAAACCAAACATGGCATTGCCATAAGCTGTGAAGCTACTTAGCGTCGGCCGCACGCATCGGGATCGGTGATGTCCCTGTCCGCTCTAGGATCGCTGGCTTACCTGTGAATCGCTGGTACCGGTCGACGATGACGTCGCTGTAGAGCGGATCAAGCTCCATGAGAAATGCATGCCGACCCGTCTGCTGGGCAGCGATCAAGGTCGATCCGCTACCACCAAACAGGTCCAGCACATTCTCCCCCGGTCGCGATGAGTACTGCATCGAGCGGACGGCCAGTTCGACGGGCTTCTCGGTAAGGTGGACCATCGACTGCGGATTGACCTTCTTGATCTGCCACAGATCCGTAGCGTTGTTGGGCCCGAGGTACACGTGCGCGGCCCCCTCGAGCCACCCATAAAAGCAATTGTGGGTGACAAGCCCGTCGGCAATGTAGTGCTCGTGCGTATCGACCCCCAGGGAGACAACCTCACCGGAGTAGTCCTGGACATCAACGGCCCGGATCGGAGTCCATTCCACACTTTGGCCACGCTGCGGAGTTGGAACCTCCATACTGCCAGGAAGGAGATTGCACGAGCGTACCTGGATCGACTGCCGCGCTCCAAACTTTGCTCTGGTATCGCTTGAATCAACAAACGGATACTTCCGGTTTCGATTGAAATGCGCAAGTGCGTTGCAAGCAGCAGCCTCTTGAGCAACCGCATCAAGTTGACCGTAAAAGTCCCTGATGTGATCACTTTGCCTGTGCGACGAGCTTCGGTTCGTGACCCAGCATGTCTGAGGAATCCCAAACTGAATCGACACGAGTTGCTCTTGCATCCGAGCCTCCGCTGCCGAGTCATGCAGTGAGAGAATCCAAGCTTGGTCTCCTAGCTCGTGGAGCAACCTTCCCTTTACTCCAAAGCCCCAGGTGGTTCGCATCTTGGTCATGCCAACGCGCCACCAAGTGCCACGACGCATCAAATACACGCACCATCGAGATGGGTAATCCGCTGTCATGCGGACTGTCCAGATGTGACCATCGGTCCCCCAAGATTGCTTCTGCGTGGTTGTTACCCCATAGAGTTTTCCTCCGTAAGGCCGCCGGCCGACTTTGACTCGGTAGCCATCTCGCAAGCCAACGATTGCTGAGTTGTGCGAATAAAAACTAACCACGCGGTCATCGTCACGCATTTGGCCCAGCGTGCTCGTGCCTCCGGCTGTTTGAACCATCGTGTCTGGCGGTTGACACCACTCATGGGCTCCCATGAAGTCTTTTCGGGTAAGCACCGGATGCATCTTGTCCCAGATGATCGCTTGGCTGAAATACAAACCATGCTTCTTGAGGAACGGGGGATAGTTGCCGCAGTTGGCATACCCACCCCAGATGTAGAAGCCACGCCCTGGGTCGAGCACCCGAGCGATGTTTCCGAACCATGCATCGAGCAATCGATCGAACTCTTGATCGCTCACAAAGTCGTTGGCCAGGGGACGATCCTTGGCACGCAGCTTCTTCTGAGTTGGCTTCGATTTCTCCGGGTGCCGAGCGACGTCCATCGATTGATGATGAGTCGTCCCCTTGAATGAGCTCAGCCCCGCTGCTATCGCGTTGTTGCTGCGTGGCTCGACTTTCACGTTATAGGGCGGATCGGTATTGACTAGCTGAATCGTTTGGCCGCCGAGCAGTCGATCCAGATCGACTTGACTGCTGGAGTCTCCGCAGAGCAACCTGTGGTCTCCGAGGATCCAAAGATCGCCGGGTTGGGTCACTGCTTCGTCGGGCGGTGCCGGAACGTCATCCGGATCGGTGAGCCCCTCGGCCACATCGCCGCTCATGAGTTTCAGAAGCTCATCGGAATCAAAACCCAAGAGCGACAGATCGAAACCGGCGGTTTGGAGATCGCCAAGCTCGATCGGCAGGAGGTCAAAGTTCCAATCCGCAAGTTCCGAACTCTTGTTGTCGGCGATCCGGTAGGCCTTTATCTGATCGGACGTAAGATCCGTCGCGACGTGGACCGGGACTTTTTCAAGTCCCAGCTTCTGCGCGGCTTTGAATCGGGTATGTCCACAGATGATCACTCCTTGGGTGTCCACAACGATTGGTTGTCGGAACCCGAACTCCTTGATGCTACTGGCGACAGCTCCGACCGCATCATCGTTGATGCGAGGATTGTTCGGGTAGGGTTTGATGTCTGAAATCGGTCTAAGATCAATCTTCATGTTCGTTTCCTCAATATGCGGTTGGTTTGATATTCCCAGGTGCCCGAGACGTCGAAACGACGATTCTCGTAGGCATCGATTTTTTTCTGGCACACTGCAATCTGAAGGTGATTTCCGCGTGCAAAGACGATTGCAAAGACACGGGTCGCACCTGCTGTCATTACCTGCCTTCGGACGCTGATTGCGGATCAGGCAAATCGTCGGACTTGGTGGAACCAACGTGTTGTTTTTCAGCGCGATCTCCTTTCTGGGTTTGGTCATTGGTTTGCATTGCGCGTGGCAAACCAAAAAGCACTGCGACAAAGACCGCGAACCAGGCCAGGTTCCAAAAGAACCGTTCCAATCCCCTGGCCATCGGGATCACGACGGATTGCACAAACTCGCTTTGGGGCAGCTTTTCCTTGTTCATCTGATTCCTCGTTTCGAGTACGGACCAAAAAATAAAACTCTGCCTAAGTTGGCGATTGTTCCCAACGCCATCAGGAACGGATTTTTCGCCGGGAGTACCTAACGGGCCTGCCAGTTTGGCAGCCTTTTCGATCGCTACCGTTGGCCCTTTTAAGCGATTTTTTGCTAAATGGGCACATTGCTCGAACGCGGTGCTCTGAACGCGTCAGGCGCAAACGTAGGCGGTTGTGAGCGAAGCCTGTAAGCAGGCTTGCAAAAGCGTGTGATGGATCTGTTCCAGAGAGCAGATCCCAGAGAGCGATACTTCGAGACTCAAGTAAGCACCTAACTAGCCTCGAACCATGGGTCGAAATTGGCCCATCGATCAACCCAGTGCGCAGGGTTGCTGGGGGTATTTTGGTTAATTCCCATGCGCGTACGCGCATGGAAGATAATGAAATAACCCCTAGCAACCCTGCGCAGTCAACGAAAACACAGTGTTTTTGTGTGTTTTTTAACATGACCTTTTTACTCCTTTTCATCCTGTTTTTCATCAAATTCTGCCTCCACTTTCGACAGTGCGCAGCCCTCGAAGACGCGCTTGTTTCGGTGGCGTCCGAATGTGCGCGTCTCGCAGTTGAATCGAGACTGCATAGCGATCGAAAATCGCGTTTGAGATTGCTGCCCACCCCAGTTGCGATACGCATCAAAAAGCTCCGAAGAGGCGACCACAAGTTCCGGTGAAACCTCACAGCAATCGGCAATGAAGCGACCTAGTTCATCAGCGCTTCCGCGATACGTCGCCGTCTCGCTAATGACCGATTGAGGCTCTGTAAAGCCGTTCTTACGCCAGTCTTTAAACCCTTCTAATAGCCAATTGAGGATTCCCGGACCTTCTTCGCTAACGAGCAATTTGTGATAGTCAGGGATGGGTTTTGTTACCTGCCGGAGGTCTACTCTGAAGGGGATAAGCTTGATGCGACGCCAGATGCCCTCATCTGTGCCATTGATTTGTGGCAGATGGTTCGTGCTTAGCCAAAACTTGTGCGTGCGTCGAAAGCTCCAATAATCCTCACGCATCCGTCTTGCTGTGATCTGCTCGTCGCCTGTTAATTCCTTGACCCGAGCTTCCCGGAGCTTTGAGCCTTCATCGGGCTCGCTGATGGCAACCAAACGCCGCTGGTAGAGCGATGCGATGATCGTGTCATGCTCGTTGGTCGTGCCAAGCAGCAACTTACTAGGTGCCAACATGGCATAGTCGCCAAGCAATTCGACGATTGCATTCCAGAGCGTTGACTTGCCGTTGGCACCCGAGCCATAACAGATTGGAAGAATATGCTCGCCGACATCCCCCGAGCACGAATAACCCAGAAGGGCTTGGATGTATCGCTTGGCTTCCTCGTCGCTTCCGAATATCAGATCGATGAATGCTCGCCACTTTGGACATGACGCCTTGGGATCGTATGCGACGTTGGCGATTTGCGTAATGGAATCGGTCTGACGATGATCGCGAAAC
Source organism: Planctomycetota bacterium (assembly GCA_003671195.1). Lineage (GTDB taxonomy): Bacteria > Planctomycetota > Planctomycetia > Pirellulales > Pirellulaceae > JBKCUI01. The sequence goes on from QWPJ01000249.1 coordinate 5,053, forward strand.
TCCGATGTGGATAAATCGAGAGTTCCGTTTTGTAGATTCAAAAAATAGCTGTTTTGATTCAATAGCTCGTGATCGATCGTCGTCCTACCATCGCACCGAGCTAGCGATACGACGTTCTCGATCGTGGTCTTGCGGTTGGCCCGTCGGCAAAATTCAGCCCACTTCTCTTGCTGATCCTCGTTTTGGATAGCTCGCATCCTGTCCCAGTAATTGCGAACCAATCTGCGTGCCAATCGAGTCGTACGACTTTGATCGATATCGATCTTCCATCGCTTTGAGTCCCAGGCGAGCCATTTCTTCCACGATGGTACATATCGCAGGATGGTTTGATTGCCGTCGATGAACTCCACGGCCATAGCGTTTTCAGTCTGATCGCTTCTGAAATCCCAATCGATGTCCGTGTTTGGGAAACCGATTTTTCGAGGAATATGGCTTGGTGGCTTGGGATCAACTGAACGCTTTTTCGTCGGATCGTACTGCTTGGTGACCTTCTTTAACGCATTGGCGATCGTCCGCTGTCCGTAGGTTTCGTTGCCGTGTTTTTGATCCCATTTCTCACGCATCAACTGTGAACGTCGGAAGATCCGATCGATCTGAGCAGCATCTTTGGTGAAGTAGGCGAGGGTAAAGACAACCGATGAGTCCGCCTCACTGGCTGAATTGAAATGCAGGTTCCAATCGCCATTCCACAGAGCTTGAAACTTCGTTCCCGACGAGCGACGCCGGAATGCCAGATGGATGATCTGGTCGTCGCTTAGACAAACCGGACCACTATCGCTTGGCTGGGGACCTCCGCTAGCAGAGGGAGTTCCGTTAGTGCCTGGCTCATCGTTGCCAAACACCTGTGCATAAACAGCGTCAAGAGATTCTTGCCTAACATTCACCTCGCCGGGAGCACTAGCGATATGATTCCCGGTAACCGTGAAAAACCGATCGCGATCATAGATCTCGACTTCACCGTCGTGATACGCCTTGCGGCAGCGGGATCCAGGCTTACTGGCTTTGATGAATACCTTTAGGCCCAAGCCTGACGGACTGATCTCGGTGTAGCTGTCGAGTCGATCGACGATCTGCTGTGCCCATGGCTTGAGCTCTCTGGTGGCTTCGTCGATGGAATCATCTAGGTCCACGCCGCAGTACGGATCATCGGCCGAAAAGACAAAGCCGATACCAGCAAGTGATGCATCACGCTCGCAGGCTTGCATCGCCTGTGAGAATGGTCCCCAGGTTGATGGGTCAGTCGAAGAGGCAAGCAACCCATTATGTGGATTTACAGGTGCCTTGGTCTGCTTGCCGCCTCGCTCGACATACTTCCAAGCGACCCACTGATGGCAGTCACGGATGCTTGCTGGACAATTTCGTTCAATGGCTTCACTCAAAGTGACACCTCCGTGGCTTGAACGGTCTCTTTGGCCCAGCGATCAAGGAAGGTTCGGCGCTGGCTAACACTGTTCTTTTTCACAGCGTTAGAAAGTCCCCAGCGATCGCCGACCAAGATGCAGTACTTCGACGCGCGAGTCACTGCGGTGTAGAGCCAATTCCGATCGGCGAAGAAATGGGATTTATGGCACAGTACGACCACGCAACGGAACTCGCTCCCTTGGGCTTTGTGCGCAGTCAACGCGTAAGCAAGCTGGACATTAAGAATCTGGTCATCCTGGACTAGCTTGCGACCGTGCCCATCGAAATCGATGACGTACCTGGTCCCCGCTTCGGTATCGATCTCCGAGACAATACCAAGGCTGCCATTCATGACCCCCATGCTGTAATCATTGGCAGTCTGGATGACTTTGTCTCCGACTGCAAACTTGCGATTGACTTCACCGTGGAGTAAGTACTGCATCATTCCATTGATGGCTTTGGTACCGAGAGGACCAAGATGCGTGGGCGTGATGATTTGAACATCATTGACAGGGTCTAGACCAAGCCGATCCGGAATTCGATTCAGTACCAAATCGCGCAGGTAAACCTGGATCTGCATGGGGTCACTGAAGGAATCGATCACGCTCCAGCCTGGATCTCCCAGAGCCGTTGGCATCACGCGCTGCGATAGAATCGCCATGCTGTTGGACTTGAGCACACCTGCCTGCCGAACTACCTCATCAAGAACAAACGTCGGCACAAGCTTGTGTTTGATGCAGTCTCTAAGAACATTCCCAGCGCCTACAGGGGGCAATTGATTGTGGTCACCAACTAGAATGAGTCTGGTTGTGCCTAAGTCGATGCGTCGTAGTAATTCAGCCATCAAGGGGACATCGACCATCGATACTTCGTCTACGATGACCACATCAAAGGCATCGCTTGGAGCATCGCCAGTTTCTGTGTTGCTGGGTATCGAAAGGCTCCGTCTTTGAAACTCATGGCCGTTGTACTCGAGCAACCGGTGGATCGTCTTGGCTTCGAGCGTTAGCCCTTGGGATCGCAGCGACTCCTCGATCCGTTTTGCGGCCTTCCCTGTGGGCGAGCAAAGTGCAACCTTGAGATTGGCTGCTTCGAAGGTCTTAGCCAGGCGAGCCAGAGTGTGCGTCTTCCCGGTACCCGCTCCTCCAGAAATCACAACGATCGCATGAAGCATTGCAGCCTCGTAGGCGGCTAGCTGTGCACGTTTGAGACCTTCCCCGTGCGCTGGTCTGATCCCCAGCGGACGAGTCACGTTGCCGTAATTCTGAAAACACTGGTGGATGAACCACTCGGATTCCGCGTAATAGGCCAGAGCGACAGCATCCTCGTTGAGGATAAGCTTCCCTTGCTCGATGGTTCGCTCGAGAGCAACCTCGATGGTTGACTGGCAGTCAAGCGAATCCAGGAGCAGCAACTCAGTTGCCTTGTGAACCAGCTCGTCGCGAGATATCCATGTGTGACCGGAGTTGACCTCATCGAAAACCAAATAGCACAAAGCGGCTTCGAGCCTTCCTGGGTGCTCTTTTGGAACCCCCATGGATCTTGCTATCTTGTCGACTCGCTTAAAACCGTAGCCTTTGACGTACTGAATGATCAAATACGGATCGGCTCTTAGCACACCAACGACCGAGGAGCCAAACTCCTCGATCAAGGCTTCCATTTGAAGATGGGAGAGCCCAAAGCTTGCTAAGTAGGAACGGACCTCATTTTGTGCGCTGTTGGCGATCCATGCTTCCCGCAAAGAATGCAATGTCTGCTTAGGGATCCGCAGTGCACGATTGAGTTCTTGAACATCCTGGCGAATCACGCGGTCAAGGTGCTCGGCGCTGCTGACGTACTGGACAATCTTGCGGGCTGTGGATTCCCCGATCCCAACGAACGCAGGATGTTTTGCTAGGTACTGCACTAACCCTTCAGGGGTTTCGGGCAAATCGTAAGTCACGCTTTTGGCGTCGAACTGGTCACCATACTTTGGGTCGCTTTTCCACTGCCCTGTTAGTGTGACCGAGTCACCTTCACTGACGCAAAATGGCCCACGGAAGCGAACACGGACGCCATCTTGGCCGACCAGTGAACCGGCGCAGAATTTGGCGCTAGTGAAGTACACTCGATCGACCGAACCAGAGATTTGCTTACTCATGGCAAAGATCCCCTTTGCTAGAGATCTCCCGAATGTACGACCGAAGAAAGGCGTCGGTAAAACGTACGGCAGCGGGTCTGGATCCACACCAGAACACTGGCACCTTGTATTTGATGCCGATGTAGGTTGCCGCCCCAAGAAGCGATTGTGGAGAAACCGCTCTAAGTGAATCGGTGTGCTTATTGCAAAGTACAGCATTCAGATCCGCTTCAACCACGATGCACGCAGCATCCATCGCCGATAGCTTTTCAAGCTCCCGAGCAAAACGATCGTAATCGTGAATCACAGTGCCAACGAAGTCCGAGAGGCTTTTTCGCTCGACGGCCACTTGCTGTTCAAAACCGTGCACGGAGTAATCGCCAGCATCAAGCTTGGCTTTTAGAACTTCACATGCAAACGTGTAAGGCTCTTTTTCCCTTGAGTCGATCACTATTCGGAAATCCATGTTTTCCTTTTTGAAAATCTCGGAGTAACGAGAAAGAAAAAGCCGAGACAGGCTCGGGGAGTCTGGACTAGGAAACGCGATAGTAACCCGGCAAAAGAACCACATCGCGAAGGACTATTTCCATGTCACGCCATCCTGTCTCGGCAGCATGCCGTCGCTAAAAACAAATAGTGCCGGTCAAACAAACAACCAGCTAAAACGGAAGGTTCTCTCCCTCTGTTGGGCCACTCGAAGCTCGAGCGATATTGAGCCGACGGTTGAAATACACGTTCGTGTAGTCGCCCCGAGTCCGCTTGGTAATCTCAAGCGTCACGTCGAGTAACTCCTCGAGTCGCCCCGAGAGTTCACTGAACTTGGCAAGCTCTAAGCCCAGCGTCTTCAGATCGGCTTTGACATACCCAAGCGATGCTTGGGTGATGACCGAGTTTTTGAAGATATGCCGACCTGCTTGTGAACCAGAGATGATCTCCAGATCGAATTTGATCATCGGATCCCCTTTTTGGCTGGACTCAAGCTTCGCCGTCTGGATCTTCACCTGGTACTTGCCGTCGGGCACCTCCTCGTAACTAGGTGTCTCCGCAGACTCGAACTCATCATCGAAGGATGTGAGGTCGACCTGCGAGTTGCTTGGTTCGAATGAATCATGACCATTCATAGCTATTTAGCCTTTGCTGAAGGAGTGCTTGCCGGCGCGGGACTCTTCGCTGCGCTGCTGGTGCCGGTTTCCGAGCTGCGAGCGGGAGAATTGAAGGCTTTGACGAACTGCTCGTAATCAAGAGGTAGCAATTCAGGCAGACGGCCAGTGCGATCACCGGCCTCGTAGGTTGGATGGGGCTTGGTGCGCAACACCCGTTCGATCGTAACATTGCCCGCAGCATCCTTTTTGGCGACCGAGTCACCGAACAAAATGATGTCCACGAGTCCCAATACGACATTGCGTGCGCGATCCGGGAGGCTTGGAGTGGTCTTCGTGTACTCCCCAGTTCGCGTCTCGATCGTTTTGTCGATCGCATGCGAAATAAGGATCAAGCCATACGGTAAGCTGGCTAATCGAGTAAGCACACGATGCCATTCGTTCTTGACCAGAGCCCATCCCTTACCGTGGCCCATGTCCCCTTCGTACTCGATACCATGCTTGGCACAGACGTAGTCGGAGCACATTTTGAAAGCGTTGTCGACCGTATCGATCACAATCGTTTTGAAATTGTGGTCGCCCTTGGCAACTAGCTTGCAAGCCTCGAGGAACGCCTCCCAAGAGTAGGTCGGTACTTTGAAGACCTCCAAGTGGTTCAGACCAGGCTCGCACTCGAAAAAGAGTGCCCCTGGTGCCTTACTCGCAAAAGTGCTTTTTCCAAGTTTGGGATTTGCGTAGAGTAAGATGGATTGTTTTCCAAGCTCGGTCACAGGCTTGGAAGCTTCGGTCGGTAAAACGATGGTCATCGCAAATCAGTCCTTTCAAAAAACGGGTGAGTCAGAATCGATCGAGGTGAGCTCTTCATGCGGTGGAGTGATCTCATAGAGGTTCTCCGCAACGTTGGGATTGAAGCCAGATTGGCAGTACGAGAGGTACTCGCAGGGACGCTGGTACGAGAAGCAGCTCGATGTATTCAGCAGCCATTTGCCACGTCGTCGTGCATCGAGGTACTGCTGGGTGATCTCCCAGACCTCATCTTGGAGCATGGCCAGCCGCTCTTCAGAGAGATAAATGAACTCCCGATGGAACGATTCTGGTTTTGAGTACCATGCCGCCAGTCGCCCCTGAAACTCCTCGTTGGTTTCAGGCATCTGGCGTTTGGCCGTCGACTTGCCGCTCTTGTTCTTGGCGGCTAGTTCCGCGTGGCGAGCTTCGTACTCTTGCTCCGTTTCACCTGGGCTTTGCTTGAGACGGCTCTTTAGGAGCACGTTGTAAATGATTCCGACGATGGGATAGCCGAGCTCGCGGAGGTAGTAGGAGTACAAGGCGATCTGCGTATCGGTCCACAATTTGTCCAGGTAGTTGCCATCGATCGACGCAGCGGTTTTGTGCTCGAGCAGATACATCCCATCAGATCGCTGGACGATCGCATCGGCTTTGCCAGCCATCACAAAGGTTTGACTGCAGCGGCCTGTGTCTGGATTCCGAATCTGTCCGGTGAAGGTTTTCTCAACCTCGATGATCGTGAAATCCTCGGTTGGGTAGCGCGAGGCATACCCTGAGAACATGGCTCGTGCCAGATGCCAGTTGGCCATTTGATTCTCGTCCGTGGCTCGTTCGGGGAAGCTCCGGTCGATGAAATCCAGTGCTTTCCATAGGCGATTTGCATCGTTGGCGGATCGATACCAAATCTCGATGGCACTGTGGATTACGCTTCCAAACGACAGCGATTCGACCTTCATCCGTGGACGAAGGTTATCGATATACCGATGTTTGTACTTGCGAGGACAATTGCGAAACGTATTGAGCGCTGAGTAGGTCAGCACGTTTTTGTCGCTTGTCTCAGGAGGCAGCGTAGTTTGGGACATGAAATTGCCGTATTCAAAAAGAGTGGCGGTGAATCAGTTTTGTCACCGATTAAAAATTCATCCGATAGGAGTCGTTCCTATCGAGAAGGTTGCCGTTAAGGCGTTTTGCGCCTCGCTCCCGAGCGATCAGAGATTCACTCAGCTTCATCGACGCATTGGTTTGCGAGCATGGTTTGCAGATCCGATTGCCAGCGCTCTTGGATTGAAACAGCTTGTTGCACTTGAGACACCTTCGTTCTCCAGGCTCATGAGGCACCAGTCGCGTTGACATCGTCGGCGGATCTTTCAGCAAGAATTTCATGGGTTGTTTGTCGCTAAGAAACATGCTCTCGGTATCTGTTGAAATACCCGACTCATTGGTCGACTGACGGTTACTCATCGAGATATCTGTCAAATCCTGCGTCCTCAAAAAGCGATTGAATTTTTCTCATCCAGTCGTTGACCGTGGTTCGAGGAACACCCAAATCGCGTGAAATCTCCGAGATCGTTTGAGTCTGCCTTCGACGGAGAAGATCTTGGAATCTCTCGGGTAAGGTCTTCATGAAAGCGGCAAGATCAAGACGAAGGTCGTTGAGCTCTTCATCGCTAAGCCGACGCTCGCGGCCTAACCGCCGATCTTGGTCCTTGTCGTGTAGAACCTGCGACATTTCCACATGGGCATCTTCCTCGGACCTGACGGTCTTACTAAGGCTCACACGTCCGCGAGTTGCACGTTTTGCGACGTTGCGATCACGAACGACATTGCCTAAGTGACGCTGAACGACCGTGACGATAAACGGACGGATATGACCGACCGCAGGATCAAAACTTTCCAAGCTTTTAGTGACCTGGGCGTAGGCTTCTTGGACTAGATCGTCTCGATCTTCGTTTGTAAGATTGGTGGTCGCGATCACCTTTCTGACCTGACGGTGAATTACTCGCCGAACGAATTTGTCGTCACCCAGGTTTGACTGTGTTGTTTCCTCTGACATCTGATAATTCCTCTCGATTCCCCACAGGAACAGGTCTGAGATTGCAAGCCTGTGGGGATCGACCGCTTGTTTGCGGTGCTTTGTGTTGATGTAAGTAAGACCCGTCGCCTACGACTGGCGAAAATTCCCAAAACAGCCTTGGGAAAAGAGAAAATCCACTGGTGCAATCACGAGAAACCCTGCAAAAGCCAGGGTTTTAGTTCGCGGAAATTTGCTAAATTCCCTAGAGAGGGTTTTGGGAAATTCCCAGATTTCCCGATTCGACCTGGATGGACGGTCCACCAAGAACTTGGGTTTTCTGGGCCAACGCGCAAAAGAGAACCGTGGGATCCAGCGCCAGCCAAAGAGAGTTTTTGCACCGCTGCTGAGCGTACTCCGTGGCGTCGAAAACGCTGGCATTGGCCGTGGGCTCGTTTTTTATCAAGAACTAGACTGCTAAGCAGCAATTGCCGCATAGAGTCGAACTGAATTTTGACTAAGCGATCCCTTAAGACCGCTTCGCTAGGAATCGCAATCACATTGCGATGTTCGCTAATCTTGGACATAGATTTACCTCCATCGAAGTTGGAAACGTGACGATGGAGGTAATCTATTGGGGACCCATTACCAGAGTCTTATCAGAGAATTATCAGCGTTTTCTTTTCGTGGCAGATTTTTTATTCGATGTCTTTTTGGTGGAGCGTTTGGGGTTAGCCGTCTTGCTGTTGCGGTTTGGTGATTCTTCGACTCTTTCAACTAGGATTTGCTGACTCCGAGTAGGTCTATAGACCCTTAAACCCAACTCCCCCCCAATCGTTTTATTTAGAGGTCCTAGGACTGCGTGGAACAATCTTGTTTGCGTAGACTTATTCACCCTAGGCAACAATTTTTCGACACACTCCCCATACTTACCGGGACCATTTGCGATGGATTCGCAAAGGATGTAGTTGTGGGAGACGGGGTTCCATTGCTTTTGTGCATACTCAAAAAGTCTTTTGTAATCCGCCAACGAATCCTCCACCAAATGTGCCGTGGGTGCATGCGGGGTTGGACTCCCTGAGATGTTGTAACACCGCTTCAAGGTGGACCAAAGTGAGTGGAGTTCCGCCCCATGAATACTCAAAACCGAAGTCCGTTTGCCCAATATCTCCGCCGCCCGTGGCGATGCGCGTAGAGGCGGACTCAACCGCTCTAGATATGCCTGAGTTCGAGCTATTCGCATGAGTGTTTTATGGACCGCTTCCACTTTGGAGTCGAACGACTTGCGCAAACTCTCAGTGGCGTAACACCCTAACCAAATTGAAACACCTTCTGAGGGTTCCCACAAATCCAATGCAAGCAGGATTGGACAGTGGTCCTCATCTTTCAAATCCAAAGGCGATTTCCCAAACACCACATCCGCCAACTCGGATAAAACTTGGTCCAAACCTTGGACATACTCGGACGGGATGGTTGGTGACACAGAGACCCCAAAGTTGTTGTGAGATTGGCAGGCCAACGGGGGCTCGATGCTTTGGAACATCGCAACCCCGGGCAGCCGTACGCAGGGGATCAGCCTGCTACCGACACCATCAATTTATCGGATGATCAGGAAATGGAAACTGGAGCTATATGGCATTCGCCAAGTTGGTGCGTTACACGCGAACTCCAGAAAATGGTTTGCCGAAAGCGGCAGAAGTTGGCAATCCCCCTAAAAAACAGAGCAGCACGAGTCTTTGAAACCACGAGGTCTGCAAGATTCTGTTCTTCTGATCTCCCGTGTTTTTTCGAACTTTTGCCCCTAGTCCGCTGGAAACGTTTCCAGGTGCGCGCCTGAAGAGCAATTGCTGCGATCAGAAAAATTTGGTTTTTTCCGTGTTGTTTGATCGCATTGGTGGCGTTAGTAGTTCGTTGCCGCAGTGACTGCGGATGATTGGCGTTTCTCGTACAATTTGCGAATCAGAGGTTCATCGCGCATGAACGATCCCGACTTGGAGATAGTGGCGACGAAAGTCGCCGAGATGATTTGGCTA
>QWPJ01000225.1 GCA_003671195.1 Planctomycetota bacterium
GCGAACTCCCAGAGGCCTAGGGTGCTAGCCCAGGCTCGCATGAGAGCTTGAGGAATCTCGGCTTGGATGGCCAGCTCATCGATGGTCCGCCCGCGTGGATCTTCGAGCCAGCCATCGAGTGCCGAGAGGATAGGTTCGGTTTTTTGGACCCAGGAGCTTTGTTGGGAGCGGAGGGTTTGGACCAAGGCATCGAGGTTGCGAATCGGCAGGTCGGGTCGTCCGGCCGCGACGAGTCTTGGATTGGAGATCACGACCGCATCGTCTTGGTTTCCGTCGCCTGCGTCGGAGACTTGGAGATACAGGGTCAGGTCTTGATTCGGGCTGTCTTGGGCCTCTTTCGGGATGGCCAATCGGAGTTCCTGTTGGTTGCGGATCGGATTGACCGATTCTTGCCAAGCTCTCGGTCCGTCTCGTTTTCCTATATGACCGACGCTTGAGAATTTCCAAAGGGCTTTTTGCCAGGAGAGGACTTCGGCGATCAGAGGATCGGGCGATTCGAGCGGAGTGGATTGCCATTGTTTCTGGAGCGTTGCCATTAGGCCTTGGGGATTGGCTTGATGGAATTGGTTCCAGAGGATTTTTAGGTACTTGGAGTTTAGACCTTCGGACTTCGCGAGAGCTTCGATGGTTTTCAGAAGTTCATCGGGGCTAGCCGTTGGATTGGATTTTTCGGCATCGCGCAGCTTCAAGGTAGCGACGAGGTATTTCTCGATGGGTAGTCGTCCCCCTTGGTTGGTTTCAAATACGATGCCTTGGAGGTTGACCTTGGAGCCTTCGGATTGGTCGGTAAATGGAGCGTAGAAGTTACGTATTTGCTCGAGGGTTGCGTTGGTCCGGTCCGAGCGCGAGGGGGTATCGGAGAATTCGATTCCTTGGGGCAGCAGGACCACATGCTCGGCGACCGTTTTTGCAGCATCGAGGTACTTTCGGACCAAGGATGGGGACATGACCAGGGCGGCTCCGGTATTGGAAAAGCCTTCTCCAGCGGCGCTATCGGCAGGGAATTCTTTGGCCGGTTGGATGTCTTGCAGGAGGGTAAGGTCTTTGATCGAGTTGGTGTATTCGGCGTTATTGAGCCGTCGCAGCAGGACCGGACCAGGGTCGCCGGCATTGCGTTGGGCTTGAAGGGTCAACCAAGCTTCCATCCAGCCGATGGCGATCAGGCGATCGGATTCTGCTGGCTGAGGTTCCTCTTTGGGTGGCATCTGCTGCGTTTGAAACTGTTCGAGTACCCGCTGAATCGTTCTGGTATCGCGTTGGATGGAATTCCAGTTGGACCATTGGGTCAGGTCGACATCGGCCTCGGACCTCTCGGCGTTGTGGCATTTGGAGCAGTGTTTATGAACAAGCGACTGAACCGAGGTTGGGAACGAGCGTTCGAGTTCTTCTTGGCTTGGATCGGCAACCAACGCATGGGCGGGTTGCCGAGACAGAGCCAACAGCAATCCGAGTGTCCAGAGGAACTTTCGGGGGCTTGATCGCTTCGTGGGAGAGGAAACGCAGGGATGCATGGTTGGCAATAAGTGGTAGGCGGTGGGGTTGTGTTACTTGCTCTTCGTAGGCCGGAATCGATCAATCCATGATAGATAAGGCAACACGTATCGGGTTTGCACCCATACCTTTCCCTGACCCGCAAATCGGCAAACCAATCCTTCACCGCTGAAGAACAATCGCTTGAATCCACCCCCCCGAAGTCCAGGTAGAACCGATACGCGGTATTGAAGCGTATCTTCAAAAGCGACGATGTAACCTGTATCGACGATGTAGTCATCCGTCACATCGATCTCCAAAATCGCCCCATAGGAGTTGAAGAAGACATCCCCAACCCCACTGGCTTTGAGCAGTACCAACCCCTCTCCGCTGAAAAAACCTTTGGCTCCTTGCCACTTGCCACTGATCTCGACCCCATCGCTATTGGCCATATAAGCCCCGCGTTGTAGGTAGAGCGTCCCGCCGGTGAGTCGGTAGTGTTGGGTGTCTCCGAGGTGCCCCGGAGCAAACAGGACTTCGCCTGGCCCATTCTCCGCGGTGAACGTGTTGACGATCATGCTCTCGCCACCCATCAGACGTCCAAGCGACTTCAATGCGCCACCCTTTAAGCCCGCCTTGAGCTTCATGTTCGGGGTCATTGCCGCCATGGCCGATGGTTCGGCATGCACCTTTTGGCCCTGCTCCAAGGAGACCTTGAGCATGGAGAAATCAGGCCGCATTTGGATTTCGTGCTGAAGTGTCGATGTCATACAAGGGGTATCCTATTTGGCTTTGAGTTTCGGGCCCAACAAAGCGCCTAGCGATGGCAACGTGTGGCTTTGATAGTACAGCTTGCCTTGTCCATGGAATTTGCACACAAGCCCTTCGCCTCCCAAGAAACTTCCGATCAAGCTACGGCTGGCTTTGCCGATGTTGAATTTCAAGGTGTCCTCAAAGGCGACGATGTGCCCGGTGTCGATGGTGTAGTCTCCGTCGATCTCAAGGCTATGGATCGCACCATAGCTGCTCAAGTACAACTCGCCTCCCCCCGAGCACTTGACCCAAAACATCGACTCTCCGCTGAACAATGCCGATGAGAAGCCTTGCCATGTCGTATCGATTTCGATTCCAGGGGTCGATGCCAACCAGCTCGATCCTTGGACGATCATCGTCCCGCCCCGCATGCTGTGGTGGACGCAGTCGCCCAAGAGAGTCGGGCCGATCAAGAGCGATTGGTCCGGAAGCTGCGCTGTGAAGTGGTTGAGAAAAAAACTCTCGCCCGAAAACATCCGCTTGAGCCCCTTGATGATCCCGCCGCTACCCCCCCGGCTCTTGGTGGTCGTCTCGACGGTCAAGCCCGAGGTCATGGCGATCATCGCTCCGACCTCGCAAGTGATCGATTCGCCTTGCTCAAGCTCGAATCGAAGAGCGGTCGCGGCAGGCGGGCATAGCATTTGGTGTCGCATGATGATTCAATCCGTCATTCAATCCGTTTGGAAATGGTCTACATCAAGTGGGAATTGGTCCAAGCCGCCAGTCCATCGAAGGAGCGTGACTGCATGTAGATCTTCCCCTGACCACGGACGCGCGTGATCAACCCCTCGCCGCTGAAGAAGCTCGTGAAGATCCCACCGGCCATCCCGACATTGATCGAGATCGTCGGCTCATAAGCGACCAAGTGCCCCGAATCGACGATAAGCTCGCCGTTGATCTCGCGATCGAAGATCGCTCCATAAGCACCGAACCAGAGTCGACCGCTACCTGAGAGCTTCAATCGAAACAGCCCCTCGCCTGCTATCCAACTCCTAAGGCCAGCCAAACCCAACGCCATGCGCACCCCCGGCTCGCAGGCGATGAATGCCCCGGGTTGCAGGTACAAGGTGTTGCCTCGCAACTCCGTGCAGATCATGTCGCCAGGGAACGGCTGGGTCAGGACCAACTCGGCCGGACTGCTGGCGGAAAATTCATTGACGAAAATCGATTCGTTGCCCAAGAAACGGCGGGCGATCCCACCAAAAAATCCGCCATTAAAGCGGGTCTTCATCTCGATGTTCGAACTCATCGTGGCCATCGCACCTGCCTCAGCAATGATGCGATCGCCGGCCCCAAGCTGGACGTGCAAGTTTGCAAACGACGGGCGATTTCGTATATCGACTTGCATGCGATGCCTCGCGAAATGGTTCTTGTTTTTGGTTGTCAGGTTCCCGGTGACCAAGTCCACTTCGGCTTGCGTCCTCGGCGGAACCTTTCGAATTATAACGCTTCCTGAGCGGCCTTGAGGTCCAATTGCAAAGGTTCGTACTGGACTACAGGGAGCTTTTTTTGGTGGTCTTGAATGCTTTGGACCCGAGTCTCGTGCTGTGGATGGGTGCTGATCCAAGCCATCGCGTCGGGCAGATCTCCCATCTTTTCCTTGAGCATCTCGAAAAAGTCAGCCATCGCCTTCGGATCGATCTTGGCGGCGTTCAACATGCGAGCCCCCTCCAAATCTGCTTCGGTCTCCGCCGCTCGGCTGTAGCTCGTCAAGATCGATGTCTGCGCGACTTGGGCACCAAGTGCCACGAGCCCCCCGACATCGCCGACCATGATTTGAATCGCTGCGACGATCCCTAGAGATTGGCTCACGCGTTCGATCCCATGCCGAAGCGTCGCATGGGACATCTCGTGCGCCAATACACCCGCGATTTGCTCTGCCGATTTGGCTTCTTTGATCAATCCAGTAAATACCACGATCTGCCCACCGGGCAACGCAAAGGCATTGATGTCCGCGTCCTCGACGACCGTCACCTTGAACTTCAACTCGGGGATCGACGCGTGGGGCTTGAGCTTGTCGACGATCTCTTGAACCAAGCGACTCGCAGGATGGTTCGCTTCGAGCTTGCGACCCATCTCCATCCCACTGAAGGCCATCGTGCCGATCTTCTCGTCGACCGATACGGGCAAGGCTCTTATGGCGATCTTGGCCGTCCAGAGCACTCCAAAGTAGCCGAGGAACAAAAGCAGCGCGCAGGCCACAGCGCTAAATGTAAGCCAAAACCGAAATCGATTCGCATCGGCCGCAAGCCCCTTCTTGAGCTGTTTCAACGGCCCCGCCAACATGCCCCCGGACTGAAAGTCCAATTCCTTGGCAAAGTTCTTCTCCTCGCAAAAGATCGTCAAATCGCCTTCTTTGGTCCGACAGAATACCATCCGATTCGAAGCTCCCCCGAGATCGATCTGGCACTGATTCAACGGGATGCTAAATCGCATGCTCGGCTCGCTGATCGTATCGGCGATCAACTCCCCTCGCGCGATCGATAGGGTCGCTCCAGATCGACCACCGGGAATCGATGCATGGAATACCCCGCCCTGGAAACTCTCTCGACTCGCCGGCATTACCATCGCAGGATTCCGCTGAAGAAGGACGTGGGATTCGGATCGATGTTGCTGCTTCTCGTGCTCAGCATCGAGTTGCTCGTGCTCGTGCTCGAATCGCTCTAGTATAGCTATCCGGCCCATTGGTCCGCAAGTTACCGCGAACCGCTTCGATCAACGATCGGCATCGCCGCAGTTCAAACAGCCATCGAGCTCTCCTCGGCCTCCGTCGGCTTCATGCCGGCGGGGCCAAGATTTGCAGCTACAGGGGTGGTCATACTTCTTCTCGTACTCGTACTCAGCATCGCGGTACTCGTACTCGTACTCGTACTCCTACTCGATTCGTTCTAGTAAAGCTATCCGGCCCATTGGTCCGCAAGTTACCGCGAACCGCTTCGATCAACGATCGGCATCGCCGCAGTTTAAACAGCCATCGAGTACGAGTACCGTCCGCCGCGGCGGACTGAGTACCGCTTCGCTGAGTACCGCTTCGCTGAGTACGAGTAGGACAAAATCCGATGCGATCCACGAACATGGTCTCTCTTGCTCAGCGATCTTGCTCAGCGGGGGAGTTGCTTGACAAGCCCCTCCATCAGGCCAGTCCGTGGTTCGAGGATTCCCAAGAGCTCGTCTCGAACGACTCGAGGCCGCTCCCAATACCTGGAGTCCTCGGAGATCGTACCGTTATCGCCGAGCACAATCCAACCTCCGGCCGCTTTAAATTCCTGCTCAGGGGTGTCTCGGATGCCACGGTAATGCAAACCTCGATAGATCATACAACGGTCGATCAGCCCCGGAGGATCTACCAAACTCAGATCGGTCCATCGGAGCCCCTCTTGCATGGGTCCCAATGCAACCGACCATCGCTCTTGACCCTCGTCGAACACGATCAAACGTCCCCCAAGGACCACGACGTGGATCCAGGTCGGCTGCCAGGATCGGATCAAGCCGATCTGCGGCAAGGGGGATGGCACCGAACCGGTGCCGTCTTGGATTCCAGGTGCCACCAAGGTCACTTGGGTGTCTTTCTCATAACACGAAAGCTCGATCGGTAGCCTTTGGTCGCCATGGGCTAACTGAAACTTGAGATTCCAGTTGCTCTGGGGCTGGGCTAGCCTCATCGCGATCCCGATGTCACTTACGGCAACCAACTGGTGCGAGTCGTGGGCATTGATCGGCAATGCGTTGTCGATCGGAGCTGCAAATCCAGAGAGGAATTCCTCGAGGGTATTGCCGGGTGAATTTTCGCCGGATTGATTTTCGCCGGGTGATTTCGAACCGAGCTCCCAGTGGGCTATCAAGACGGCCTGTTGCAAAAATTCTCTAAGGGTCGGGACGATCGGTTTGCCATCGGCATAGATGCGCCCCTGGGCAATGCGGATCGTCTCGCCAGGCAGTCCGACGACCCGTTTGACTTGGTTTGCTTGGTTGACCTTTGGGTCCGCCTCTGGGTTGTCGTCCTGGCGCGCTTCGAGCACAAGCATGTCCCAACGGTCCACGAGGTCGGATTGGCCTCCCGAAGGCCGATCTTCCTGAAGACCCGTTCGGCCCGCTATGCTCGGTCTGAGCCGCCGTATCGGTACATACCGGACCGTCTCGCCTTGGGTGAGCTTGGGATCCGAAGTCTCGAGGTACTCGCGGCAGAATCGGCAACGCGCCTCGCGGTTCGGATTCCAAGCGTCATAGGTCCATGAGTTGGACGATTGGCAGTTGGTGCAGACAAGCTCGAGCCTCGGCCCACGCAGGGCCGGTTCCATCGACGAGCCGGCGATGCGCCCGACTCGCACAACGTGCGATTGCCGCATCAGGAGGTACGCACCGATTAGACCCAGGATCAAAAAAGCCAGCAGCCCGAGCGTTGCAACGACAAACCAGCGACTCGGCCGCTGTGCGCCGAGCTGTTGAGGAATCTCGTCGGGCAAGGGGCTAGTTGTCTTCACCGATGCGATAGAGTCCGTCCTCGGTTCGAATGATCAAATCGTTTTGATCGACAGCATAAGACGCAAACACGCGGCCCGGCAGCGAGCATCGTCCGATTTCGGTAGCGGTTTGTCCGATCTCCATGACGATCGCTTCGCCCGCCTCGCTTTGGAAGTAAACGCGGTTCCCGATGGCGATCGGGGATGCGGAATAATTCCCTCCCAACCGCTTTTGCCAAACCTTGGCCCCGTCGCTGACGGAAATTCCGGTGGCCACTCCGCCATCGCTGACCATAACGATTTGGTCGCCGACGGGTACAGGGCTAGGTGTGTTCGGAACCGCCGTAGGTACAGTCCAGCGAATATGCGTCTCGGTCACATCTCCGGTCCCCGTCGGGTCGATCGCAAGGAGTTTCGGGGACATATAGCCGGTGCTGATCAACACCAAACCCTGATGGTACAGAGGCCTGACGATCAGAGAGAAGCCGCTGTAACGGACCGACCAAAGGACCTTGCCGGTCTTCGGGTCGAGCGATTGAACGATGTCCGAACCCGGCGAGATGACTTGGACCTGTCCACCGACGGTGATGGCCTGAGGGGTCGCGAAGGAAAAAGGTCGATCGGTCGCTACGTCCCGATCGGTCCGCCAGACCTCTTTGCCGGTCCGAACGTCCAATGCCAGTGTGTAAGGTTTCTCGGAGCCATCGCAGGTCAGGATCAAAAGATCGCCGACAACGATCGGCGAGCCGCCATTGCCGTGGACCGGGTTGTAGGAGTGCTCCCGATCGGTCCAGAGGATCTTGCCATCGAGCGACAGGCATGCGGTTCCTTGATGCCCGAAATGGACGAAAAGACGGACAGTATCGCTCGTCGGGTCGTTGTGGGCTAGAACCGTCGGGCTCGCATGCGAGTTCTTTTTGTGGATGCTCGGCGCATCGGTGGGTTGGTCGAAGATTTTTTGGTCGAAGATCAACAAACCATTCGAAGCGTTGTAACAGCTCAGGTACAGCGACTGCGGGCCGGTCAGGGATTCGGCAAGCGTTTTTGGATCGGATCCCGCCGAACGTTGATCCGCTGGGCCTTGATCCGCCGAGCCTTGGCGCGCCGAGGTCACGTAGATCGCATTGCCGACGACCACCGGCGAGGACCAACCGAGCCCTTCGGTGGGCGTATGCCAGCGAACATTCTTACGCTGCTCGTCCTGGACAAGCCATTCGACGGGAAGCTTCGTGCCGTTGGCGACCACGCCGTTTTGGGCCGG
Source organism: Planctomycetota bacterium (assembly GCA_003671195.1). Classification (GTDB taxonomy): domain Bacteria; phylum Planctomycetota; class Planctomycetia; order Pirellulales; family Pirellulaceae; genus JBKCUI01. The sequence continues at coordinate 8,005 of QWPJ01000225.1, forward strand.
TCCACGGAACTCAGGCCAATCGGCTTGGGCTTTTCCAGGAAATGCGATGAACAAGCAACTCGCAAGGGCGCACCCTACAAGTCGGTACGAAAGTGCGTTACACTGAACTCGGGTCGATGGATTCATATTTTGTTTTACGGAATGCTCTGATGCGTTCGGGTTTCTGGGACTTCCACCGATCCGAACGGAATTTACAAGTCGAGGAAATCATGATGCGAACAAACAGCAAACGGGCGAACGGGCGCCGAGCGGTCTTGAGTTTAGCAAGTTTGATCGCTTTGCATGGATTCAGTCTAGCATTTGGCCAGGAAACCGAAAGCAAAACGCCTGCCAAAAACCCAACCGGGGTGAGTTTGGGAGAAGCGAAACTCGCAGGCGACGGATTCAAGTTTACCGAAGGGCCGACGGTCGACCCCGAAGGGAACGTCTACTTCACCGATCAGCCCAACGACCGAATCGTGCTTTGGACCGTCGAGGGCAAGCTGAGCGATTTTCTCAAGCCGGCAGGGCGCAGCAACGGGATGTACTTTGCGCCCGACGGCAAACTGCTCGCCTGCGCCGACGAGGCCAACGAACTCTGGGAACTGGATCTTTCAGGCAAGCATGGGGTGTTGCTCAAAGAGTTCGAGGGGACCAAGCTCAACGGTCCGAACGACGTGTGGGTCGACCAAGGGGGTACGATCTACTTCACGGACCCTTATTATCAACGCCCTTGGTGGGACCATAAGAAACAGCCGCAGCGCAAGCAATCGGTCTACAAGTCCGATCGCAACGGATCGAATTTGGTGTGTGTCGACGATGCACTCGTGCAACCCAACGGCATCATTGGCGATTCGGCGCGCAGGCTGCTCTATGTCGCCGATATCGGCGATCGCAAGACCTATCGCTACAAGATAGGCCGCGATGGAGAGTTGCTCGATCGGCAGGTTTTCTGCCGCCAAGGTTCCGACGGAATGACCATCGACTCCGAGGGCAATCTGTACTTGACCGGTTCGGCAGGTGTTTATGTTTACAACGCCGAAGGCGAATTGATCGAAACGATCGCGATTCCCAAGCCCTGGACGGCCAACGTCTGCTTGGGAGGCAAAGATCGCAAGACGCTATTTGTTACCGCATCGGACAGCGTCTACACCGTCCCGGTTCGATTCGCCGGGATCGGTTCCAAGTAGCCATCGAACTCGGTCCCATGGGTCCCGCTTTTCATCTGGAGTTTTCATGCGCGTTGTCATCACCGGTGGAGGTGGATTTCTAGGCCATCAACTCTGCGAAGCCTTGCTCGATCGCAAGTCGCTCATCGGGCAGGATCGGCATGTCCAAGCTATCGAGGAAATCGTCCTGCTCGATGCGGCGTTTCCAAGACCGTGTATTCCAAAGTCCGAATCGATCCGAGTCGAGCAGATCCGAGTCGAGCAAATCGTCGGAAGTGTCGAATCGCAAGACGCGATCGATGCGGCGGTCGGTAAGCGATCCGATACATCCATCTTTCATCTGGCTTCGATGGTCAGCGGGGAATGCGAGGAACGCTTCGACGAGGCCATGAGCGTGAACTTGCACGGCGGCTTGCGTTTGCTCGAAACCGCACGCCGTCTGGGGCCGACCTGCCGATTCGTCTTTGCCAGCAGCATCGCTTGCTTCGGTGGAACGGCGCTCGAAGACCCCTGCGATGATTGGACCAAGCTCACCCCGCAGACGACCTATGGAATGACCAAAGCGATCGGAGAGATGCTTATCAACGATTATGCACGCAAAGGTTTCGTCGACGGCCGCGCGGCGCGATTGCCCACGGTCATCATCCGCCCAGGCAAACCCAACGCGGCGGCCAGCAGTTGGGCTAGCGGCATGTTCCGCGAACCGCTCCAAGGTATCGATTGCATGCTGCCGGTCCCGTTGGACCAACGCCATCCCATGACCAGTGCTACCACAGTGATCGATTCGCTCATCGCGATCCATGATTTGCCATCCGATGCGATCGGCCGGGACCGAGCGATCGGTCTCGATGCGATGAGCATCACCCCTCGGATGGCTCAGCAAGCACTCCTTGAAGCGACCTCAGGAACCAACGCCATCGAGCTTCCTCATCGGCTCGGACAGATCCTTTTGACCCCGGATGAACGCATCGCGAAGATCGTCGAACAGTGGCCGGTGGCCATTGATGGCCACCGCGCAAGGAGCCTCGGGCTCCCAGGTCCGGCAAGTTTGGTCGAGATCATTCGATCGTTCGTCGCGGAATTCCTCAACGCGCCCACCCAGGGGCGCTCCTAGGATCCGCTCGCAAGGGCCTCAGGAAGCTCGATGAGCCCAATGGATTCGACTTGCGTGTCGCTTGAGATCTCGCTTGTCGAGAGGACCTGAAGGTTCGGCAGGGAATCGCGAAGCGTCTTTCGCACGCATTGTCGGATCTGCGGATTGACAAGCAACACGGGTGTTCGAGACGGATCCTCGAGCGATCGGATATAGCTTTTAAGCTGGTCGATCAATGGCCGCAGAAGACTCGGTGGAAAGGCTGCATGAGACGATCGGCGATCCTCAGCGGCCGATGCGAACGCGTCCTCAATCCATGGATCGAGCGTGATCGCAAGAATCCGACCTCTGGCATCCTTGAGCCGCCCACAGAGCGTGCGCGCCATCCTCTGCCGAACTTTCTCGGTCAACAATTCCAGATCCTTCGTCTCCGATGCATGGTCGCCGAGCGTCTCGAGCACAAGGCTCAGCGGGCGAATCGGGACCCCTTCGTCGAGCAAATTCCTGAGCACCTGCTGGACCTCCGAGAGCCGCATGACTTCCGGAATCAATTCGTCGACCGTCGCAGGATTGGTTTTGTGCAATTGATCGATCAGTTGCTTGGATACCTCCCGCGAGAGAAGCTCCGAGGCGTGCTTGTTGGCTACGACCAACAAATGGTTTGCCAAGACTTGGGCACACTCCAAGACGCGGAATCCTTGTGCCTCGGCAGCCGAACGATCCGAAGGTTCAATCCAAAGCGCTTTTTTACCTGTAGACGGATCGATCGCAGGATCCCCAGAAACGCTCGATGCTTGAGCCCCAGAGCGATGGCGAGGTAGGACGGCTAAGAGCCTTTCGGGCACCAAAGTTCCCGAAGCGACCGAGTTCCCGTACAGCGAAAATTCATACTGGTACGACGGCAAGCTCAATCGGTCTTTGATTCGGACCATCGGCATGAGAATCCCGAGTTCCGCGGCCAACTGCGTCCGGACCGCCCCGATGCGCTTCATGATGTCACTGCCGGACTTCGGATCGACCAAAGGTACCAGTTTGGCACCGAGCTCAAGCCGCAAGGGATCCTCCTGCAAGTAATCCTCGATCTTTTTGTCCGTAGGTTTCGACCGCGAGAGAAGCTCCTGCTCCTCGCGACGACGGGTGCTTTGCGACTCTTGCTTGTGCTGCTTTTGAAGGATCACCGCTAGGCCGACCATCCCGCCCCCCAGGGCCAAAATGGGAACTGGAGGCATGGAAGTAAAAAGCAAGAGCCCTAAGAAAACCCCCGAAATGATCAGCGGTGCGGGCTTGGAAAAAACCTGACCCAGTAGGTCGTTCGATAGGTCGGAACGCTGCGTCGAACGGGTGGTCAAGACGGCCGCTGCGATCGAGACGAGCAAGGCCGGGAGCTGCGTGGCAAGCCCGTCGCCGATCGTCAACTTGCTGTAGGTCGCGGCCGCATGGGGTATCGATAAACCAAAGTGGACCACCCCCATGTAGACTCCACCTAAAAGATTCAATGCCGTGATGACAAGTCCGGCAATCGCATCCCCTCGCACGAATTTGCTGGCCCCATCCATCGAACCGTAAAAGTCCGCTTGTTGGGTCACCTCCCGACGCCTTCGCTGGGCCTCCTCGTTGTCGATCGCATTGGCGGCCAAATCCGCGTCGATCGCGAGCTGACGACCCGGCATCGCATCGAGCGCAAACCTCGCTGCGACCTCGCCAATCCGAGTCGCCCCTTTGGTAATCACCACAAAGTTAATCAAGAAGATGATCAGAAAAAGCAGGATGCCCACCTCGATCTTGTCGCCGGCAACAAACGCCCCAAAGGATTCGACCACCCGGCCAGCGACCGCCGTGGAACTTCCCGAATCCTGCGTCAAGATCAAGCGCGTCGTCGCGATGTTCAACGCCAAGCGTCCGAGGGTCGTCGCCAAAAGGACCGTCGGAAATACGCTGAACTCCAGCGGAGCACCGACCGATAGTGTCGTCAGGAGCACCATGAGCGACAGGGCGATATTGGCCACCAGGAGTATATCTACCATCGCCGCTGGCATGGGGACCAACACCACCACCAGACACGCCAAAATGCCTGCAGGCACCAAAAAACTCCGATAGCGGAGGAACATCGCGACGAGTTTATCCATAGGTGCCGATTTCCAATTCGTTCTTGCGTTCAAACCGACAGAAAACTAACCTTCCAGGCACCTTAAAGTCCAGACCGATTCAGTCCGCTAGGATCTTCCCCATGGTCAAAGCCGAGCCGAACAAACCTCTGAAGTATTCGATCTTTATGCCCAGAATCTGGCACGGAATGCCACCCCATGTCTGGCTCCCAGCCTTGGTCCGCAACCGATTCGATATCTCACCCTCACGCTTGCACCACGTACTGGGGGTCTCGGCCTTCGGTCCGATAACGGCCGTGCTAGCATTGGCTCAGCACTTGGGCTGGGGCCGAGCGATCTCCCAAACACCGATCGAAAACCCACCGGTTTTTATCCTTGGGCACTGGCGAAGCGGTACGACGCTCCTGCACGAGTATTTGGGACTCGACCCGCAATTCGCATCCCCGACGACTTACCAGTGCTTTGCACCTTGGCACTTCCTTCTGACCGAAGGCTTGGTGACCCGCTACGGAAACTCCTTGCTGCCCGATCGGCGTCCGATGGACAACATGAAAGCCGGTTGGGCCTTGCCCCAAGAGGACGAGTTTGCGCTGATGAATCTCGGCGCACCGTCCCCTTATTTACGTCTGATGTTCCCGAACCACCCGGTGCCGTTTACCGATACATTGGCCTCGGATCGATTCGAGCCGGAGCATCTTCAGGCCTGGCGCGATCACCTGAAGTGGTTTATCCAAGCCTTAACCTACAAGACCCGCAAGCAGTTGCTTCTCAAAAGCCCTCCGCACACCGGTCGGCTAAGGATCTTGAGGGAGATGTACCCGAAGGCGAAATTCATCCATATCGTGCGCGATCCCCGCAAGCTCTATCCCTCGACGATGAAGCTCTGGAATTCGCTCGATGAACACCAATCGCTCCAATCCAAGACCGACCAGTCTCGCTTGCAAACCTTCGTACTCGAATCGCTTCGCACGATGTACCAAGCCTTCGAACGGGACCGATCCGAAGTCCCGGATAACCAGATCGTCGATATTCGCTATGAAGAATTTATCGCTAGACCTGTCGAGATGCTCTCGGAGATTTATGAGCACCTTGAACTAGGTGACCGCGATGCGATGCAGACGCTATGGATGAGCAAAAGGGACCAAGAGCAAGGCTATCAGACCAATAAGCTCGAACTCAGCAGCGACCAAGAGGCCATGATCCTCGAGCATTGGGACTTCTATGCCAGGCGGTACGGTTACCTCGACTCCTGAGACTCCTGATCGGCCGTCTCGAAGGCACCCAGGAGAATCCTTGCCCAAATCTGATAACCGATCGAATTCAAATGAAGCCGATCTTCCTTGAATAACTCAGCTCGCGGGTGCCCATCGCGATCGAGGAACGCATATGCCGTCGGGATGTAGAACACACCCGGCGTCGTTTCAGCGATCTTTCGCAGCATGACGTTGGTGACCTGAATCCTCGGCCAATGCTTGTACCGTACAGGCGTAGGGGTCACAGCGACCAAATGGATCGGTACCTCGGGATGCTCGCTTCGCAACTGCGCGATGACCAACCGTGCAAGCTTCGAGGTCGTGTCCGGGTCGGTGTCCTCGTTCTCCTTTCCGGTAATATCGTTGGCGATAAAAATGACCGCTTTGGAAAACCGCAAGCCGGCGATGAGTTCCGGGGTGTAGATCGCAAGATCCCGGAACCGAGCGCCCCCATAAGCCCTCTTGACGACCTTCACAGGGGCTAGGTCCTCATGGATGGTGTCCCATAAACGAAATGAGGAACTCCCCAAGAACAAAACATGCTCGGCCCCCCCATCGGTCGCATTGCCCACGGCAAGCTTAGCGACATCCTCTTGCCATTTCTCCGATCGTTCGCGATAGGGCTCAAGGAGTGCCTCGACGGTCGCAGGATCGTGGGGATTGAATTCGACGAGCGGTTCCTCCGCAATGTTTTCCTCGGCGTTGCTTTCCTCGGCGACGTTATTCCCGGCGGGGTTCTTCGAGGGAGCAGAGGTTTCTTGGGCTCGCAGCGCCTGAGGATAAAACGCTACAAGGCAGACGGCCAGAATCGCGAGGTTAGTCCCCCGCAAGATGCTCTTCAGGCCCCCTGAATTCAACCGATACGAATTCAACCGATACGAAGTCAATCTATACCGGCTTATCGGTTCAGGATCCACTGGCCGACTCCTTGGGAGTTCGGTCGCTTGAACCAGTTCGCGGGCCATTGGACGCCAAGAGCGAGCTTGCTGTCGAAATGCAGCCGAGCGACATGACGCTCATGGAAAGGGACTCTGAGCGGATCATGGACGCGGCTTGCTCGAGCAAATCGTGCACGGATTTGCTTGGGTCAAAGGCTACGGCGATCCGCTCGCCGCACAGGACCATGATGGCTCTTTGGTTGGCATAAACACCTTCGAGACCACAATCGCTCAATGACTCTTTGAGCTTTTCCTCATCCCAATCGACCGGATGGACCGAGCCATGATGGGCCGCATCGTAAAGGATGCTTAGCGCCAAATCGATATCGACGGCCTTGTCGAATCGGGAGCGTCGCAGGGTCCCTTCGGCTAGGCGGCTGAGTTCGAAGACGCTCGATTGCAGGGGCAAGCCCGGTCGGAGCGAGGTCTGAATCCAATGGGCTAGGGGGACATTCGAATCGACATCCACCGCCGAGAGGACGATCGTTTGGGCCGTTCCGTCCATCGCGTCGAGCACGTAATAATTTGGGGTCGCACCATGCGAGAGGTTGATCATGGTTTGAACCGTGGCCGCTTTGAGTTTCTGCAAACTCTCGACATCCCCTGGAGGTCCTTCGAGGGGCATCGGGTCGGGCAACTCGACGAGACTCAAATCCCCTGGAATCTCCAGTCCCTCGAAGGTTTCGAGCAAGACCGATGGGTCTTTCCAAGCATCGGTTGGCAAACCGGCTTGGCGGCATAAAGCCGCCAGGGTGGCGTCGATATCCCAACCTTGCTCGAGGGGCTGGGCCGGCAGGATCAAGCCACCGCGTTGGCCGTAGGGGCTCGTCAAGCTGGTGGTGATTCGCAGCCCATGCTTGCCCAGTTCGATCTTCTCGTTGCGTTGCGCGCCGTCGGCTTCGATGGCCAAGGGGTCGGAAAGCAGGGTCAGATGGCAAGAAAGATAAGGCAACTCGATGCTCGAGATCCCCGGCATGCGAGGATCGTCGCGGGCGGTTTTTTGGGCCGACTCGGCGATCGCATCGCTCAAGCGTGTGGGCCTTCCGAGAAAGCCGCAAGAGCCTCGGAGCGTCTTGCCCCGTTTGAGAGTGGTGAAGCATCCATAGACGTATTGCTCGGCCAATTCCCCGAGTTCGTCGAATACCGATGCGCTCAGGCGCTCTTTGAGAACCTTGGCCACCACGATTCGGGCAGCGATCTTCTGTATCGCCGCTTGCGTTTGCGAATCGATCCCCTGGAGGTCCAAAAGGGTGAGTTTACGGACGGTGGGCTCGCTCATCGAAGTGGCTTCTGTTCTGGCTGGTGATCCGGTTGTAGCTGGATAGCTGGGTGGCTGGCATTCCGGATGTTGGATGACGCCGAGGGATGAAAATTCCAAAAATCGCCTAGCGATTTACAGTTGGAACGCGTCTTCCTCAGCTTGCTCGGCATACAAGGGCATGTAGCGGTAGTAGACTTCGAGCATCATCGTCGACATGCACGTCCAGTACAAGCGGCCCCCTTCGTTGCTCAGTCCCGCGTCGGTGTACCAACTGCCGGCCCCGTGTCCGGACTGAACCTGGGTACTGACAATTTGATCTCGCATGCGAACGTTCCAGGACTCCCACTCCGGTCCACCGTATTGTTTCATGACCTGGGTCGCATAGTAGTTGTAGTAGATATCGGACTTGCTCGGCCCGGCTTCAGCGAACTTTTCGGCAGCGGCCTTGATCGAGGGTTCGTCTTTTTTCCAGCCTGAATACATGCGGCACAAAACGCCACAAGCGGTCATCGCTGGGCGATATTCAAGTGGGTTCTTCTGTTTCGAGTCCATGCTGTAGTGGTACCCAAAGCCCCCCGGGACCATCATCGTATCGAGGAAGAAGTTCGCGCGGCGGATGGTATCGAGGTCGATGTTCAGTCCGGACATCGCTGCGCTCTTGATGGCCATCATCTGCCAGCCGACCACGGAGGTGTCCCCAGGCATCTTGTCTTGGATGTAAGGAGAATAATGCCAACCGCCTGTCTGTGGGTTCTGGGCCGGTGTCATGTAGTTGATGCTCAATTGGGCCGCTTCGCGGAGCCTCGGATCACGCGTCATCCCATAGGCTTCGCACATGGCGATCGAGGCGATCCCATGGCCGTACATGTCGTCGAGCCCCTTGCCGCCAGCTCCGACCCACCAAGCCCCATAGCCACCCTGGGCTTTGAGACTTTGGATCAGAAAGCTCAAGCCTTTGAATACCGTCTCTTTGTACTCTCCTTCCATGTGCGTTTGGCCCGCGCCTAAAAAGCACATCAAGGCCATGCCTGTCGCACCGTTCATGCTCGCGGTGCGCTCTCCAGGATGATCGCACTTGCCACCGCAGACCAAGGAGTGGGACCATGTCCATGCACCGGTCTGGGGATTCTGATGCTCGGCAAGCCATTTGAGGGACATCGACACGGCGCGCTCGGTCTCGGTGGTGCCACCGAACTTCTTAAGCAAATCCCGCTTGGTCTCACTCGAACGGCTGTTCAACCCCGCACGCATCGCCGCGTTGCTCTGGGCCGCGATCCCCGAAGCAGGAGCGAGCGATTCGCTCAATCCTGATATCGATACGTCCGGCGCCTCGGCGATCATCGAACTCATGTCGACCTCGACCTTCGCGTCTACGGCCGTCGGCTCGACGCTCGGAACATCCGTAGGACTGTCCTCGGTGGTGTCCGATTGCATGTCGGCCGTCGCATTGTCCATCGAGAACTCTTCGAGCGCATCGGATTCGTTCCCCGACGGCTCGCCGATGTTCAAGAGCAAATTGATCTCTTTTTGGATCGGCTCGATGTTCCAAGCCGCCAATCCTAGAATCGCAGCGACATGGACCACGGTGCTGATGAGCCAACTGGGTGCCGCATTCCAAAACCCCGACTTTTTGGGCCGCCGTTCTTGATCCTCCGATTCGCTCGCATGGGATTTCCCAGGCATCTCCTTTTTTGAAGTCGCAGTCCCCTTCGGGGCTACCTGGCCTACCTGAGCTACATGGCCCTGCAGGCCTTGCGGTGCCTTGGCGGCCAAAGGAGTTTTGGCTCCCGAAGGCTTCTTGGAAACGCCCGGCTCGGCATTCGGAGTAGCAATCGGCCCAGAAACCGGCTCAGAAACCGGCTCAGAAACCGATTCGGCAGTACCCTTCTTGCTCGTCGGGGCCGTCTCGAACCCCGGCAATCCAAGATCGAATCGATTTAGGTCCCCTTGATCGCGATCTTTACGATCCTCACCAGGATTCGACGCCATAAGTCACCCACACAACGAAACAGGAGAAGAACTGCCAGCCCATCGGTTTGTGACTACGATAAGACCCACAAACCCGCTACTATCTTAGCAGTTCCAAAACCGACAGTGTACTCTCGGAATTCCATTTTACCCAACCTTCCCCTGGCTAGCACCAAGGTCCCTCCATGCAAGCGAATCGAAAGAACGGCAGTTGCGGACCTGCCTGCCGGTACCCGACTCGGGCTCCATGGGCTAGGCTCCTGGCCGGAATTTCTCTTCTGTTCCTATCGGTCCTATCGGGTTGCACCCAGGATTCGGCCCCCGCAGCCCCCGACCTGGCGGCTTTGCCGATCGTCCGCCCAATTCCTGGGAAACCAAACCCCCCGGCTCCAAACCCCCCGGCTCCAGTGCCTGCCCCCCCGATACAAGAGCCACCCTCGAGCCCAGAATCTCCCGAGCATCCAGAGCCTCCCGAGCACCCCGCGTCACCCCCGAGCCAAGCCGTCGGAGCGTCAGACCGAAAACCTAACCCGCAGACCTTGATCGTCGAAGTCCACGGCTTGCAAAACCAATCCGGCCGATGCCGCTTGGCCCTCTACCAAAACGCAAAAGGCTTCAACCAACCGAAATCTGCTTGGGCCAAACAAACTCTCGATCTGCCCGAACAAGGGCCAGTGATTTGGAGAGTCGAACTCGAAGATACTCCCGAATCTCAAACGCTCTTGGACTCGCCGACGCGCTGGGCTGTCTCGGCCCACCACGACCAGAACAACAATGATCAACTCGATAAGAATGCCTTCGGTATCCCCACCGAACCCTACGGCTTTTCCAACAACCCCAAGCGTGGCTTTGGGCCACCGAAGTTCGATGAGGCCTGTTTTTCGATCGGCTCTGACGAACCCCAAGAGGCCTTGCGGATCGAAATCCGAGTCCAGTGATCCATGGCTATGCACCCTGCTTTGAATTCGAACGTCGGATTGCGATTGACGGCCCAAGCCACCGCCAGACCGGAGCTTCTGGGGATCGCCACACCGATCGGCTCGCATCGTCAAGGAACCCATCGGCGCTATTGCACGATCAGCCTCAGGGATCTCGACGAGCGCTCTAGCTCGATCGCCGCAGGTATGCAGGCCATGGGGATCGGCCCGAATCACCGCATCGCGCTGCTGGTAAAATTCGGAGAGGATTTCATCGCACTGGTCTTTGCCCTTCTGAAAACCGGTGCGACCCTCGTGCTGGTCGATCCGGGGATGGGGCGCAAGAACCTTCTGAACTGCTTGGCAGAAACCCAGCCGGATGGTTTTGTCGCGATTCCCCTTGCACAAGCGATCCTCAAGGCCAAGAGGAGTCTGTTTCCCAGCGCCAAGTTCTACGTGACGGTCGGCCGACGCTTTGGCTTTCTCCCAGCGCCGACCCTCTCGGAACTGGAAGCCACTCCTGCGAATCGCTTTCGTCCGCCGATGACTCAGTTGCAAGACTCGGCAGCCATCATCTTCACCACCGGCAGCACCGGACCACCCAAAGGTGTCCTCTATAGCCATCAGACCTTTTTGGCGCAGATCGATATGATCTCGGAGCGTTACTGCATCGAACCCGGCGGGAAGGACCTCAGCGGCTTTCCCCTCTTTGGACTCTTCAATGCGGTGATGGGAACCAGCACGATTTTGCCCGACATGAATCCGACGCGTCCGGCCGATGTCGATCCGGTTCGCTTGCTCGATGCGATCGATCAATGGCAGATCAACCAGTCCTTTGGCTCTCCGGCTCTGTGGACCAGGGTGGGGCTATACTGCCAATCGATTGCTAGGCGTACCGAGAGCTTGAAACTTGTCCTCAGCGCCGGCGCTCCGGTCCCTGCGCGTGTCCTGGAACATCTCCGAGCCGCCATCGCTCCGGACGGCCAAGTCTTCACCCCTTACGGTGCGACCGAGGCGCTCCCGATCGCCTCGATCGAGTCTCGCGAAGTTTTGCAGGAAACTGCCGAGCAGACTCGCAATGGATACGGAACTTGCGTGGGCAGTCGCTTCGATCGAGTCCGATGGAAGGTCATCGAGATCACCGACGAGCCGATCGCTTCGATCGATCAGGCCCGCAGCGTCGCTCCGGGTCAGATCGGGGAACTGATGGTCTGCAGCCCTAGCGTGACGCATCGCTACGTGACCCGCACCGACCAAAACGCTCTGCACAAAGTCCTCGCCGACCCCAGCGATCCCCATACCGATATCTGGCATCGCATGGGAGATGTCGGTTACCTCGATTCCCAAGACCGCTTCTGGTTCTGCGGTCGCAAAAGCCATCGCGTTCGAACGGCCCAAGGCCCCATCTTTACCGAGCCTGTTGAAGCGGTCGTCAACACCCATCCGAGCGTGTATCGAAGTGCCCTGGTTCCACTCGGCTCGCCGGAGAATCAAAAGCCGGTGGTGATCGTCGAACCCTGGCCCGAGCATCGCAAGCGTGTCAAAGCAAACCGCGATACCCTCGAGCACGAATGGAGAGCCTTGCTCTTGAGTCGCCATCCCAACCTGGATATCGACTCCTTCGTGGTCCACCCCGGCCGATTGCCGACGGACATCCGCCACAACTCAAAGATATTCCGCGAACAACTTACCCAATGGCTGTCGAAGGTTCGAAGCCGAACATATGGTTAAGGTTCTGAACCGCCGCGCCGCTGGCTCCTTTGACGAGGTTGTCGATGGCGCTGACCAAGACGATTCGAGGCCCACTCTCCCAGACGGATATATCGACATAGTTGGTCCTCGCTACATACTTCGTCGCAGGCATATGCGAGACGACCCGCACAAAACCCTCGACCGAATAATAGCTCAGTAAGCACTCTCGGATTTGGTTGGCCGTTACACCGCTCGTCGGATGAACATAAATCGTCGAGAGAATCCCTCGCTCCATCGGTGTCAAATGGGGTGTGAAGATCACCTCGGGAGCCACACCGCTAAAACGATGGACGATGTCGACGATCTCCGGTTGATGCCGGTGGTTGCCGATCGAATAGGCCGAGATCGATTCGTTGACCTCGCAGTAGAGGTTCCCAAGTTTAGGGGTTCGACCCGCACCACTGACTCCAGACTTGCTGTCGACGATGATATCCTTCGGAGAGATCAGGCCCTCTTTGAGCAGGGGGGAAAGTGGCAAAATCGCCGAGGTCGGATAGCATCCAGGATTGGCGACCAGGCGGGCATCGGCCAACTGATCGGCAAAAAGCTCGGGCAACCCATAAGGTGTTTTCCCGAGTCGACTCGGATCTGGATGAACCTCCCCATACCACTTCTTGTAGAGTTCAGGGGTGCTCAAGCGGTAATCGGCCGAAAGGTCGATCACGCGGCATCCTTCGTCGAGCAACTCCATGATGATATGGGCCGAGGCGCCATGGGGCAGGCAGGTCAGCGCCACATCGGCTCGCTCGGCAATTTGTTTCGATGTCAAATCCTCGACCGGCAATCGAATGCGGCGGACAAGCGACGGATGCATGTCCGCAAGCATGCTTCCGTTGGCTTGGCGACTCGTCGCAGCGACGATCTCGACATGCGGGTGATCGATCAACCACTCGATCGCTTCTAAAGCGGTGTATCCCGAAGCGCCGACAATCGCGACGCGAACTTTGCGTGAGGTCATAGCAGAATTCCAAAAGTCTCAATCGACGGAGTATCAACGGCCGTTGGCTTTGATCATATCGCAACGCATGCCGCTTGGCCAGATTGCAGCCGGGCCGCTTAAGCCGCCTTGCGTGCCGTATCGCGGTGCGTGCCTTGGAAATTCGGTTGAGGAACGATCGCTCGGAGTCGCTCCCATTCCCGAGAGCGGTCGGCAAAAGCCACTTTGGCCGATTCGACCCGTTTTCCGATCACCCCGGACCAACTCCGATCGCGAACGCCCAGAACCCAGCCGAGCCGTTCTGCAGCCAGCTTGGTGCTGACCAAGCCGCTCGCTAGGTGTCCAAGCCGTCGGACCAGCGGCTCGATCACAATCGCCGAATCGGATATTTCGCTAAATGCGCAAGCCAACTGACCGATCGAACGGCCCAGTTCGTAATGGGATAGGACCATAGATCGCGATTCATCGCAGGTCACCGAGGAGCCTTCGACGACTCCGACCTGCAGGCCGAGCAATTTGGCCATCAAGCACAATTCGAAATCGATCAAGTCGCCGGGTATTTTCGTATTCCACCCGCCGAGGCATTGGATTGCGCTGCGACGGATCATCGTGCCGGCCAGCAGCGGTCCGGCGATCTTCGAGGCTTCGCCGGTGGCTCGTCGCTGGGGGATCAGATCGGCTTCAAAACCATATTGCAGAGAACTTGCACCCGAGCCGGAAACACCCGAGCCAGATACACCCAGGGCGATCATATCGACATCCAGTTCGTCGAATGCCGCGAGCGCATCGACACACCAATCGGGTTCCAAAACCGCGCCTGGCAAGACGACTTGGAGAACATCCCCGGTCGCATTTTGGACGGCGATATTGAGCTGTTCGGCAAGAGAGCTCGAAGCGGGAGTCTCGAGGACCTTGGCTTCGTTACCTTGCAACCCATAAGGGTCTTGGTACTCGCCTCGATGCACGATGAGCAGTTCATCGTCTGGTGAGCGAAGCTCCAGGACCGACACCAACGTGTTTTCCAAAGCTTGGGAATCGCATTGGAATGGAACGATCAGCGACAAGCGTGGCACAGGACAACGCTCCAGGTAACGAGGTAAGAGGAATCCACTTAGCCGGTGGCTTGGAAGATCGACCAGCCCCTAAACTCAGTCCAGCGTTTCGAAGCTTTAACGGATAGCCGTATTGGCGAGACTTTGACGGTTGTGCGGGTTGTTCGTTAGGCGTTAGGCGTTAGGCGTTAGGCGTTAGGCGTTAGGCGTTAGGCGTTAGGCGTTAGGCGTTAGCGGGCTGTTTGGTCTTCTAAGCCCGGAGGGCTGGTACATCCTCTGCCGAGGTCGAAGGCCTCGGTTGCAGGCGCATAGTAAAATGCAAGAGGCCCGGAGGGCCGACACACAGGATCATTCCCCTGAGTTATGTGTCGCCCTCCGGGCTTAAGAGCATTACCGGGCTTGCAAGCCTATGCTGCGTCTTGCACCTCGATGGTGTAGTTCCCGTCGACATAGTCGACCAGAATACTTCCACCTTGCGTCGCGTCGCGCTTGAGCAGCTCCGTGGCGATCGTATTCTGCAATCGACGTTGGATGACTCGCTTCAAAGGACGTGCACCGTAGGTCGGATCGTAGCCCTCGTTGGCAATCGCATCGACAGCCCGTTCGCTCACGGACAGTTTGAAGTGAGATTCGCCGAGTTGCTTCTCAAGCCGCTTGAGCTGCAGATGGACAATCTTGTGGATCTGCTCGCGTTGGAGCGGTTCGAAGACAATCGTCTCGTCGATCCGGTTGAGGAACTCAGGCAAAAACTTGCTCTTGAGCGACTCTTGCACGGCCCGCTGCATCTCTTCCTCGCCGCCGCCTTCTTCGGCGATGCGCTGGATCATCTGACTGCCGACGTTGCTGGTCATCACCACAATCGTGTTGGAAAAATCGACCGTTCGGTTCTGGCCATCGGTCAAACGACCATCGTCGAGGACCTGCAAAAGAAGATTGAACACGTCGTTGTGAGCCTTCTCGATTTCATCGAGCAATACGACGCTGTAAGGACGTCGGCGAACCGCTTCGGTCAATTGCCCTCCTTCTTCGTATCCGATGTATCCCGGAGGGGCACCGACGAGTCGGCTCACGGTGTGCCGTTCCATGAACTCGCTCATGTCGATTCGGACCATCGCCGTCTGGTCGTCGAACATGACCTCGGCGAGGG
Source organism: Planctomycetota bacterium (assembly GCA_003671195.1). Classification (GTDB taxonomy): domain Bacteria; phylum Planctomycetota; class Planctomycetia; order Pirellulales; family Pirellulaceae; genus JBKCUI01. The sequence goes on from QWPJ01000225.1 coordinate 23,576, forward strand.
CTTTGCACAATTCGGTTTTCCCAACCCCGGTCGGTCCTAGGAATAGAAACGAGCCGATCGGTCGGTTTGCATCGCCCAGACCGCTGCGGCTGCGCCTGACGGCATTGCTGATTGCCTCGACGGCTTGGTCCTGGCCGACGACCCGCAGGTGGAGTCGCTCTTCCATGACCAGCAGTTTGGCGCGTTCGGTCTCGAGCATTCGGGTCACGGGCACACCGGTCCAGGAGCTGACGACCTGAGCGATTTCATCTGCGGTCACTTCGGTCCGCAAAAGTTTGGGATGCTCTTCTTCTTTCTGGCTCGATACGTCTTCATGTTCGAGTTGCTCTCGGAGTTTCCGACGCTTCTGGTCGAGTTCAAAGAGTTTTTGGTAGTCGGTCTCGTTGACGGCCAGCCCCGAGGATTGCTTGTCCTTGATCCCGTTTTCCAGATTGCGGAAATCCGATTCGGCTTGATCGAGCGCTTTGCGCACGGACTTGACGTCCGAGAGCCCCATCTTTTCGGCTTCCCATTGCTCGCGAAGGCTGGCGACTTGCTGGCGCACACTGGCCATCTCGGTTTCGATTCCTTCAAGTGCCCCGTCGGTGCTCTCGTCGGTTTCCTCTTTGAGTTGGCGTTGTGCCAATTCGAGTTGCCGCAGGCGGCGTTGGAGCGAATCGATTTCGGTCGGGACGCTGTCGCGCTCCATGGCCAATCGCGCGGCGGCTTCGTCGACAAGGTCGATCGCTTTGTCGGGCAAGAAACGGTCGGCGATGTAGCGGTGCGATAACTTGGCTGCTTCGACCAAGGCCGAGTCGCGGATCTTGACCCCGTGGTGGGTTTCATACCGGGGCTTGAGCCCCCGAAGGATCGAGATGGTATCCTCGACGCTCGGTTCGCCGACATAGACCGGCTGGAAGCGTCGTTCGAGGGCGGCGTCTTTTTCGATGTGCTTGCGGTATTCATCGAGCGTCGTTGCGCCGATGCAACGGAGTTGCCCCCGGGCCAGCTCAGGTTTCAGAAGCTGGGCCGCATCGCTTGAGCCTTCGGCCGACCCGGCACCGATGACGGTATGGAGCTCATCGATAAAAAGGATCACTTCTCCTTCGGCGTCTTTGACCTCGCGGATCACCGCCTTGAGTCGCTCCTCGAACTCGCCACGGAATTTGGTACCGGCGACCAAGCCCCCCATGTCCAAAGCGATCACACGACGGTTCTTGAGCGATTGCGGAACATCCCCTTGGACGATCCGCTGCGCAAGACCTTCGGCAATCGCCGTCTTGCCGACCCCCGGCTCGCCGATCAAGACCGGGTTGTTTTTGGTCCGACGCGAGAGGACTTGGATCACGCGTCGGATCTCATTGTCCCGGCCGATAACCGGATCGAGCTTGTTCTTGGAAGCTTGCGCGACAAGATCGACCCCGTACTTTTCCAATGCTTGGAATTTCCCTTCAGGGCTCTGGTCCGTCACCCGAGCGCTGCCGCGGACGGTCTGGAGTCCTTGGAGGATTTCTTTTTCGTTCACGCCAAAGAGCTTCAAAAGCTCCGAGGTGTTCTTTTCGGATTTGCAAAGTCCCAGAAGCAGGTGTTCGGTACTGACAAACTCGTCCTTCATCCCCTCGGCGCTTGAGGCTGCCGCCTCGAGACCTTTTTGCAAGGCACCGCTGATGCCCGGTTGCCGATTGCTGCTGGACCTAGGAAGCCGTTGAAGCTCGCTTGCCGTCGTCGATTGGAGTTTATCAACTTGGGCGCCAATTTTCTTCAGCAAGGGGACCACGACCCCCGCAGGGTCCTCGAGCAGGGCCGACAAAAGATGAAGGCCTTCGATTTCGGGGTTTCCTTGCGAAGTGGCTAAGGACTGGGCCCCGACGATCGCCTCTTGAGCTTTGATGGTCAGTTTATCCATGCGAAATGGCATCTTCTGTTCTCCCTTGTAAGACTCTTCGGAACGACTCTGTAAGACTCTTTGGCAGTCAAAAAACCTTGTTGGATCCTACGGATGCAAAACTCAGGCCAAAGTGCACCGCCCGGCTCGTACTCTCGGGGGAAAGATCCCCTGAATCGATCAAATATCGCATAAATACTTGACTTCGCGGACTTGAAAATCCACGATAGGTTTCGGATACTTTGGTCTGTGAGAATCCGAGCAAAGCGAACCTCAAGACCCCAGGGCCCTTGGGGTTTTTTTGTTGTGCGCGGCCTAACGTTAGCTTTCGATCCAACCTGTTCAACCTGTTCCCGGGAAAGTGTACCCATCGCATGATCGTAGTCATGGACCAAAACGTCGCCGACGAGCTGATCGACAATGTCACCAAGCGCGTCCAGGAGCTTGGGCTCAAGGCCCACGTGATCCGGGGTACCGAGCGAACGGTGATCGCGGCAGTCGGCGATGAGCGGATGGTCAAGGTCGAATCGTTCGAGAGTTTTCCGGGGGTCGCCGAAGTCATGCCGATTTTGGCTCCTTACAAAATGGCCTCTCGCGAGCTCAAACCCGAATCGACGCAGGTCAAGGTCGGTCCGTTCCGAGCAGGTGCTGGCGTTATCGGTGTGATCGGGGGTCCCTGCTCGGTCGAGAGTGAAGAGCAGATCGTCCAGAGCGCCAAAGCGGTCAAGGCTGCCGGCGGCACGGCCCTGCGAGGGGGAGCTTTCAAACCCCGCACTAGCCCTTATTCGTTCCAAGGGATGAAAGAAGAAGGGCTCAAGCTCCTTGCGCTCGCTCGCCAAGAGACGGGACTCGCGGTGGTCACCGAAGTCATGAGCACCGAGGATGTTTCATTGGTCGCCAAGTACGCCGATGTGTTGCAGATCGGCGCTCGCAACATGCAAAACTACCGATTGCTCGAAGCCGTCGGACGCTCCGGAAGGGCTGTGTTGCTCAAGCGCGGTCCGAGCGCCTCGATCGAAGAGTGGCTCTTGGCTGCCGAGTACATCCTCAACGAAGGCAACCCCGATGTCATGCTCTGCGAACGCGGCATCCGAACCTTCGAAACCCACACCCGCTTTACCTTGCCCTTGGCAACCGTTCCCTATCTGCACCGCAAAACCCACTTGCCCGTGATCGTCGATCCGAGCCACGGCACGGGCCACTCGTACTTAGTGGCCGACATGGCCGCCGCGAGCGTTGCGGCCGGGGCCGATGGCCTGATCGTTGAAATGCATCCGAATCCCGAAAAAGCGATGAGCGATGGTTACCAGTCCTTGGACTTCAACCAGTTCCAAGAAATGATGAACCGTTGCAGCGTCATCGCCAAAGCTCTAGGAAAAACATTTGGCTGATCCATGCAGGACCTGACCGAGCATCGTACGCCTATCAGCTTGCCAATCCTGGCAGTCATGGACAATGCCCACCCATGTTCGTATCTGCCCGAGCGGACCGCTCAGATGCCCTTGATCGTCCCGGAGCGGTTGGTCAGCCCCGATGAGTTCGACATCATGCTCGCCCAAGGGATGCGGCGTTCGGGCCGCTATGCCTACTACACCGCTTGCAATGGGTGCCAAGCTTGCGAAGCGGTCCGAATCGACGTTTCAAAGTTCGTTTGGTCCGATTCTTGGCGCAGGATACTCAACCGAGGGGATCGGTTGTTGCAGCTGGAGATCGGCACACCGGAGTACTCCGAGGAGAAACTTCGGCTCTTCAATCTCCACCGTGGCCTCAGGGATTTATCCCACGGAGACGGCGACTACGGCCCTCTCGAATACGAAGGGTTTCTGGTCACCACCTGCTGCCACTCGACCCTGGAGTTGCGGTACTACCTCGAGGACGCTTTGGTGGCCCTCTCGGTGATCGATCTAGGCACCTTGTCGATCTCGGCCGTCTATACGTATTTCGATCCCGCTCAAAGCAAATTATCCTTGGGCTCCTACTCGGTCCTCAAGCAGATTCAGATGGCCCAAAACGCCGGTCTGCGTTGGGTGTATCTTGGACTCTACGTCGAGGAAAACTCCCACTTGAACTACAAAGCGAGGTTCAAGCCTCAAGAGCGCTACATCCAATCCCATTGGGTGGAGTTTGCTTAAGTCACTCTCTATCGAATCCGACCGCCATTGAATCCGCCATTGAATCCGCCAGTGAATCCTCCCGACGATAAAACTCTCCGACCGCGCAAACCCTTACTCCGACGATGGTCGCTCTGGCTGCTCGTCGGGGTTGTGGGAATCGTCGCCCTGCTCGGCGCGGTCCCGTCGGTCCTGGGTTCCAAATGGCTCTATCAGCGTCTGGTCGATCAACTGGCCATCGAAGGCTTTCGACTCAAGGTCGAGTCGGCTCAATTCGCATGGTTCCGACCCCTGTCTTTGCATGGGATCGAACTCGAGCAGAGCGATCGATCGGATCGACCAAGCAGTTTGCTCTCGATCGAATCGATCACCTCGAATCGCTCCATGCTCGGCTACCTTCTCTACGGAAGAGATCTCGGCAAGCTCACGATTCGCAAACCGAAACTCGACGTCGAGATGCTCGAGAACACATCGAATATCGAAAAACTGGCACGGTCGATCGAAAACTCAAGCTTGGCGCCCAAGTCCGATCAGGCAAAGACCAAGCCCAAATTGGACATCCAAGTCGTCGTCGAGGGTCTTTCGGTTGCAGTGCGAAGGCAGGATACCGACGAGGAGTTGATGGTCATTCCCCCTGTCGATCTGGATCTGCATTATCTGGCTCTCGATGGCGATGCCCGCTTGATCTTTGCGCCGACGAGATTGCTCGATGAGGTTCAGGTAACCCAGGAGCTCGTGCGGCTAGGACTCGGACGGGCCGTCCCGCTGCTCGCCAAGTCCGCTTGGTTCGACGGTCGCGTCTCACTGAACTTCGACAAGCTAGAAATACCTTTGGAGCGTCCTTTGTACGCCAAAGGGCGAGCCGAACTGACTCTCCATGAGGTGCGCAGCGGACCGTCGGAACCCATCGTTGTGAACATCATCGATATGATTGCGAAACTTCGCAAGACCGATATTCCTCAGGAATTGGTGTTTATCGATGGATCGGTCATCCAAGTCCAGTTGGCCGATGGTCGAGTCGAGCATCGAGGCGTGCAGGTTGGCTTTCCGAAAATCGATCAGCGACTCCAGCTCTCGACCTCTGGCACCGTCGGCTTGGTCGATCGACAAATCGATCTGGGATTGGGCGTCCCGGTCCCTTTGGAGATGCTCGCTCGGCGAGAGTCGGTCCAGCAGATCGGGGTTCCTCAAGTGACCTTGCCGGTGCGAGGGACCATCGATTCCCCTTTTGTCGACTGGAAGTCCCTGCGGGGCGAGTCGGCCGATCTGCTTTCGCTCGTCAGCGCCGCGCTGGGCGATGAGGCTCCCGGTACAGCGGCCCTGATCGACTTGGCCAGTGGGGTTACCGACGGGAAGGCCGACGAAGCGATCGGTGCGGCCGTCGATTTGATCAAAGAGCTGCGGGCACGCAGGCTCGAGCGCAAGGCCCGTACAAACACCGAGTCCCAGAACGGATCGCTCAAGCAGATCGATGGCCGGCAGATTGATGGCCAAGAGATCAATGCCCAGGAGATTGACGGATCCGGCAAAGACCCGACCAAAACCGAGGCCCCCCGCCGTCCCTTGCGCGATGCGCTCAAGAACATCCTCGGTGGTAGTTCCCCGGACAGCTAATCGACTCCAAGGACCGGATCGTTCGTCGAACTAAGGTTTTTTCGAAAAAAATTCGCCCAAAGGCTCCTTGCTAGGGAATCGCGAACTACCGTTGACTCGTTCGACGGTGTGAACATGGGGGAGACGTAAGGCGATTTCTCTCGGTTCGTTTTGAATCGATGGTGCCGGTTTTAGGCATTGTTAAGGCAGTAGTATACGATGTGGACAACGATCAAGAGTTGGTGGTCTGAGCCGAAAGTCCAAGACGACGCCCGCAAAGCGCACATGACCTTTGCGCGGACTTCGATGGGAAACAGGATCCAGCGCACCACGCTGCTGCTTCGCCGCCAACTGTGGCTCTGGCCGATCCTTGCGATTCTGCTGCTATCGCTCATCGGGTATCTGATCACCCGCAGCATCCGATTGACGATGGAGGCAAACCTGCAATCGCAATTGTCGACCTTGCTCGAGGTCGAAAAATCGATGGTGCTCAAGTGGCTTGCTCAGCAGGAGACCAGCGCCAGGACGCTGGCCAATCAGAGCGATCTTCGGCTGAACGTCGAGAAGTTGGTCAAGACCCTTCGAAGTACGGGTGGATTGGCACAGAGCGACGGTAACGAACAGATCGGATTGCTCGAAGAGATCGAACAAGAGGTTGCGCCGACGCTGGCCAATTACGAATTTTCAGGCTACATGATCTCCGATCCGAAGCATGTGGTCATCGCATCGAACCATCAAGAGCTCATCGGTAAGGAGCTCCAAGAGCACGAGAGCTTTCTTTCCAAGGTTTTCGACAACCAACCGACAGTCTCACCACCTTTCGCAAGCCGCGTTCCGATCGCCGATGCACAGGGGAAAATTCAGACCGGTGTTCCGACGATGTTTGTCTGCGTGCCGGTCCTCGATCAAGACCTACAGATCATCGCAGCGCTGTCGCTGCGCATTCGACCCGATCGCGAATTCACCCGTCTGATCCAACTCGGGCGCATCGGTCGCTCCGGCGAGACTTACGCGGTCGATGCCCAGGGTTTGATGGTCTCGGGCAGTCGGTTCGACGAGGACCTGATTCTCCTCGGGGTACTTCCCGACCGAGACAACGCCGAGTCGATTCTCAATATCCAGCTTCGCGAGCCCGGTGGAGACATGACCAAGGGATATCGAGCGAAGTCTCGGCGAAGCGAGTTGGCCTTCACCAAGGCAGCGACGCAATTGATGGATCAGAAAGATGGGATCGATATCGGAGGATACCGCGACTATCGAGGCGTACCGGTCGTCGGAGTTTGGACGTGGCTCAAGGATTATTCGTTTGGTTTGGTCACCGAGATCGACTACGACGAAGCCTTTGAGCCCTTGAATATTTTGCGCCGCGCCTTTTACACCATGTTCGGGCTCCTGGCCCTGGCGACCATGGCGATTTTGGCCTTCACCATCATCGTCGGTCGTCTGCAGCGGGAAGCTAGGCAAGCGGCTGTCGAAGCCAAACAACTCGGACAATATCGCCTCGATGTCAAGCTCGGCGAAGGAGCGATGGGGACCGTCTACCGAGGGCATCATGCGATGCTGCGCAGGCAAAGTGCGATCAAGCTCCTGAATGTCGAGCGAGTCAATGAGACATCCATCAACCGCTTCGAACAAGAAGTCCAAATCACCTGCAATCTCAACAATCCACACACCATCGCCATCTACGATTATGGACGGACCCCCGAGGGAGTTTTTTACTATGCGATGGAGTACCTCGATGGGATCAATCTCCAGGACCTCGTCGATAGATATGGTCCGCAACCTGAAGGCAGGGTTGCAAAAATCCTCGACCAGCTTTGCAGCTCGCTGTTCGAAGCCCACTCGATGGGTCTAGTGCATCGCGACATCAAGCCGGCAAACGTCATGCTCAATCGACGCGGCGGTGTGCCAGACTTTGTGAAACTCTTGGACTTTGGACTGGTTCGAGCCGTCGACGATGCCAAGCGGACCAAGCACCAAGAAGGTATGGCCGGGACCCCTTTGTATATGTCCCCCGAGTCGATCCAAACCCCCGATCTAGTCGACGCTCGGAGCGATCTGTATGCCGTCGGCGCGGTGGGCTACTTCCTCCTGACCGGAGCCCCGATCTTTCAAGCCTCCTCGCTGGCCGAACTGTGCCAACTGCATGTCGATGCCGTCCCGCTGGCCCCCTCGGTTCGGGCCGGAAAATCGTTCACCTCGGAACTCGAGCACGCGATCATGTCCTGCTTGGAAAAGAACCGATCCAAACGTCCGCAGACGGCTCGCGATCTTTCCAATCTGCTCCACGGGCTCGCCGCTAGCGACGCTTGGACCATCTACGATGCGGACGCTTGGTGGAGCCGCTACGAACGGGGCTCGAACCCGTCGATCGATCCGCTCCCGACCGATGGCCCAAGCACCGGAGGTTCCCAAGCCAGTTCCCACATGAAATCCCAGGCAAAATCCCAGTCAAAATCTCAGTCAAAATCTCAGGCAAAATCTCAGGCAAAGTCCCTGCCTCAGGCTCAGCCTCAGCCTCAGCCTCAGCCTCAGCCTCAGCCAAATCACCCCCATTCAGAAACGCTGTTGCTCACGCAGATCCCAAGTGCCCGGCCCGCTGAGAACGAACAGGCCTGGAGAACGATGGTCGAGCCAAAGGATTTCGACAAGACCGTCGATTTCGGAACCATCTCGGGGGATGGACCCGATTCGAACGACACAAAAACCACCTAGGTGGCGAGCCAAAAGCCGTTCCAAGTGCGCCGGATGTCCTATAATCGATCTGACCCTGTGGATCGATTCTATGAGCGACGAATGCCGAAGATCGCATGATGAACCTTGACCCTAATCTCCCTGCCAAGTCGTCCGATTCGGTTCGCATCGTTCATGTCGGAGATGTCGTCGGCAAGCCGGGGATGGCCATCGTCTGCTCGATGATCGAGCTGCTGCGAAAACAATCCTGCGATCTGATCATCGTCAATGCGGAGAACGCAGCCGAAGGAGCCGGGTTGACGGCCAAGCAATACGAGCAACTCGTATCAGCAGGGGTCGATGCGATCACCCTCGGAGATCACATCTACAAGAAGCGCGAGATTCAAGAGATCCTCTCGACCCGCAAGAATATCGTCAAACCGGCGAATTTTCCGTCCAAGGCACCTGGCAAGACCTACTGCGTTGTGGAGACCCAGGCGGGAATCCCTGTGGCAGTGATCAGTCTGCTCGGACGCGTGTTCATGCGCCCGGTCAATTGCCCCTTTGAAGCCGTCGAACAAGTCCTCGAAAAGATCCCAACCGAAGTCCGCATCCGTTGCATAGACTTGCATGCCGAAGCCACCAGCGACAAGCAGGCGATGGGGTACTTTCTCGATGGCCGAGTCAGTTCCGTGCTCGGTACCCACACGCATGTGACCACCGCCGACGAGCAGATCCTGCCCAACGGGACGGCCTTTCAATGCGACATCGGAATGACGGGTGCTTACCGGAGTATTCTCGGACGTGAAATTCAGCCCGTCTTGAAAACCACCTTGACCTTTGACCCAAACACCTTCCATGTCGCGACCGAAGACGTCCGTCTAGCTGCTACTTGGGTCGACGTCGATCCTTTGACGGGTTTGGCCAAAGCCATCGGTCGACTGCAGTGGAAATCTGCTGGCGACTGAAGTCAGAGAAAACAGAAAACGCAAAGGCGCAAAATGCAAAACAGAAAACAGAAAACAGAAAACGCAAAGGCGCAAAGGCGCAAGGACGCAAAGGGAAAACAAGAGAAGGTGAAAACAAGAGAAGGTGAAAAGGAGGGAATGGGAGAAGGAGGGAATGGGAGAAGGAGGTGAAGGTAGATGTGCATTCCATTCGCATTGTTGCATTCCATGCGATTCTGTCGGCCTCAAGACGCCCTGAATCTTTTTATACGCTACTTACGCTGAGCCAAAAGCAGGGAAACACAGAGGCACAGAGACCACAGAGGGAACTAGAGCATTTCACTCTGTGGTCTCTGTGCCTCTGTGTTTCAATTTCTTTGCATGGTGCGTTGTAACCAAAGCCATTTGGAGTTGAACTTGGGATCCTCTATGAGCAGGCAGCTATGGCCCGATCCAAGAGCTCGGGATTGACATCCCACCACTTTTTCAAGCCCAGCAAGGCTGGCCGGAGGCTCGAATCGGCATAAAGCTCGGCCGCTTCCACAAAGAGCTCTCCAACACGGTCCGACCGCAGATGCTGGCCCAATAGCTCGATCGCTCTGGGTTCCTTGCGATCGGCCAGTCCCACGGCCGCCTCGCTCCGAGTCCCGAAATCCGAATCGCTCAAGCGTGCGAGCAACGCCTCACGGATCGCAGGGGTATCCTCTTGGGTGATCGAAATCGAGAAGGTGGCCCATTCGCGAACCTCTGGCTCCGAATCCTCCATGAGCTTGAGCAATGTCTCCAAGCTCGAGCGAACCATCGCAAGGTCGCTCAGGTTCGGGATCGGCAGCGCCCAGGCGACTCGCCAGCGGACGTCTTCCATGGGGTGCTCGGCCAGGGAGATCAGCCAAGCTGCCGCGTCGGGCAGCTCCCGAAAGTGGACCGCACTGATCAGGGATGTGATGACCTCAGGATCCTGCTCGTTGGCGATCATCGCGAGGAGCATCGCTTGGGACTCTTGCGGATAGGCTTTGGTGTCCATGCCGAACTGCGCCAAGATCGATACGCCGACGGATCGGCGAAACGGGGCAGGATCTTTGCACCACGACAAAGCCGTCGAAAGCACCCTGGCTGTCCCGAGCTTTCGCAGCGCGTAGATGCTTTCCCAGAGTTCCTCCGATTCGATTTGGCCGGAGGTTTCGATCGCCTGCCAATGCCGATTCTCGAATTCTGTGTCGTTTTGCGTTTCCATGATTTTCTTAGGGGCCTTCAGCAGTACAGCGAAGCGATCCGAGCGCTCTCCAAAACCGTCATCGCGTGGATATCGACTATGTCTTCAACATTCGGAGCATACCCTCCGGCCATCGCCACGGCGATGGGTATCCTGCGTTCCATCAGGATATCAAGAACCAAGCGGTCACGCATACGAAGCCCCTCTTTGCTCAGGGTCAGCCGACCGAGCCGGTCGCCAGCATAAGGGTCAGCACCGGCAAGATAAATCGCAAGATCGTAAGGACCCGAGGCCATGACCTCGGCCAATCCCTGCTCGAGTTTGGCCAGATACGCAATGTCTCCTGTCCCCTCGTCCAAGTCGATATCGAGATGACTCGGATGCTTGCGCGAGGGAAAGTTTTTCGCGCAGTGGATCGAGAACGTAAAGACATCGTCCTGGTGTCCTAAAATCTCCGCCGTTCCGTTTCCTTGGTGCACATCGCAATCGATCACACAAGCCTTTGCGATCAGCCCCTGGTCCATCAGAGTGCGTATCGTTACGGCCGCGTCGTTGAACACGCAGTAGCCCTCTCCGGCCCCTCGCATGGCATGATGCGTGCCACCGGCTAGGTTCACCGCGATCCCCTCGCCGATGGCCGTGCGGGCGGCAGCCAACGTGGCGCCGGAACTGCGCCGCGATCGCTCGACCATCTCTGGGGACCAAGGAAACCCGATCCGCTGAAGCTCCTTTGCTGTCAATTCTCCACGCACGACCCGATCGACATACTCAGGGTCATGGGCGAGTTTAAGCTCCCTGTCACTGGCCGCCGGAGGCTCAAGGAACACATCCCCAAAGTGCACTGGACTTGCGATCAGCCGATCGCGCAATCGCCGATACTTGGACATCGGGAAGCGATGCCCCTCGGGGAGCGGTAGAACGAATCGATCGGTGAAGTATATTTTCACTCGCCTCTCCGGGTATACTTGCCAACGTCGAAATCCACTTTCCAACCTATCGATCCAATACATCGATTCAACCTATCGGTCCTCGAATGATCAGAAGTATATCGCTCAAGGGTAAATCGCAGAACACCGCCACGTTCTCTGTTGGGAGTTCTCGATCGGCGAGCCCCTCGGTGATCGCTCCTGCGATTGCTGCCTTGATCGCCTGGATTGGTTTAGGTCTGCAGATCGATCCTCGCATCGGCCAAGCGATCGCGAGCCCTGTGGCTACTGGGGTTGCTGCGGCTATCGACTTGGATCCGCAAGAGAAAGCCGACCCGAAAACCGACCCGAAAACCTACCGCGAGTTCAGCGCCAGGGCCAGCCTTGTCGATCCTCGCGCCAAGGCCTATCCGCAGATCGACTTCCATCTGGAAAAGGATGGCAAGCCGGTCGATCTAGGACATGCTTGCCGTCGACCTGGTGTGCCGATGCGGGGCAAGTTGGTCGTTTGGTTCATGGGGCACAGCCCAGAGCTATTTCATTTTTTGGCCGACGAGGGATTCCATGTCCTGCGAGTCCATTACGCCAACGGATGGTTCAATCGCTTTGGCAAAGAGCCACCTCCTGAGGATCGCTACACACTCGGTAAAATCCGGCTCGAGGCGGCCACGGGCGAAGACTTCAGCGAGCTCGTCTCGATCGATCGGCCCGACGGGCTGGCCGAAAGGGTCGGGCAGTTCTTGGGTTGGCTCGAGCAGCAGGACCCCGAGGGCCATTGGGGCGAATACTTGCAAAGCGACCCGAAGAATTCCAAGCAAGTCCTCTGGGACCGAGTCATCCTCTCGGGAGCTTCCCACGGAGCGACGACCTCGGCGAGATTCGCCTTGCACCAGAAAGTCGACCGCGTAGTCATGTTCTGCGGACCGAGGGATCAGTACGAGTTGTGGCAGGGGCTCCCTTCGGCGACCCCCAAGGAGCGTTTTTTCGGCTTCTCCCATGTGCTCGATACCGGCTGGTCAGGGGATCACTATTGCAGAAGCTGGGAATTGCTGGGATTGCAAGCTTATGGTCCGATCGTCGACGTCGACAAGCAGCAGCCTCCCTACGGCCACACTCGAAGGCTCATCACCGAAGCACAAGTCGGTGGCGATGAAAAACGGGCCCACAGTTGCGTCACCCCTGGAAAAGCCGCCGTGCGGGATGCCGACGGGAACTATCTGCACAAAGACGTATGGAAGTATCTTTTCACACATCCGGTCGAAGCGATCGGCCAGCCGGTAGCTAGCGACCCGAGCTGCCAACGGGAATTGCAAGCCAAAACGAGGTAAGTTCGAACCGAAACCGACGGATTGCGTACAATAGAGCCACGCCATCAACGTCATTAACGTCATCGGCTTACGCCCCCAATCGCCACCGTTTAAGGAAAAACCTGCCATGAAAATTTCGCACTGGATCGCACTGAGCCTGATTGCAAGCATCCCTGTCGCCGTCGGGTGCGATGCCCCGAAGACCGGTGGCTCCAAGTCCGGTTCGGCTGCCCACGACCACGATCACGCCGGGCATGACCACGCTGGGCACGATCATGCTGGGCATGACCACGGGGACGCCAAGGGTGGAGATTCCAAAGCGGCCAAGAAGGACGATCATGCTGGCCACGACCATCCCGAGCACGGCCCCAACGGCGGTCATATCGCGCACTTCGATACCAGCGCGACGACCCACTTTGAATGGGCGCATGACGAGGACAAGCAAACTCTGACGGTTTACTTCGAGGAGCTCGTCAGCGGTGGCAACAAGATCGAGTCCGTCGAAGTCGTCGTAACTTCCAGTGGTCAGGAGAAAAAATTCAAGCTTGAGCCACTTGAATCGGCCAAGATCGCCGGTTCCATTTTTCAAATCAAGGACCAAGAGCTTTTGACCCTTGTCGGCGCCAGCGACAAAGATGAGAAGGGGGTCCAAGCTCGACTCGTTGCCAAAATCGACGGCAAGGAAGAAAAGCTTTTGCTCATCGACCATCACCATCACCACTAGGACCGACGTCTCAGCGTGTTTGAACCGATCCAAAGAGAACTACCTCCGGGGGCAACTCCGGAGGTAGTTTTTTCTCAGCTCTCGAAATTGCCGGGTTGTATCTGGTTCGACAGCGCGTTGCGCAACGACCCCCGAAGTCGCTTTAGTTTTCTGGCGGCCGATCCGGTCGATGTCTTTGCGATCGATGATCCCATCGCTGATCCCCTCGCGACGATCGAGCGTTGGCTCGATCACTATCGCGAGCCGACCGCAGGAGCCGTGCCGTTCCAAGGCGGGATCGCTGGCATGTTGGCTTATGAGTTTGGGCGATGCTTTGAAAAGCTCCCGAACGCTTCCCACGATGAGTTCGGATTGCCGATTTGTTGGCTCGGGCTCTACGATGTCGTCTTTGCTTGGGAGCATGGCGAGTCTCCCGAGCAGGATCGCGGTTGGGTCTTCTCCCAAGGTTTCGGGACGTTGAGCGAGTTGTCCATTTCGGACTCAGAGCGCAAGCGCCGCGCAGAGATTCGGCTCGAGTCCTTCCTCGATCGCATCGCAGGCCAGAGAATTCCAACCGAGTCGTTGGCCAAGCCCACGAGCATCCATGCCATGGCTCATGGGCTCAGCGCCATGCAGTACGAAACGCGACTCGGCGGAGGATGGCTCGGTAACTTTGATAGCCCCCTGTATCGGCAAGCCGTCGAGAGAACGCGCCAGTACATCTTGGCCGGTGATGTTTTCCAAGTCAATCTCTCGCAGCGTTTGCTCTGCCCCGAGCGCTGCGCTGCGAGCGAGCTGGTGCTTCGATTGCGCAAAGTCAACGCCGCTCCCTTTGCCGGTTATCTCGATCTGGGCGATTCTCAAATCGTCAGCGCATCGCCAGAGCGATTCATTCAAGTGCGCGATCGATGGATCGAAACCAGACCGATCAAAGGCACACGGCGTCGGACCGGCGATAGCGAGCAAGACGCACGATTGAAGGAGGAGCTGAGCCTCTCCGAAAAGGACCGCTCTGAGAATATCATGATCGTCGATCTGCTCCGAAACGATCTATCGCGAGTCTGTGAAATCGATTCGCTCTCGGTCGATCGACTCTGCGAAATCGAGACGTTTCCATTCTTGTTGCACATGGTCAGTTCGATCCGAGGACGGCTTCGCGAGTCGGTCGGAATCAGCCAGTTGATGGCGGCTATCTTTCCAGGCGGCAGCATCACCGGCGCGCCTAAAATCCGCGCTATGGAGATCATCGCCGAGCTGGAGCCAACGGTTCGAGGACCCTACTGCGGGTCCTTGGGATACATCGCGACCAGTGGCGACATGGATTGGAATATCATGATCCGAACCTTGACCTGTTCACGCGGTTGGTGGCAGTTCCAGGTCGGGGGAGGGATCGTCGCCGACAGCGTGCCCGAGCAAGAGGAAGAAGAAACCTGGACGAAAGCCGCAGGAATTGTCGCAGCCGTCCGGGACTCGTTGCGGCATTCCTAAAGCCGTCCTGCGCCTGAATCGCCCCCCCTGAATGGGCCCCCCTGAATCGACACACCGTAAACCCACCGTAAACCCACCGATGGGGGGATTTTCCAATCTGTAGGGACTTGCGGGATTTATCTAGTAGACCCAAGGACCCTTGGCGATTATCCTTTCCCCTCCTCCTCTCCTTATCCTTTTATCAAGCGGTGCCGAGTATTCGACGAATATTCGCCAAGTTCTACTTATTCACGTCCCATTGCTCATCGGTACACCATGCCTGAACCCAAGCGCAAGGAAAGCAATCGCAGCGAAACCAAGTACAAAGGAATCACGCGAATCGACTACGAAGGGATCAGCACGCAGGGCTGGATGGTTCGCCTGACTCGGCAAGGAGAACGCCAGCAGCAGTTCTTCAACGATCGACAGTACGGCGGCAAAACCAAGTCGCTACAAGCCGCCAGAGCTTGCTACAGCAAGCTGGTCAAAGCGGCTCCGAAAGTCCAAACGGCCAAGGGACGTAAAACCCACCGCAACACGACGGGCAAGGTCGGAGTGCACGAGGTCCGGAACGTCGACTCGCGGTGGAAGAACGCCGAGTCCTTTGCTTTTTGCGCCTCCTGGGTCGACTCCAAAGGAAAGCGTCGCAAGGTCAGCTTTGCTTGGAACCGCTACGGAAAAAAACACGCTTGGAATCTCGCTTGCCTAGCCCGCGAGCACGAGATCAACGACCGAGAACGTGTGATCGAGCTCTATGGACCCAAGAAGATCAAACGTTAAGCCAAAGGCCGATTTAGCTTACAGAACGTGGCTTACAGAACGTGGCTTACAGAACGTGGCTTACAGATCGGTGATCATCGGAAAGTCTTTGGCCATCTCGGCCGGGATCCTCATCGGTGTGCCCCGCTTGTAATCGATAAACGCCCAAGTCGTGTGCGCCACGGCAAGGACGGTCTGTCGCTCGGGCGCCGCTGGATCGATGATACCTTGGGCGTCGGCAAGTGGGGGATCGAACCTGACCATTCGGTATCGGCGGGTCGAGGTGACTTTCTTCATGTCAGCCACCCAGGTCATGACCAGAACTCGGTCCCCTTCGAAGGCTGGTTGGAGGTATTCGATCTGGTGCAATCGTGCGACCCAACCGGCACCGAGTTCCATGTACCGTTCGAGAGTCCAACCCAGTGCCGCCGAATGTGCATAGGCAGCATTCTGCATCCACTGCACGTAGACGACGTTGTTGACATGCCCGAGCACGTCGATGTCCGCTGCCCGAACCTCGACGGCGTGTTCGAAGATCGATGTCATTGCAGGTCCCTAATCCGTGCAGTCTTTGAGCAAATGGAAGAGGCTTCTCCATGACTTTCCTGTTCCGGTCGCGAGGGACAGCGAACAGGAGCGAGCATTGGTGTACCCTTCGGTGCACTGCGAGTTTTGCATCGCAGGCCCTACATCTTTGGTCGCGCTTTGAACCAATCCAGGTAGCTCAAATCCTCGGTCACCACCCATCCCGCAGCACTTGCCTTCGTGGGGTTGGAGCACCTTTTCGGCACAAGCCCCCGCGACCTTGAGCATCGAATCCCCCCAGCCGAACTTTTGGTTCGAGCAAACCGAATGGATCGCAACGATCCCCTTACGACGCTTGAGGGTCAGTTTGGGCAAGAGCGATTCGGCGAAAACCGAGGAATCGAGAATCTTGATCTTCTGCAGTTGCTCCCTGCGCACCGGGTCGAGATCCGCAAGACCTTGGGTGATGAACGCGGTGCAGGAGCCCAAGTCCATAACGATCGGACGAGCGCCTCGGTCGCTCCAGAGCCACATCGCATCGATCAGCTCGGATTGCTTGGCCAACGCCGAGTCGGGGAATCCCTTGGA
>QWPJ01000157.1 GCA_003671195.1 Planctomycetota bacterium
ATCCTAGAGCCCGTATCGAGATGAGGGCCTTGATGCGCAGGCTCGGTGCGATGGGCAAGACGATCATCGTCTCGAGCCACATCTTGCCCGAACTTGCCGATGTGTGCAACAAGGTAGGGATTATCGATTCGGGCAAGATGATTGCATGCGACGACGTAGCCTCGATCATCAAGCGCGTCAGTCCCAACACCACCCTGCTGATCGATTTGGTCAAACCTCAGGATTCGGCCAAGGCCATCGATACGATCTCGGCGGTGCCGATGGTCGACCATGTAGCCGTCGATGGCGCAAAACTCAAGGTGACGCTCAAACCTGGCGTCGAAGACTATTCCTCGCTGAGCATGCTTCTGGCCACCCAAGGGATCCCGTTCACGAAATTTGCAGCCGAAGAAATCAACCTGGAATCAGCCTTTATGGCATTTACCAAGGGAGCAGGGTCAAAGATCTGATGGCACCGTGTCTAAGAAAACCGTGGCTAAGAAAAGTGTTTCCCCATGAGGACTGGTTGGTGATCCTTCTAGGGGCCATGGTCCTGGGCTTGTGTACCCTACTGGTCGAGTCAAAGCCCGGTCCGACGCACAATTCGACGCCCGGTCCGACACCCGGTGGAAAACCCCAGGTGGTCAACCATGCCAAAGGAACGATTGCCAAGCTGGAGAAATGGGCCAGCAATCCGGTGCGAGCTTTTGTCTCGGAAGATCAAGCCAAGAAGCCTTATCAGCACCTCCCTTCGCTCGCCGTGACCTGGGCTGTCCTGGGGTGCTTGCTTGTCCCCGTAGGCCTTTGGAAAGGGATTCGACCGCTCGAATATTGGACTGGATTCCTGGTGCTCTCTTTCCTAGGGACGTTGGCTTTTGTGATGGCAAGCCAGGAGGTCATCAAGCAATACAACTACGAATATGTTCTATGGGCCTTGCTCCTGGGTTTGCTTATCAGCAACACCGTAGGAGTTCCTCGATCCATCCGCCCGATGCTCATCGGAGATACGCTCATTAAGTTGGGCTTGGTGCTCCTGGGGGCCGAGGTTTTGTTCAACAAGCTCGTAGCGCTCGGTCCGCCTGGAATCTTTACCTCCTGGATTGTCACACCGGTGGTGCTCATCAGCACCTTTTGGTTTGGACAACGGGTTCTAAAAATGGATTCACCGAGTTTGAACATGGTGATTTCCGCCGACATGTCCGTCTGTGGGGTCTCGGCTGCCATCGCAACAGGGGCAGCCTGCAGAGCCAAACGCGAGGAGATTTCCTATGCGATAGGTATCTCGCTGTTATTCACTTCGCTGATGATGGTCGTGCAACCCCAGTTCGTCTTATGGAGTGGCATGGACAAAAATGTCGGGGCGGCTTGGATGGGAGGAACGATCGATTCGACCGGAGCGGTGGCCGCCGCCGGAGCGGTTCTGGGGAAAGATGCCGAGACGATCGCTTCGACGGTCAAGATGATCCAGAACGTTCTTATCGGCGTCATCGCATTTGCGGTGGCAGCCTATTGGACGATGGCTTACGGCGAAAACGACGACCAGCAGAAGATCGGTCTCGGAGAGATTTGGAAGAGGTTCCCAAAGTTCGTCTTGGGATTCTTGGCCGCATCGTTGGCATTTTCTTTCCTCTTGCCCTCCCTGGGTGTTTCTTCGGCCGCAATCGATTCGATCACCAAAGACACCACCACACCGCTTCGCAGTTGGCTTTTTTGCCTTGCGTTTGTCGCCTTTGGACTCGAAACGAACTTCAGAGAATTGGGAAAGTACCTCAAGGAGGGCAAGCCCCTGCTGCTGTATTTGATCGGCCAAACCTGGAGCATGATCCTGTCGTTGGCGATGGCGTATTGGATGTTCGGTGTGCTGTATGCCGATAGAGTCAAAGAGATTTTGGCCAAGTAAAGCGAGCCTCATTCGATGCGATGGTTCAAGCTCTTGGGTGGATGCGCGGTCTTGAGCTTTGTATGGCTGTGGGTCCTACCTTGGATCGCTCAGTACCCTTCGGTGCGCGAACACCTGGAATTGCTTGACCGACGCAACATCAATGCAGGAGCGATGTATTACACCGAAGTCGAGGAACACCGCTGAGAAATCGATCAGCGATCCGTCGGGCCGTTTGCATCGGTTTGAAGCAACCTTTCGACGAGTTTTCTCACCATCGCTCTGCGGTTCCAGTCCTGCGTAAATTCGATTGCCAGGGTGTCGACTAGTTCCGCATCGATTGAATCAGAGACTTTGCTCGCATCGAGATTGCGGGGCGACTTGCCAGCGTACCGCAGCATCGATCTCCAGGTCCTCTGGATCTCGCTGCGAGCCAGCGATTGAGGCTCAAGCTTCCCGCCCGATTCGATTCGCCATCGATTCGCCTGGGTCTGGACTATAGGGCTAGAAATTGTCGGCTCCAAGCTAGGGCGTGGGGCATTGCTGGGGTCAGCCAATGCAACCAAAGAGTTCGGGAAGCGTTCGCTTTGGATCAGAAAAATTGGCTCCTCGGGTGAGTTCAACACCGGGAGCATCGATTGGCTTTCTAGGACCGCTGCGATGTTCGATGCGTAATGGTCACGACTCTCTCGCTGGTATTTCCATTGGGAATCGAATCGCTTGGCGTAGTGCTCGATCCACTGGGTTTGTACCTTGGGTTCCATCTCGTTCCAATCGTCGATCCAAAGCGCATCTGCAAGCCCTTGGATCTCCGGTAAGCTCAAGCACTCTCGATAGAGCATCGCTTGCTCGAGTCTCCATCCGAGACGGCCACTGGTTCCAATCCGCCAAGAGCTCGGTTCTTTCGTAACGATCTCTTTATAGATTCTCCACGATGCATCGACAGGCTCGGTGCTCATGCACTGGCCATCGATCACAACGCGAATCGAATCGGATCGCCCCAGACCATCGTTGGTGATCGCCAAATGAAGGATCGCCTCGGCCGGTAAAGCCTCTTTGGTCTGAACCACATGGCACGATATCCTCGCATCGTGGATCAGACGCACGACGAGTCGACCTTGGGAAAGTTCCAATCGAAAGACTCGTTGGGCCCGCGCGGGGTCCATCCATGGCGATCCTGCCGTTTTCGATTCTGCTGTTTGCGATTCTGCTGATTGCGATTGCTCGAAGATGCACACCGGTTCGGATTGAGCGAGGAGTTCCTTTGGGAAACGTGCAACGAGCGCCAGCGTCCAGGGGCGAAACCAGCGAAGCTTGGGGGGATTCGAGACGACCCGAAATTCATGAGGGCCGAAATCGACTGCGGTCGGATCCGGCCAAGTCCATAGAGGATCTTGATCCGCCACGGCTGGCCAAGTGCGCAGGGCTTGCCAATAGTCTCGTACCGGATTGGCTCCTTTTTGCCTTTGGAGCTGTTGCGTCTGTGCGACGAGCCTCTGCCAATCCTTTTGTTCCGAGCGTTCGATCGACTCGAGTGCCGTTCGAAACTGCCTTACCAAATTCGATTCGATCGGTGTTGGGTACTCGGCGATTTTGTAGTTCGACCATTGACCGGCTAGGTACCACGCATGGGTTGATAGCGCGGAGGTCGGCTCGTTGGTGCCGTCGAGTTGACTCTGAACAAACCCGTCGTAGGGGGTATTGTCTTGGTACCGATCGATTAGCCAGCGGCGAAAGCCAGGAGTATCCCAACCGGCCGCATCGGGTCCGGCCGCATCGAGTCCGGCCGCATCGAGTCCGGCCGCATCGAGCCGATCCGAAACGTAGGCGAAGTGATCGAGCATCCAAGCATCCGATTGGGCTTGGGCAAAGGCATCGGAAGCCAATAGCTCGCTTAGGAACTTATCGAACACTTCGGTTCGTCGATCTTTGGGGATGTTCGCAAAATCGCGCGCACGGGTTGGTTCCAGATCGAGACCTGTCAGCGCACGATGGGTTCGCTCCAAAGAGGCCATCCAATCCTGCGCATGGCTTCGATTCGACGGGAGGGTTAAGACTAGGGCTAGGACTAGGACTAGTCCGAGGGCAGCAGGCCAAAAAGAAAACCAGGCCGACTTGGAAGCGGTCTGGTTTTCGGTTTTTTGGATGGATGGGTTCACAAGCCGACTTGGGTGGAGCCAGAGGGTGCTTTAGGGTTCGAGGCTGACGGTTACCGTCTTCGACTCGGTGTATGCCTTGAGACCTTCTTCGCCCAATTCGCGACCTTGACCACTCATTTTGAAACCGCCGAAGGGTGCAGCAGCATCGAAGACATCATAGCAATTGACCCAGACGGTTCCGGCTCGCACCCGCTTGGCGAATTCGTGGGCGCGACCGACGTTTTTGGTCCAAATAGCAGCCGCTAGTCCGTAGAAGGTGTTGTTGGCGCGTTGGATCAGTTCCTCCCAATCGTCGAAGGTCAGGATCGACATGACCGGTCCAAAGATTTCTTCCTTGGCGATCGACATCGAATCGGTCACACCGTCGAAGACCGTGGGTTGAACGAAGTAGCCTTTGTCGCCGAATCGGGCTCCACCGGCGATGCAATTGGCACCCTCGGCGTTTCCCTTTTCGATGTAGCTCATGATCTTGTCGAATTGGGCTTGGTCGACCTGTGGGCCTTGTTCGGTTGAAGTCGCGAGAGGATTTCCAAGCCGTCGCGCCTTGGCTAGGGCTTGCACTTTAGCGACGAATTCGCCGTGGACGCGTTTGTCGACAAACACGCGGCTGCCGGCACAGCAGCATTGGCCCTGATTGAGGAACAGCCCGACGTAGGCACCCTGGGCGGCTCGATCTAGGTCAGCGTCGGCCATGACCACATTGGGGCTTTTGCCTCCGAGTTCGAAAGTCAGTCGTTTGAGGGTCTCGGACGCATCGCGCATGATGATCTGTGCGGTGCGGTGTTCGCCGGTGAAGGCGATTTTGTCGACACCAGGGTGACGGACCAAAGAGGCACCTGCGGTAGGTCCGAATCCGGGAACGACATTGATCACTCCGTCGGGTATACCTGCTTCTTTGGCCAGTTGTGCCAATCGCAAGCAGGACAGCGGTGTTTGTTCGGCCGGTTTCATCACGATCGTGCAACCGGCTGCGAGGGCAGGTCCCCACTTCCAGGCCACCATGAGCATCGGAAAATTCCAAGGAATGATTTGGCCAGCCACACCGACGGCTTCTCGGCGTGTGTAGGTCAGGTAGTTGCCTCGGATGGGGATCGTCGAGCCATGGATTTTGTCCGCATAGCCGGCGTAGTATCGAAGGCAATCGAGGACTAGGACCAAATCCCCGTGGCGAGCTTCATTGAACGGCTTGCCATTGTCGAGGCTTTCCAAAGCGGCCAATTCGTCGATGTGTTCCTCGATCAGGTCGGCCAGACGGTACATCAGCTTTCCTCGGTCCCGAGCGTCCATACGGGACCAGGGGCCTTGGTCGAAGGCCCTGCGGGCAGCTTGTACGGCCAGATCGATGTCCTCTTTGTCCCCTTCGGCGACTTGGCAAATCACCTCTTCGGTCGCCGGATTGAGTGTGGCAAAGGTTTTGCCCGAGACGCTCGGACGCCATTTGCCGTCGATGAAGCACTCGGTGTGTCGAATTTTGGGGGTGGCAATGGTCTTTTCTGCGTGTGCGATCGCCATGGTCTCTAAGACTCCGTTGGGGAAAGGATCAACTGAGGAACTCTAGATAGATCGGAAAAACAATATCTGCGTTACGATAACCGATCTAAGAATATACGTTTGCAAGGCGTGATGCCAGTGCCGGAAAAATCGGTACCCAAGGCACAAAACCTTAAAATCGCGGAATCCTTTGGAGTTAAAAAAACCTGTCTCGCTACAATAGGGGGCAGAATCAATGGACCTGCAGGATCGATGACTGCACTCCAAGACGTCCTTCAGAATGCAATTCGCCGTAAAACCACCTAATCCATTTCCGGTTCCGACTGCCATGAGCTTTGAAATATCGAGATTCACCCGGTGCTGGTTCGGCCTTTTGGGCAGTGCTTTCGCCTGGATTTTGACACTCGGAACAAGTTCCCAGGCCCAGATCGTCCAGATCCCCAGCATGGGAACCTTCAACATTTCCAGTTCGGCTTCCGTTCCGGACCAAGGCTCGGCGTTCCTCGGAGGCAATCGGACCGCGGTGGGGAGCTCTGCCCGAGGGACCGTCGGTCGCGATCGCAGTAGCGCCTCGGTATCGGCCTCGACGACGGTGATCGATCTGGACGAACTCGATCGGATGATCCGCTCTCAGGCTTCCAAGGTTCCTGCAGAGCCCAATCTCAAGCAATTCGATCCGAGGGGGTATTCAAGGGTTCCGGCCCAGGGTCGTGCTCGGCCCGCTCCGGCCGAGTACGATTACCTAGCGGCCCTCAGCGGCGACTCGCCGGACCAACCCCACGTCAGTGGCTATGGCAGCACCCTCCACGACACGGGCAACGAGGCGACGAGTTACTATCTGAATCTTGCGAATTTGGCTCGGCAACGAGGACACTGGGCTTCGGTCGAAACCTATTACCTCCTGGCTTGGAAAAGCCTTCCTCAGTCGCGTCGAGACAGCGCACTGCGGTCCCTCGAAAAATCCAGGGCCGAAGCGTCCAAGGAGAGGGTGCTTTATAAAGATCAGGCTCCCAGCGGGCGAGCTTCCAGCAAGAACTCTGCATCCGCACGATGAACTCACCGACACCCATCAACGTTCGAACCCTTCAAGGGATGAAAAAACGTGGTGAGAAGATCACCATGCTCACGGCGTATGACCATCCCACGGCGATGATGCTCGACCAAGCTGGAGTGCATTGTTTGCTCGTCGGAGATTCCCTTGGAATGGTCGTTCAAGGCCATGCGACGACGATCCCGGTGACCCTCGAGCAGATGATCTACCACGGATCGATGGTCGTACGCGGTGCCCGTCATGCCATGGTGGTCGTCGACCTACCATTCCCCGTAGGTCAAATCAGCGTCACCCATACGGTCGAATCGGCCGCGAGGATCATGAAAGAAACCCAATGCCAAGCGGTCAAGATGGAGGGTGGGCATCAGCAAGCCGACTCGATCGCCGCATTGGTCGACGCCGGGATTCCGACCATCGCGCACATTGGCCTGCGACCACAGAGTGTCCATGCTCTGGGCGGATACCGAGTCCAAAAGGACTCCGAGCGATTGATGAAGGATGCCACGGCGGCCGAACAAGCCGGTGCTTTTTGCGTATTGATGGAATGCGTCCCGGCCGAATTGGCCAAAGAAGTCACCTCGAAACTGCTCGTTCCGACCATCGGGATCGGTGCCGGTCCCCATTGCGATGGGCAGGTTCTAGTGACCCATGACATGCTCGGATGGAATACCGGTCACGTCCCCAAATTTGTTCGGCCTTTTCGGGATCTTCGGACCCAGGCACTCGACGCAGTCAGAGAATACTGCAACGAGGTCCAAGCCGGTTCATTTCCTGGCCCCGCAGAGTCGTTTTAGGAATTTATGAATAATCCATTGCCGATCGTTGAACCAGAAGTCGCAGCATCGAGTTGTTCAGCGTCGATTGCGCCGGCGTTGAGTCCCGCAACCGTGGGGCAAAACGCCAACGGAAACACCGTATCGCGATACTTGGATGATCTTGGCCAGCGACAACCCCACGGTCCGCTCGCCAAACTCCCACTGCCGATGTCGATGCAGGAGGCCCGAGACCGAGGTTGGGACCAACTCGATGTGGTCTTCATCACCGGCGATGCTTACATCGACCACCCTAGCTTTGCGATGTCGATCCTCGGCCGAGTCCTCGAGGCCGCCGGATATCGCGTCGGGATCGTCAGCCAACCCGATTGGCAATCGTGCAACGATTGGCAACGGTTTGGAAGGCCTCGCCTGTTCTTTGCGATCAGCGCCGGCAACATGGACAGCATGATCAACCATTACACGGCCAATCGCAAAGTTCGCAACGACGACGCTTATTCCCCGGGCGGTCGAATCGGGCTTCGGCCCGACCGCGCGACCTTGGCCTACTGCCAGCGGGCTAGGCAAGCCTACAAAGGCGTGCCGATCATCGCCGGGGGGGTCGAAGCCTCCCTGCGACGACTTGCACACTACGACTATTGGAGCGATAAGGTTCGGCGCAGCATCTTGTTAGATGCCAAAGCCGACTTGGTCGCATTCGGGATGGGAGAAAATTCGATCGTCGAGATGGCTCGACGACTCGAAGAAGGCCAGAGTGTCAAGGATCTGCGGGACATGCGAGGCGTCGCCTATGCCCTCGGCGCCTCCGAGACGATCCCCCAAGACGCGCTCGAACTGCCATCCTACGAAGCCGTCTCGAGCGACAAAGTCGCTTTTTCGATCGCCACGAGAATGATCCACAACGAGACCAACCCGCTCAACGCAAGACGCTTGGTCCAGCGCCATGGCACTCAAGCCATCGTCTGCAACGTCCCTGGATTGCCCATCAGCCAAGAAGCGATGGATCGAATCTTCGGATTGCCCTACACCCGACGGGCCCACCCGAGCTACACCGAGCCGATTCCCGCTTTCAACATGATCAAGAACTCCGTGACGATCATGCGCGGGTGCTTCGGTGGTTGCACTTTTTGCTCGATCACCGCCCACCAAGGTCGGATCATCCAGTCGCGGTCCAAAGAATCGGTGCTCAACGAAATCCGCCAGATGACGCAGGACAAGGATTTCAAAGGCATCGTCAGCGACATCGGAGGCCCCACGGCCAACATGTACCACATGCGCTGCACCCGACCTGAGGTCGAATCGGTCTGCCGGCGACAGTCCTGCGTCCATCCGAAAATCTGTAAGCTCCTTGGGGTCGACCATCAACCCGTGATCGAGCTTATGCGGGAGGCTCGAGAGTTGCCCGGTATCAAGAAAGTGCTTGTCGCTAGCGGGATCCGAATGGATTTGGCACGAAGTTCCCCAGAGTACATCCGCGAATTGACCGAGCATCACGTCGGTGGGCATCTTAAGGTCGCCCCAGAGCATGTCGATCCCGACGTTCTTTACAAGATGCGCAAACCCTCCAACGACGACTTTGAATTCTTCACCGAGCGTTTCAAAGAGGCATCGGCACAAGCTGGCAAAAAGCAATTCCTGATCCCCTATTTCATCGCCTCGCACCCAGGCAGTTCCATCGAATCGATGATCGAATTGGCGCTGTTCCTCAAGCGCAACGGGTACAAGCCCGATCAAGTGCAGGACTTTATCCCAGCCCCGTTGGACGTCGCAACGAGCATGTACTACACCGGATTGGATCCGTTTAGCCTCAAAGAGGTTTACATCGCCAGGGCCTTGAAGGACCGCAAATCCCAACGGGCCTTGATGCAGTTCTTCAAACCCGAAAACTACTTCGAGGTCCGGGATGCCCTCCGCGAAGTCGGACGCAGCGACCTGATCGGCGATGGTTGCGATTGCCTGATCCCCTCGAAAGCTCCCAAGGAAGCGATCGAAAAAAGACGCTCCGACGCCAACGCACGGTTCCGAGGCGAGTACGTCCATACGATCCCCAATCCCTCGAACACCAACGCTCCTGAGACGACCCAACAACGGCCACGGCAGGGTGCGACCCCCGAGGCCAATCCAGCGGCCAATCCAGCGGCCAACCCGCAGCGAAAAGGATCCAAGAAACAGCAGCGACCCGCTCCGGGCCAGCGCCCTGAGACCGGCAAGGGGAAAGCACCCGGCGTAGGCTATCGGCCAGGTCGGCGAGTCCCTTAGGGCCGTTTCGGCGGAAAATGCCGTCAGGCTTGCCCTCGGAGTTCCGTTTTGATCCCAGAAAGTTCGCAGTTCTGCTTTTATCGATGCTATTTTGGATACAATAGGAACTCGGATCCGACGGGATCGATTTTATCCTCCCGTTGTTCGAACCCAGCGGCACTCTTCGACAATCCAGAAGGCACCCTCGTCATGCGAATACTCCGTCCAAAAAACGCGCGATCTGGTTGGTTAGTGACCCATACACTAGCTTGGACCTGCCTAGCTACCCCCGCTTTGCTCACCCCTTGGGTCGGCCAAAGAGCCTATTGCCAAGAAGCCCCAGCAGCGACCTACCGCACCAAGAATCTCGATGCGACGCTGTGCAACGATGCAAAGCTCAAAGAGAAAAACGAGAAACTCAAGCCCGAGACGTTCGACATCGCCGGGATCGAAGCCTACTACCAAAGTTGCCTCTTCGCGCGTCTTGCACAGCCCAGTGCCGAGTCGATGAACCGAGCCCGCGCCGACATACTCGCCGACATCGAATTGATCGAACGCCGAGCTAAGCAATCTCCCGAGATGCTCACCGAGTACAACCGCATGCTCATGCGGCAAATCAAAGAGATCCTTTCGAAGGACAACGAAGGCAAATCCTATCACCCATCTGCCCGCGTCGTCGCGGCCGTCATTGCCGGACGTATCAACCGACAACCGGCCTCCAACTCCGCTGGTGGCCAAGGGGACCCTACGGCTACGAAACTGATGATCGATCTGCTCGATCCCAAAGAATCTGAGAATGATGGGATGATCGCCACATCCCTGTCCTACCTGCCCAGGCATTGGATCTACCCAGGCCTCGATGCGACCGGCTTGGAACGAGCCCAAAGCCAATTCTTGACCAACCTGCAAGCATTCCTGATGAGCCAAAAACCAGGGGCAAGAGGCAAGAAAGAAGACGAGTACCTCAAAGAACTCATGATCGAAAACCTTACGCTCATCGCGGGTGGAAAAGCAGAAGCGGCCAAGCAAGCCAATTCAATGCTCGCTGGGATCATCTTGCCCATTCTCAGAGAGCCCAAGAAATACTCCGAGTGGCTCGGCGAGAAGGCGATGTGGAGTTTTGGCCAAGTCAAATTCGCAGATCTCAAGCCAGAGGATGTCCAAGCCCTCCAAAAAGGGTCCCTTGAGTTCGTCAAATCAAGCATCGATGCTTGGTCAAAACGTTGCGATCAGACCCAAGCAGCCTCGCCAGGAGGATTCGGAGGTATGGCGGGAGGTGGACCAGGCGGACTCGGCGGCCCTGGTGGACCCGGCGGACTCGGTGGACCTGGTGGCCCCGGTGGACTCGGTGGACCTGGAAGCGAAGGGGAAAGCGGACCCGGAGGCGGTCCTGCCGGCGGTCCTGCCGGTGGACCAGGATTCGGAGGACCTGCCAGACCCAGAAATCCTTTCGATGATCAACCCAAAGAAGTCCGAAACGCCCGGCGATTGCTCCAGCAAAGACTCGAACGCTCCCACTACGGTTTGACCGGAACAGGCCGAAAACCTGTCCCAGGAACCCCGCCAGTGGACCCTAAAGGACTCATTGCCCTCGTCGATGAACCCAGCAAAGAAAAGCTCTCCGATGTCGTCAAACGCATCGAAGCCCTCCAGGACGAACTCAACAAAGAGACCCTTACGAGCATCGATGGGATCCGATCCAGCACACGACGCCCCATTTTTGACCTTAAGCAAGCCATCGCTGCGATCATCGGCGAGGACAATGCCAAGACCGATCTTCCAGCGGAGGGATCCGGAAAAGACCCCTTGGATGACGGCTTCGGCGGCTCAGGTGGAAACTGAGCCAACCCATGGCTTCCTCTGAGGAAGATCCAGACAAGACCGAAATTCGTAACGACCTCGGGGCTATGAACCCCGAGTTGCCAGACGAAGTCCCAACGGTACCCCATGTCCCACAAGGAACCGACCTCCAAGCCCTCGTCGGATCCTCCCTGGACCACTACCAAATCGAGTCGCTCGTAGGCCAAGGGGGAATGGGGGCTGTATTCCGCGCGACGGACCAACGACTCGACCGCCTAGTGGCTGTCAAAGTCGTACCCATTCTTCATCGCAAAGCCGATGCGATGCGTCGCTTTCGCATCGAAGCCCAAAGCGCGGCAAAACTCGATCACCCCAATATCGCCCGAGTCTACAACGTCGGCGAAACCCAACAGTGGAATTACATCGTCTTCGAGTTCATCGAAGGGATCAACCTACGACAACTCATCTTGGAACGAGGCCCCTTGAGTGTCGACGATGCGACTTACTTCACCTGCCAAGTCGCCGAAGCGCTTCAGCATGCGAGCGAACGCGGAGTCGTTCACCGGGATATCAAGCCCTCGAATATTTTGCTCGCGACCGACGGCAAAGCCAAAATCGTCGATATGGGCTTGGCTCGCACCACCGCCCTGGACCGATCCCAAGGGGATCAAACCGCAAGTGGTACAACCCTCGGTACCTTTGATTACATCTCACCCGAGCAAGCCCACGATCCACGGGAAGCCGATGTCCGAAGCGACATCTACTCTCTGGGCTGCACCCTTTACTTTTTACTCACCGGCCAACCGCCGTTTCCCGATGGCACCGCGCTGCAAAAACTCCTCATGCACGGCA
This sequence comes from Planctomycetota bacterium, assembly GCA_003671195.1. Lineage (GTDB taxonomy): Bacteria > Planctomycetota > Planctomycetia > Pirellulales > Pirellulaceae > JBKCUI01. Next base: position 12,223 of record QWPJ01000157.1, read on the forward strand.
CCAAGATGCCCGAGGACCCAAGATTGTTTCGGGACGATCTGAGCGATCCCCTCATCGCGATCCTTAAAAAAATGATGGCCAAAAAGCCACGCGATCGCTATCAATCCCCTGAGGATCTGGCCAGCGATCTACGCATGCTCGCCAAACTCGACAACCTAGCCTGGAGTTCGGATCTGGCCGAATTCGCAATGGCTCAACGCCCCTCGAGACGCTCATGGCTCGAAGCCCTCCTGCCATCGCTCCTGTGCTTGACCCTCATCGGCGCCGTCACACTCTGGCTCTGGAATGCAAACCAAGTCGACGCAGTGTTTCCAATCCCAAAAGTGGAAATCGCTAGCGTGTCGATCGATGCGGGCGATCCAACCACGCTGACAAAGCCCTTGGACAACAATCCAAAAGGCGATCCTCTTGTCGCGCCACCCAAACCGCAGCCCGAATCGCCCCTTGAAAAACAGCCCCTAGCCGTAGCGTCTCTTCAAGCCGATGCGAATGTCACCGAGCTTCTCGTAGGGGACAACCTCGATGATTTAGAGACTCTCCAGAGCCTGTTCTCAGACGAAAAGCCCAAGACCTTCAAGTCCCTCGATGAGGCACTGGCACAGGCCGCAAGCCTAACGACGGATTGCCGAATCTGGATTGCCCAGGATTGCAACCTGCAGAAACGCTGGCGACCCCCAGGGGCCGAACCGTCCAGGTCGATCGCCATTCGATCCATTCGAGACAAACGCTATGCGATTCGAATCGACGATTCGGCCGTATCGGGACGAACCGGCGAATACTCCTGTTGCTTTGAACTCGACGGTGGTCAATTGAGTTTTTCCGATGTCGATATCCTATGGAATCTTCCCGCTTCAAGCCCCACCCCTAAAGCCCTCGTCGCTGCTCGACCGGGAAGCCGTTTTGCGATGGAAAACGCAACCCTTACGATCAGCGGACCATCGGCCAGCAGTCTGCCGAGTCTCTTGGCTATCGATGCTCAGAACCGCGATGCGCCTGCCGGGGCTACCAACCTGAACGCCCCGCGATTCTCCGACCTGCGCATCGAACAATGCTCCGTGCGAGGCGACTGCGATCTTGTCCAAGCCGACCCGACAGATCGCCTAGAAATCCGCATTCGGGATTCATGGTTTGCAATCTCCGGCTCGATGGTCGTGAGCCAAGCTCTTCGGACCATCCAACGTTCTCCTCGGATCCGTGTCGAAATCGCCGATTCGACTTGCATCAGCCTCAAGCCATGGCTGAGAATTCAAATGTCCAACACCAATCCCTATCCGGTAGCCGTGGTGCGAGTTGCCAACCAATGCATCTTTGCGGGTGCCAAATCGCTCGTCGAGTGGGATGCGACCGACTGCACCGACTGGGTCTTTGCCAGCCAAGTCAAGAAGTTAGATGATTTAGGCCGCTGGGTCGACTTTCGCGGGCTCGACAATGCCTACGACGGCGGCTCCATCGAGGAATTGATCCGCGTTCAGATGTCGATGTCCAGCGAAGAACTGCAAATCGATACCGACTCGAACCTTCTTCGAAACGAACTGGGGATGGAGGTCTTGGGAGTCTGGCAACAGAAGCCAGCTTGGGACCCATTGAACATGCATCAATCGACCCCGATCGCCATCCCCCTAGGCACCCTGGGATTTGACATCGGAGCTCCCATGGGAAGACTACCCGAGTTTCCAAATCGCTAAGCGTTACCGAACCCCGGTCAGCTCGATGGCTGCAATGTAAGCGTACAGCGGCCTATTCGGTTTTTAGGGGCCGTGGGGCTTGCAAATGCGTCGGATAGGGGATCTTGCAAAAGATCCGATCACCTCACACCTCACGTCCGATCCATCCAACCGCTTGGCCCCCCTTCTCCACCGGGGCTTTGGCCGGGGGAGCAAGGGGGGGGGTTGAGGGGGCCGACCGCGCGTAAGGCTGCTTGGCTGTAATGGCCACACATGGCCACTCATGCAATACAGACTGATCGATCCACACAGATTGGCATTCATCAAGCCCGGAGGGCTGACACAACCTCTGCCGGTGGTGGTAACCACCGGTCCGGGCATCCATCAAGCGCAAAGCC
>QWPJ01000148.1 GCA_003671195.1 Planctomycetota bacterium
GAAAGACTTTCCACAATCTGCTTGAGTCTATTTGCGATTTCGTGGCAGTCTTGAGGTCGCTTTTCAGGGTCTTTTTCAAGCATTTGCATGATCAACTCTGAGAATCCCGCTGGGCAATCCGGCCAAAGGTCAACCGGATTCTCAGGGATATGGTTCGCCAAAGCCGACAAAGTGCTCAGGATGTTCTGACGATCGAACGGCCGTTGTCCGGTCGACAGATCGTAGAGCACACAACCTAAACTAAAAAAGTCCGCCCTCTGATCGATACTCCCGCCGCTGGCCTGTTCGGGAGCCATGAACGATGGGGTTCCAATAAAGGTACCAGTGCGAGTCAGTCGCATCTCTTCGGATACCGCATGAGCCAATCCAAAATCGATGATCTTCACATTGAGTGTCGACGATTCGATCCAAAGATTCTCAGGCTTGATGTCGCGATGGATCAACCCACATTGATGCACGGCCGATAGTCCATCGACCGTCTCGATCGCGATGCGGAGAATCTCATGAATCGGCAAACTCTGGAATCTCTGCCGGTACACCTGAAGATTGGTACCTCGCAAAAACTCCATGACCAAAAAAGGCAGTTGACCGACCTCGCCGACATCTCGAACCTCGACCACATGAGGACTCCGGATTTGCTGCAAGGCCTGGAGTTCGCGCAAAAAACGCTTTTTGGATGTGGCTTCCTTGGATACCTTCGGATGCAATACCTTGATGGCTACGGTCTGTTCGCTCCGCGTATCGATGGCTCGAAAGACGCAACCCATGCCTCCTTCACCATGCTGAGCTAGGACCCTATAAGGCCCTATGCTAGCGAAATCCGACTCAAAAATCGCTGGGGATAGATGGCTTTCCCAGTGAGTGGGCTCGCTTTTGGACCGCTCTGCGAGGGTCTTACTGGTCCCACCCTCCCAAGACGATGGATCGCCCTGGACGGTCAATGGTGAGTCCAGTCCAAATTGAATGGTGTTTCTCACATCCAATTTTTTGGTGTCTTGCTTGGCGACGTTTCTTATCAAGCGAAATGTACAAAACGGATCCCCATGGAGCATGCAGGAGTCTTTGTGAATCTCGATGACCTCTTGAAAGTGGTCGGCCAAGCCTTTGATGATGCCGATAGCCAACTTGCACAGCTTTCGATCCGACGAATAGAGCAACTGCAATTCGTTTTCCGAAAGGCGAATCGCATCGAGGACCGGTGGAACCGCACCAGGATTGCCAACGCGAACTGCCGAGTGAATGAAAGTCTCGGTGTTTTCGATGATGTCCAAGGTTCGCCAATGCGGCTTGATCACCCGATGGTAGAGCCTGATCAATTCGGTCGACAAAAACCTACCAAACATCTCGACCACTTCGTCGACTGGGACATTCAGGGTCTCAGCAGCCAGAACAATCAACTCCAGAGCTTGCCGATCCTCATAAACCAAACCAGCCGAAAACGAGGTCCGGTCTAAACCTGACTTCGATAACGCACTGCGCCACTCCTCAGATCCGAGCGTCTGCTGAGCGAATTTTTGAAGCTGTACAAGTATCAATCCATGCATGGTCCGTACCCGAAAGGTGATCAACGCCGACGGGCATCGCAAGTCGGAGTACTATTGTCAGCCAAGAGCACCGTTTTGTAAACCTCGGAACTCCGACGGCAGTTGGATTGGCACTCCGATTTCCTTCGCTAATTGCTCAAGAAAGGCCACGAGATACCCAGCCCGCTCAGAGGCGATCTGCTTGCCGGCATCGGTCTGCATGGTCGACGGGAGCTTAAGCAATTTCGCAAAGAAATGATCTACCGATTGCTGATCATCCCGAGGCTCCCTTGCCGTCGGGAACGGATCCTCAGGATGGTACAACCTCTGTCCCATCGATCCGCCTGTCATCAAGCATCGAGCCAGCCCAATGGCTCCGAGGGCCTCAAGACGGTCGGCGTCCTGGAGCACCTGTGCCTCAAGGCTCCGGCAAGGGATCTGAGCCGAAAAACTATGAGCTTCGATCGCATGGGCAATCGCCGGGAATTTCACCGCCGGATAGCCAATATCCGTGAGCACCACGACGGCTCGATCCGCTGCGAGTCGCGAAGCCTCGGAGCGTTGAGCGGAATTCTTTGGCACATAAACGCAGTCGTGAAACCAAGCAGCCGGCAAGAGAACCTCGACATCAACCTCTCGAGTACTAGCACAACTCGAAGAGTTGACCAATTTTCTTGCGATCAGACAGACGTTTCTCACGACCCGCTGGACGTGCTCAAGCCCATGCGCGGGGTCAGAGTCGGCCATCTGAACTCTCAGCCGCTCGAGAACCAAACGCCCCCATTGGCCATCCCAAGCCTCTATCTTTAAGCTCAAATCACTGCGCAGCGCGTTGCCTTCTGGATTCCCGGAATTCATGCGATTACTCCAATGCACCGACAATATTCGCAGTCTTCGACGGATAGACCTCCGCGAATCGAGCTAGCTCCATGGCTTGCTCCACACTTCGTATCCCCACAATGGCGCCGGTAACGGCTGGATTTTGGAGCACCCAAGCGATAGCAAGATGCCCTGGGGAGAGTCCCGCTTGAGCGGCAGTCTTCTCGAGCGTTTCGGCGATGGCTAGATTTTTTGTCAGCAAGGGCTCTTGGAAGTTCGCGCTGCGGGTGCGCCAATCGTCAGGCGGAAGCGACTCGATGCGTTGGCGACTCATCGCACCAGTCAGCATGCCTGAGCCCATAGGCGAATAAGCGATCACTCCGATTTGGTGGGAGTGGGCATAGGGTAGGATCTCATTTTCCGCATCGCGTCGGATCAGCGAATAGGGGGGTTGCAACGAGGTGATCGGCGCGATCGATGCGATTCGCTGCATCTGGTTCGCATCGAAATTCGAAACTCCAATCCATCGCACCTTCCCTTCTCGTTGAAGATCTGCCAGAGTGCTCCAACCCTCCTCGATGTCTTCGTCGGGCTCAGGCCAGTGGATTTGATAAAGATCGATCGTTTCGACATCAAGGCGACGCAGGCTATCCTCACACTCCTTGCGGATCGACTCGGCCTTCAAGGACTTGACGATCTGGCGATTCTCGTCCCAAGCCCGCTCGCATTTGGTGAAAACATAGGGCCGTTGGGCTGACGTTTGCTTGAGTGCCTTGGCGACGACACTCTCGGAATGCCCCAAGCCGTACACTGCGGCCGTATCGATCCAATTGATCCCCGAATCGAGCGCCGCGTGGATCGCGAGGATGCTCTGGGAATCCTCCTGCTTGCTCCAGGAAAAGGCCCAACCGTCGCCTCCGATGGCCCAGGCCCCTATCCCTATCGGGGTGATCATGAGGTCTGAGTTTCCTAGTCGGCGTTTCTCCATGTTCGATAAACCCTTCTGTTAGCAAGAGAGTTGGGGATTTGTTGAAGGTTAGCTCCCGGGCGCTGCTTCTATTCTCGCTGAAAATATGCGAAGATGACATCCGTCTTTTCGTTAGTTGGCTTTCCCTTTGAGTGATTTTCTGTGTCTCAAGCACCCGTTGCTAACCGAGTTGGGGAATTGCGGGAAGCGGTGTCGGCCGTCGATTCGACCGTTTTTTTGGTCGAGGGCAGGGTCATGCGCAGGCTGCTCCGCAAGCGGACCCAGCATCCGAGTTTGGCCCTGGCGCTGCCTCATGAGGATTCCCACGTCGCGCCTGCCGATCAAGTTCTCGGCAGTATCCGTCCCGACGAACTCGGACTGCGCGATATGCAACCGATCTGGGGCGATGTCCTGCTGATCAAACTCCCCAATCCAGACCAACTCGAGCATTGGCCCCTGGATGAACTCAAATTGCTCCTCTGGCGACGACTGTTCCACGCACAGCTCGATCGCGCTCTGCTTGCCTTGCGCTCCCCAGATCAATTCGCCTTCGTTCAATCCAAAATCGATGCACTCGGACAGGTGGAATTTGACGAAGCCCACCACGTGCTCGGGGCCGAAATGCGACTGCTCGATCCCAAATGCCGTGTCGAAGCGTTTTGCGAATGGGTAGCTCTCTACTGGGAATTCCGGTGCTTTGATTCTGGAAGCCTCGATACCTGGTTCCCTTCGGTTCAACATATCGATCAATTGGCCGAGAAGATGCGGTTGGATCTGCCTATCGAGGAAATGTTAGAGCAATCGCGAATCGCAGGTTCTGCATCCATCGAAATGCAAAGCCGCGAGGCGCAAGACGAAGTGATCCTGAAAAACACCCAGAAAGGATGGTCTGTCGAACTTGCACAAGGCACCTCGGAGCGGAAATACCTCCGCTACATGCGCAGGCGAGATCGAGCCACCGAAAGGGGCAATACCGTCCATGCGATCAGTTCCTCGCTCCGCGCTGCCCGCTCGGCACCCTCGCGAAGCAAACGGTCCAAGGCCGAGTCGACGGCCGAGTCGGATCTGCGCCTGTTCGTCAAACGCTTGCGAGAAGCGATCGGCTTCCCAGCCTCGGATAACAACGACTGGCACGCTGTCCTGCTAGCCCTAGCCAAAAACGCCATTCAAGGTTTTTGGAACTCCGAAAAACGACTCCTGTACGACCTTCAAAAAGTCTGCCTCGACAAAGAACGGGTATCCTACCGCGTCGACCTCTTGCGGTGGGTCACCTCCTTGGGCGCAAAACCCCTGAGTCGGCCCCTGTACAACCTTCAAGAAGTCTTGATGGCCAAGCACCTCGCCAGCGCGACGGCCAGGTTGACCCACGTGCGCTTAAGCGGTGTCGAACGCGATCGATTGACCCTGCTGCTCGAACAGGCCTCGCACCAAGCCGACTCTCAAATGCGGCTCAGGATCCGTGACCCCCTACGAGATACCCTCCTCGAAGTCGGAATGACCCCGAGTTCATTCCCTGAACGCATCGCGATGGACAAGCTCGTCGAAGACGCCCTCGATTGCATCTCCGAGCGAGGGTACATCTCGATGGGCTATTTCCGGGATGCAGTCAGCAAAAACGATCTGAAACTCCCCGATCTTCACGGACTGCGGGAAGCTTGGGGCGGCGATCGACTTCTCAAAGCCGACGATCGACTCGACAAAGTCCTCGACGGTGTCTATCGCAAAGGGGATTTCTATCTTCGATGGATCCAAATGATCAGCGCGATGTTCTTCGGAACCACCAAAGGACGATTCGCCACCCTATTTCTAATCATTCCCTTCGGCGGCGCTTTGGTCCTGATCGAAAGCATCCAACACATTTGGCACAAAATTGAAACCTGGACTAGCGAACATCCACCACCCAAGTCCGAATCGATCGATCCAAGCCTGTTTGCTACCGAGTCGCAATCCGAACCCGAATCGACCGTCACCAAAACGGCTGACCAAGCCGTCGATCAAATCGTCTCGAACCAACTGAACATCATCCCCTTGGTCATCCTCCTGGGACTGTTCTTGATGGCGCTGATCCACCTGCCCCGCTTCCGTCTGGGACTTTGGAAAGCCATCCGATGGTTCGGTCAGTTGATCTATGCGATCTGCATCCGGTTGCCTCAAGAACTTCTCCCCTGGGCCTCGATCCGCTCCTTCTTCGAGCACCCCTGGACTCAAACCACTTGGAGTTATTGGATCAAGCCAACGACGTTGGTCCTGGCCATCGAATGCATGGTCCAAAGATCCCCGAGCATCCTGATAAGCCCGAACCTTCGTGTCGCCTGCGAGGCGATCGTCCTGAGCGCTATGATGAACTCTCGCTTGGGACGAGACCTCCAAGAACTCCTCTTCGAAGCCATCGGAGGTTTCTGGAATCTAGTCCGACTGCGCTGGGTTGTCATCGCTATCGATTGGATCGTCGAGTTGTTTCGAGGGATGCTGCTCGTATTCGAACGGTTTCTCTATGCCGTCGACGAATGGCTCCGATTCCACAGCCAAGAGAACCTCCTGTCGCTCATCGCCAAAGCCATCCTGGGCTTCTTCTGGTCCGTGATCTCGTTTTTAATTCGAATCTACATCAATCTGCTCATCGAGCCGACACTCCACCCCGTCAAACACTTCCCCGTCGTGACCGTCGCCCACAAAATCTTCCTGCCGGTCCTGCTCATCCTAGCCGTCAACATGGAAGCGTTCCTGATCCAGTACATGAACAAACCACTTGCCATGTCGATCACCTGGTTCAACATCGTGTTTCTCCCAGGATTCTTCGGATTCGCCGTCTGGGAGCTCAAGGAGAACTGGAGGCTCTTCCGGCAAAATCGACGCGGAGCCCTCGCTGCAATTCCCGTCGGAAGCCACGGTGAGACCATCGAGCGTTTGCTCCGACCCGGATTCCACTCCGGAACGTTACCCAAGCTTTTTCGAAACATTCGTAGACTTGAAAATCAACCCGCTTCGGTCAAACGGTTTACCAAACGACGCAGCGCGTACAAAAAACTTCACCACGTTACCGAGCATGTCCACCGATGCGTCGATCGCGAATTGATCGCCCTAGTCAATCAATCCCTAGTCAATCAATCTCCAGGCTACGATCAGTACCGCTTGGTCTGCTCCGAGGTCATCGCTGCGACCAATAGCCTCACGATCCGACTCGATCCAATTGCACCCAAGGAGAATGAACTCCAGCCCGCTCGGCTCGAACTGGTCATCCAAGAACAAAGCGGCTGGATTGTCGCTTGGACCCGCCAAAACGGTTGGCTCGATCAAGCTCCCGAAAACGTGCAGAAAGTCTTCGACTTGGCACTGCTCGGATTCATGCGAAAATGCGGAGTGTTTTTGATCCGCGCTCAAGTCGAATCGGAGTTCTCCAAAGGGAAACCCTACGACCTGCAAGACCAAGGAATGGTCGTCTGGGCCGATAAGGACTTCCAGCAAAAATGCGATGTTCATTTCGATGGTCCGCATGTCTCGAGCTTCCAACCCAGCAGCCTCGCGAAAAGCCTTGGACTGGCCGATATCCCAGACCGCCGCTGGATCTTCGCCGCAAGCGAAACAACCTGGACCCAATGGGAACAAGCCTGGAACCAACTCGTCCCCCCAAAAAACACAACCGAACTGACCCAAGACCGCGCGACCGAGCCTCGAAACCACCCCGGGCTATGACCCATCGAGGCTCTCAACAAAGTCGGTCGAAATGCGATAGAATGCCCCGATTCGAAGCCAAAAGAGGACCACGATGCACATCAACCGCGAACGCCTGCTCGACCGATTCCTGCAATATGTCAAGATCGGGACCACAGCAAATCCCAACACCCAGGACTACCCGAGCAGTCGAGGTCAATGGCTCCTGGGCGAGCTGCTCGTCAAGCAATTGCGCTCCATGGGGATCGAAGATGCCGAACAAGACGTCCACGGGCTCGTCTGGGGGACCGTCCCTGCGACCTGCCCCGGACCGGTCCCTACCATCCTCCTGAACGCACATCTGGACACCTCCCCAGAAGCCCCAGGAGATCACTGCAAACCCGAGGTCATCGAACCTTACTCCGGAGGCGATATTCCGCTTGCCAACGGAGACAAAATCGAACTTGCCCATTCCCCAGAACTCGCCTCGCTCGTCGGCAAGACCCTCGTGGTCACCGATGGCAAAACACTCCTGGGTGCCGACGATAAAGCCGGCGTGGCCTCGATCATGGAAGTGGCCAACTACCTGATCGAACGACCCAATATACCTCACGGTCCAATCCGTATCCTCTTTACCTGCGATGAGGAAATCGGGCGAGGAACCCGACACTTCGATCTCTCCAAGGCCGGGGCAATCGCCGGATACACCCTCGATGGTGGCGCTTCGGGAACCATCGACGTCGAAACCTTCTCCGCAGACTTGGCCACCATCAAGTTCTACGGCCATAACACCCACCCCTCGGTGGGCAAAGGAAAAATGGTCAATGCGATCAAAGCTGCAAGTCTCTTTGTCGCAAGCCTACCGATCGACCGTCTCTCCCCGGAAACCACTTGCAACCGCGAAGGCTTTCTACACCCCTACGTGTTCCATGGTTCGGTCTCCGAGGCGAGCGTCCAAGTTCTGCTTAGGGATTTTGATACCGCGAAACTCGCCGACCACGCGGACCTGCTACGCCAACTCGCCGAGGATATGCAACAGGGCGATAAGCGACTTCGCATCGAAATCCATATCGAAGAACAATACCGAAACCTCGGCGATAAACTGCGGGAATTCCCCCTGGCGGCAGATTTGGCCGAACAAGCCTTCCGAAAGCTCGGCCGAACCTCCAAACGGGATGCGATTCGCGGTGGAAGTGACGGGTCGCTCATGTCCCACCTAGGCCTACCTACCCCCAACCTCTCCGTAGGCCAATACAATATTCACTCGACCAAAGAATTCGCTTGTTTGGACGAAATGGTCCAAGCCGTCGAGCACGCGGTGGTCCTCGCAGAACTTTGGGCCCAACAAGGCCGCTTCTAGAGAACGATCTCAGCAAACAGCAAACGAAAGCCCACAAGGAATGATCAATCGCTGGATCGATGGAACCCTCAGGCACGCACGACTGCTCCTTGCCTTTGCTCGCAACAGCCTGGTGCGAGATATGACCTTCCGAGGAAATTTCATCGTCGACTGCATCTCGAGCCTCGCTTGGCTCACCATGAACTTGGGGTTCTACCTCCTTATTTTCTTCCACGTGCGCAGCATCGGTGCCTCCACCGGATGGGGGCGAGATGAGTTCTACGTCTTCCTTGCGACGACCTGGATCGTCAATGCGATTGTCCAAGCGTTCCTCATGCCCAATGCGCAGGAATTCAGCGAACTGATTCGAACCGGTGGCCTAGACTACGCATTGCTCAAACCGATCGATACCCAGTTTTTGATCTCCTTCCGGCGGGTCGAGTGGGCCTCACTAAGCAACGCCATTGCCGGTCTAGGTATCCTGGCCTACGCGGTCTGGCGTCTGTCCTCTCGAACCGAACCCCCTTGGGAATTCTCGATCGGAATCTTTCTGCTCTATGGAGTCTACCTAATTTGCGGCGTGGCACTTTTCTACAGCCTGATCGTTTGCTTGGCCGCCACGAGCATCTGGCTCGGCAGAAACCAAAGCCTCTACGATTTCTGGTTCTACATCACCAACTTTTCACGCTATCCGATGGAGATCTACCAAAGCGGTTGGGGGATACCCCTGTGGTATATCTTCACCTTCGTCTTCCCAATCCTGGTGATCATCAACGTCCCAGCTAGGCTGCTGGCCCAGCCCCTTTCGCCCCGCCAAGGCTGGGAATGGGGGCTAGCGGTTTTCGCCTTTATAGCTACGATCGTCGCCCTCATCTTGAGCCGATGGGTCTTTCAAAGGGCCCTAAGAAGCTACTCAAGCGCCAGCAGTTGATGGCCCGCAACGTCGAGCATCCAAAGGGAAACGAAACCATGAATACCAACTCCTCGGCTCGCCAATACATCGCCGAGTTGCTCCCGCAAATCCAAGTCGACGCGGTCTTCAAAATCGCCGATCGGCAATTGAGATCCAATCGCCAAGGCAACCCGTACCTGCTCCTGCAACTGCAGGACCGTAGCGGCATGATCTCGGCCATGCGATGGAACGCCGACGAACGCCTCTGCGAGAGATTCCCCAAAGGAACTTTTGCTCGCATCCAAGGCATGACGCAACTGCATAACGGGAACCTCCAGATCATCGTCAATCAGATGCACAACGTCGATTCCGACCTAGTCGCACTCGAGGAATTCGACGCGCTCGATCGCAATCAAGTCACCGCACACTGGGAAACCCTCAATGGTCTCGTCGATTCCCTGAACGATCCGAGCGTCTCGGCAATTTGCAAAGAGATCCTCTCCGATGACTCAATCAGCAAACGATTGCAGATCGCCCCGGCAGGTACCAAAACCCATCACGCCTATCCAGGCGGATTGCTCGAACATATCGTCTCGCTGATGCAACTGTGCGAATTCGCAAGTCGACACTACCGCCAAGTCGACCGAGATCTGCTCATGGCCGCCGCCTTGGTCCATGACCTCGCAAAAATCGAGGAACTATCCTTCGAAAACGAACTCAACTACACAGACTCCGGACAACTGCTAGGTCACCTTGTCCAAGGTGTCGTGATGCTCGACGCTCTCGCCAATCGCCTCAAGGCGAAAGGCGTTGCGATCGACCCACAGAAACTCCTGAGATTGCAGCATATTGTCGTCAGCCACCACGGCACCCTCGATCACGGCAGCCCTAAAGTCCCCATGACGCTCGAAGCCCTCGTGTTCCACTACCTAGATGAGATGGACGCGAAACTCAATACCGCACAGGAACTCATCTCCCAAGATCGATCGACCGATGGATGGACTCCATTCCACCCGACACTCGCTAGACGTCTGTTCAAAGCCAGCTTAAGTCCCAAAGCCGAGTAACCTCACAAGCTCAGCCCCATGGCGTTCGGCTTGGTACTATCAACTTCCTCGCCGTTGGCTGCGGGTTAAACAATTTCACCCACGGACTAGCATGCCAGCTCTATGGGACAAACCTCTTGCCTAGAGCTCTGGTTCGTCTCTCCGTGACCTCTGTGACTCTGTGTTTCGTCTCTCTTCCGCCCCCAAAAGCTTACCCCACGGCGGCGCTCGGCCTGGTACTAGCAACTTCCTCGCCGTTGGCTGCGGGTTAAACAATTTCACCCACGGACTAGCTTACTCGTGCCGCAAGGCCTCGATGGGGTTCATTTTCGCCGCGCGCGTCGCAGGGTAGATTCCAAAAATCAACCCTACCGCTAGCGAGATAAAAAACGCACCCGGAATGCTCTCGGGAACAATCGATGGCTTAACAACCCGCACCACCTCCGGCAAATCCGCCATCTGCTTGGGGAACCAAGCCGTCGCAAACTCCCGGGCCAAGTCGACCGCAGGACTGCAAAACAGCCCAAAGAGGATCCCAAGTATCCCGCCGGTCAAACTCAGCACACTCGTCTCGACCAAGAATTGACGCACGATGTCTCGCCGTTTAGCCCCCAGTGCACGGCGAATCCCGATCTCTCGCGTCCGCTCGGTGACCGTCGCGAGCATGATGTTCATGATGCCAATCCCACCGACGAGCAGCGAGATCGCTGCAATCATCCCCATAAACAGCATGAACATCGCGCGTGTCGTGCGAGCCTGTTCGAGCAACTCCAAAGGCACAACCACCGAGATGTCTTCCATCTTCTCGTGGCTCGAAAGTGCAGCTTGGACCAATTCCGCAGTTTTCTTGACCTCCGACACGTCGGTACATCGCAAGGTGATTTGATTCAATTCGATGATCTCACCTTCACGCGACCCGGATCGCATGGTCATGACCGTATCGCCGATGCGTTGCTGGAGCGTTTGGATTGGGATGTAGACGTCGTTCGAGAAGTCTTGAGCTGCCATCGAGCCGCCGATGGCTGCCGTAGCACCCTTTGGCTTCAATACCCCCACGACCAAATAAAAGTCCTGGTTTTCTGGCATGTAGATCCGCTGTCCGACCGGGTCCTCGAACGGAAAAAGCCGCTCGGCGACTTTGGCCGACAAGACACAGTGGCAGTCGCGAGCAAAATTCTCCGCGTCGCTCAGGAAATGCCCTGAGACGACCTCGAGCTTCGTCACATCGGCATACTCCGGCGTGCAGCCGACCAACCGCCCATCGAGCTTGCGATTCTTGAACTGGAACTGACGCCGCATCTCGCGGATCGGAATGGCACTTTTGACCGTCGGCACCGTAGCCACGAGCATGTCGTACTCTTCGCGGGTCAGACCATAAGGAGTCAAACCCTGACTGGACATTTTCTCGCTCGGAGGCTTGACCGTACGGATCATGATCGTGTCGGCCCCGAGGCTCTCGATCTGCCGCTGGGCCTCGTCTCCAATCCCCTTGGAAATCGCCAGCAACCAGATAACGCTCGCCACTCCGATGAAGATCCCTAGGACCGTCAGGATCGAACGCATCGGGTGGAGCCAGAGGCTTTTGATTCCAAGCCCGATGGTACCTAAGAGAATTCCCATGACGATTGTTCCCCAAGCTCTCTTGCGTGTGTGATTAGACTTCTACGGGCATGTTATCGATCGCATACTTAGCCGCTTCGTCGCGGACCTGCTGCGTATTGATCTTGTCCCACTGCAACCGACCATCCTTGAGGCGCACGACCCTTTTTGCTCGCTTGGAAACCTCGTCCTCGTGGGTGACCAAGATGACGGTTCGGCCCTCGTTGTTCAGACGCTCAAACGTTTGGAGGATCTCTTCGGTCGTCCGAGAGTCCAAGTTCCCTGTCGGTTCGTCGGCGAGGATAAAGTACGGGTCATTGACCAGCGAACGAGCGATCGCAACCCGCTGCTGCTGGCCCCCTGAGAGCTGCGTCGGGCGGTGGCCGAGCCGATCGGCGAGCCCGACCATTTTGGCCAATTCGATGCTGCGATTTTTCTGAGCCGCAGTGAGCGCCTTACCTTGATAAAACAGCGGGACTTGGATGTTCTCGACAACCGTCAATTGCTGAATAAGGTTGTACGACTGAAAAACAAATCCGATCCGCTGGGAACGAATTTCGGCCAACTGATCGTCGCTCATTTTGGCCACGTCGTCGTGTCCGAGCCACAAGCTCCCTGAGGTGGGCTTGTCCAAGCATCCAAGCATATTGAGCAAGGTACTTTTGCCGGAACCCGAAGGTCCCATGATTGCAACGTAGTCTCCGGTCGGCACGTCGAAAGTGACCCCCCGCAGCGCGCGGACCGTCTCGCTTTTGAGCACGTACTCCTTCTTCAGGTCGACGACTCTACATGCGTATCCGTCGGTCGTAAAAGCGTCTTGCGTCATGATGCGACTTGTACTCTAGAGTGTTATCGGTCGAAGCCACCCCGCGAGGCGTTACCGTCCGGATCGGCAGTGCTTATTGCGTATCAATTCGACGGAGCGCCAGGCCCGCGTCCGGCTCCACCGCCGCCCGGTCCTCCAGGTCCTCCAGGGCCGCCAGCGCCCATGGCAGCCATCCGCTTTTTGAATCCGGAAGACAGTTCGCTGCGGTCGACTTTCCCATCCTTGTTCGCGTCATAGTCGGCAAAGGAACTCTTCATCCGATCGTCGGATGCGACCTCTTCTTGAGAGAGGCTTCCATCGGTATTGGTATCCATCCTTTGCATGATCATGCCGACGATCGCATCGGGGCTCATGCCCCCTGCCCCGCCCCCTGCCCCGCCCCGAGCACCACCAGCAGCACCAGCACCACCGGCACCACCGGCACCTTGGGGACCCGATTCCGGGGCGGCCGATTTCGGAAGTGGCGAATTGGTCATCGCCACGAGTTTCGAACGGTCGTCTTCTTCTTGAATCTCAGGAATATCCATCTTGTCCAGATGGTTCCTCGGGTCGAGCACGACGTTGTCGTTGGGCTCGATCCCCTCTTTGACGGTCACAAACTTATCGTTGGTCGCACCGATTTTGATTTCTCGGGTGTCCCATTTTTCGCCTTCGCGGATCAGGACAAAGTGATGCCGTTTGGTTTCGTACACAGCATGCACGGGGATTTGGAGCGCTTTGTCGATTTGTTCGACGAAGATTCGTACTTCAGCGGTCATCCCGGTACGGATCGACTCGGGTGGCTCGACGATTTGAATGAAGGTTGCGTATTCTTTCACGTTCGAACCCCACCAATTGCCGGGCTCGGCGTACTTGTTGACTTTGATCACCCGTCCGAGCAATTCGTATTCGGAGGCGTTGACGCGAATTTTCACCGGCATGCCTTCGCGAATCAAGCTGATCCGCGATTCGTTGATTTTCGCTTTGACCTGCATACGCGTTGGGTCTGGGAGCAGAAAAATGGTCTGCTGCTCGCGGACCAACGCTCCGGCCTCGACGATGAAGTCGCCACCACCTCGACCAGAGCTTTTGTTCGCATAGACAACTTGGCCATCGGCAGGAGCGAGGATGGTGCAAGCTTTCGTTTGGGCTTGGATTTCTTGGAGCTTGTTCTTTTCTTCCCCGAGGGTGTTTTTATCCGACTCGAGTTTGGCTCGCGTCGTTTCGATATCGGCATCGAATTGGACGAGCATTTTCGCTTTGGTCAATTCATCGAGGACCTTCAAGCGGCCCAAGGCCGATTCGAGGTTGCTCTTTGCATTTTCGACAGAGAACTGTTCAGCTTCGATCTGAAGGGGTTTAAGGGTCCCTTTGGCCGCAAGCCGCTCGGCGCTTTCGAGCGATAGTTCGGCTTTGCGGAGGGATTGCTGGGCGACGGCGATCTCACTGACGATTGCATTGCGCTCGGTCAGAAAGGTCCCTTCGAGGTACTCTCGGCGAGCGATGACCGCTTTGTTGACGGCAGCCTCGGCGCTGATGACCGCCGATTCGGCCGAGCTAACGATAATCCTCTGGTTTTTCGCGTCCTGATCTAGTGCCGAGGAATCGAGTTGGCAAAGGGTTTCCCCTTTCTTGACCAACGTCCCTTCGGGGATGACCGAAAGAATTGGGGTGCCGCTGCCTCCGCGGCCTTTGACTTCGCATTTGACTTCGTTGTTGCTGCTCGATTCGATTTCGCCCTGCTCCAAAACGATATGGTCAAAGGGCCCCTCGGCAACTTGATGGAACATCGGCTCCGAGGAGCTTTCCAGATTGCTTCCTGGACGGTTCATCGCCCAATAATATCCCCCCCCACAGAGCCCGGAGACAGCCAAAAGGCCCAAAATGGTTCCTCGCACACCGCCTCGTCGCGACCGGCTAGCAGTACGGGACGAGCGTAGAAGGGATCTTCTGTTTTTTTTCATGATTGCGCACTTGCTTAGGATGGGAGGAAAAACTTCTGGCAGGCTTTCCGTCGCGGATTCGATAGGCTTGGCTCCTGGAATCCGATGGAACTTCGGACCGAGGAGAATTTGCTAATTGTACGAGGCTGTAAACGGGGGTGGGATTGGACCATCGGCGTAGGGATAAAATCGCCCATTTCGGTGGAATTGGCTAGAGAGATTGCTTGGAATTGCCAAAAAGGTGCATCGGATAGCAGGTTTCTTCTCTTGTCGATTGGCTTTTCAGACCTGGCTAAGGGAATCGGATCGGATGGAGTTTGCTAGCGAACCTATCGATTCGGTAAGAAGATAAACCCGACAGGGGGGAGAAAGTTCCCCGGGTTGGGGGTTGGATTCCGCTTGGGGGTTCGATTCCCGTCCACTTCTTGGTTTCTTCTCAGGCGGGCCCACAAGTAGCCTGGACGGGTTGACGTGATTAGGCTAAAATTTCGGCCCCAAAAGGTACTGAGACAGACAAGTCAGTCCCGATAAAGGGGAGTCTCACAGAGAAGGATTCGATGTGGGGTTAAGTACAGTGAAGTCAAAAATTTCGAGGCATAAGCAGTTTCGCGAACCGAAGCGAGCGTAGATAGGTCTTATTGGAGTCAGATGCATGGTTAAGTTGCAAGTCCGCGATCGGGAGACGATTCAGGATGCGGTACGTCGGTTCCGCAAGTTGGTTGAGCGAAGCGGATTGAAGAAGGAGATGCGACGTCGGGAATTTTACGAGAAGCCCAGCGAGATCAAGCGTCGCAGCAAGCAACGAGCCGAGCGTCGGAACCGCCGGATCCGATTGCACGGGATCTAAAACAGCACGATCTCCGAGCACTGGATTCGATGCTGCTTAGTGCATCTTGATCCGGTCAAATCGGGCGAATAGCTCAGTTGGTTAGAGCGCTACTCTTACAAAGTAGATGTCGGGGGTTCGAGTCCCTCTTCGCCCATTTTTATAGAAAAGCAAGCGTCGGCCTATAGACTACAAATCGAGACAAACCCAAGGGATTCCTTGGGTTTTTTCGTGTCATCGTCCAAAGGCGTCGAGACAATAAGTGACGACTCACCGCGAGGACTCGAAGGACGCAAAGTCGACATATCACCCGAATTCCTTCGCGTACTTTGCGCCTTAGCGGTGAACTCCTTTTTCGTGAGAAAACCCGGTCTTGGCTTGCGGTGGTAGACCCGTCGAGGTTGCACCCATAGACAACCTGGCGGTGTGATCGAACCTTTAATCGCTTGGGGGGGCATAAAATGAAAACGCAAAAAGACGGGATGGATCCGGTCGAACCGAAGTCGACGGACCTCAAAAGGGCTAGATGGACACAGCTAGAAAAGGACGTTCAGAGGCTTAACGTAACGCGAAAGCCAACGAAAGAGATCCTAAATGCCTTACGACCGCAATACCCTGACCTGACCTGGGAAATAGTGCGCTCCATCTGCAACAAACGCTCCAAAAGAAAAAGAAAAAGATAATCCAATCAGCAGAAAGCTCAATCTGTGAGCCGTTGGGCATCTGTCAACGAGGTCTAATCCTCTCGCAAAGGCTTAGGATCTTTAGCAAGATCCACTAGCAGGAACGGGCTTCCTCCGTGGTCTCTGTGCCTCTGTGTTTCAAGACGGCTGCTTGGGTCTTCCATCAGCGGTCCGTGATTTATACCGCTGATGAACGCTCAAGCGGGTATACTCATGGCTTCGTTTACGAGCACCGCGATGCGCCAGCACCGACCGAAAATCCGAATCCCGAAAAACCATGAACAAACTCCCCTTCCAAGCCGCTTGGATGCTCGTATCCCTGACGCTGCTCGCCTGCAGCGTCCTAGGTTTCGCCCCCCCCAAGGAACCTCTGGTCCCAGCCGACAAACTCGCCAGCAAGAGCCTGCCTCTACAAGTCTACATCCTTGCAGGCCAGTCAAACATGCAAGGCCATGCCAAAATCAGCACCTTTGAACACATCGGCATGGATCCGGCGACCAAGCCGATGCTCGACGAAATGCTCGGGGCCGATGGCAAACCCAAGGTCTGCGACCGCGTCTGGATTTCTTCGATCGGATGCGCCGAATCCGAACAGACCGGCAAGCTGACGGCTGGCTTTGGCGCGTCCACCGAAAAAATCGGGCCCGAGTTTACCTTCGGACTGACCATGCAGAAGTTCTCCAACGCACCGATTTTGATCATCAAGACCTCGTGGGGAGGCAAAAGCCTGCACACGGACTTTCGCCCACCTAGCGCAGGTCCTTATGTCTTCAACGAAACTCTCCTTGGCAACCTGCAAAAACAGGGTAAGGATCTTGCTGCGATCCAAGCAGATAAAGCCAAGCAGACCGGGGTGTACTACCGCCAGATGATCGATCATGTGAAATTTGTACTCAGTGACCCCAAGCGAGTCATACCCGAATACGACGCTTCCGTAGGCTACCAAATCGCCGGATTTGCTTGGTTCCAAGGCTGGAACGATATGGTCGACGCTGGGACTTATCCAAATCGCGACAAGCCAGGAGGCTACGATCAATACAGCAGTGCATTGGCTCACTTCATCCGCGATGTACGGAAGGATCTGAATGCTCCAAAGTTGCCTTTTGTGATCGGTGTTCTGGGCGTCGGTGGACCAACGTCCGAATACGGTCCCGACCAACTGCGTTACAAAAGCACGCACGACCATTTTCGTGCAGCGATGGCTGCCCCAGCCTTACTCCCAGAATTCCAAGGCAACGTCGCAACAGTGCTAGCCGAGAAGTACTGGGATGGTGAATTGACACTGGCAAAGGCCAAGGAGAAAGAGCTTGAACAGAAAGCAAGAAAGCAAGCCAAGGAGGAGAAGTTCTCGCCCCAGGAAGAACAAGCTCTGGTCGAACGGATGCGCAGAGAGGGACTCAGCGATCGCCAACGCGCGGTGATCGAAAAAGGAATATCAAATTTGGAGTTTCACTACCTAGGCTCTGCAAAGATCCTTGGAGGGGTCGGCAAAGGACTTGCCGAAGCGATGGCGGAACTCAAAGAACTCAAGAAATAACAAGCATGAAAAACCAAACCGTATTCTTTGCACTCTTCGTTATGTTCTCGGCCTCTGGCGCTAACTACGCTATCGGGGGAGGTCAGGCAGCAGAAATCCCTGATTTCACTCAAGGGGCCAAGATCCCTGAGGACGCCAAGCATGATTGGAATCTCGGGGCCACGGGGCTGCGAGGCTGGATGTATTGTGACAAGATGGTCACCTCCGACGCCCGACAGATCGCGATCACCAAGGTTGCAAAAGGTTCGCCAGCGTACGGCATTCTCGAAGTGGGCGACGTGATTCTAGGGGTTGGTGGAAAGCCGTTTTCCTATGACCCTCGCACCGAGATGGGCAAGGCGCTGACGGCTGCCGAAAGCGAAGCAGGAAGCGGTGAACTGACGCTGAGCCGCTGGCGAGCCGGAAGCTCGGAAGAGGTCGTTGTGAAAATACCGGTCTTGGGAACTTATAGCCCCACGGCCCCCTACGATTGTCCAAAGTCCAAACGGATCCTCGAACAAGGCTGCAGAGAGCTTGCCAAGCGGATGGAGGATCCCTCCTATACCAGACGGCTCGATCCGATCCCTCGATCGCTCAATGCTCTGGCTTTGCTTGCCAGTGGCCAAGAGAGCTATTTGCCGCTTATCCAAAAGGAAGCTCAGTGGGCAGCGAGTTTCAAGGACGAAGGGATGGCCACTTGGTACTACGGCTACGTCATGATGTTGCTTGCCGAATACAGGATCGCCACGGGAGATGATTCGGTCATGCCGGGCCTGAAGCGACTGGCGCTCGAGGCGGCCAATGGACAAAGTGCGGTCGGTTCCTGGGGGCATCGGTTCGCTCGGCCCGACGGACGACTCTACGGTTACGGGATGATGAACTCTCCGGGGTTGCCTCTGACGATCTCGATGGTCATGGCACGTCAGGCAGGCGTCGAGGATCCGGCATTGGACCGCGCCATCGAACTGAGTGTGCGATTGATGCGTTTCTATATCCACAAAGGAGCGATACCCTATGGAGACCATCATCCGTGGATTGAAACCCATGAGGACAATGGCAAGTGTGGGATGGCCTCGGTATTGTTCAATCTGATCGGAGAATCGAAAGGTGCGGAGTTTTTCTCTCGCATGAGCGTCGCGGCCCATGGACCGGAACGCGACACAGGACACACGGGGAATTTCTTCAACATCCTCTGGTCCTTGCCCGGCATTTCCCAATCTGGACCGAATGCGACCGGAGCTTGGATGAACGAATTTGGAGGCTGGTACTTTGACCTTGCAAGGCGCTACGACGGCAGTTTTCTGCATCAAGGCCCACCCGAGAACGATCGGGATAGCTACGCCGGTTGGGATTGCACGGGGAGCTATCTGCTGGCCTATGCGATGCCACTCAAGAAGCTGTATCTGACGGGCAAGAAGTCCGACGCGGTGCCCAAGCTCGATGTCGCTACGGCGGAATCACTAATCGATGATGGACGGGGTTGGAACAACAAAGACCGAAACGGTTTTTACGATGCGCTCAGCAACGAGCAGCTTCTCGAGCGACTTGGGAGCTGGTCGCCTGTGGTTCGCGAGCGAGCGGCGATGGCACTCGGGAGACGCAAAAGCGTTCCGGTCGAACCCTTGATCCAGATGCTCGATTCCCCGAGCTTGGAGGCTCGCTATGGAGCATGTCAGGGTTTGAGCCAGCTTCGTCGTCGCGGCATGCCGGCCGTAGCGGCCTTGCAAAAGACACTTGCACATGACGACCTGTGGCTTCGAATCAAAGCAGCCGAAGCACTTGCAGCGATTGGCAAGCCCGCCATGCAGACTGTTCCGCAACTGCTCGAATTGCTCGCACAGGTGGACCTTGAGAATGACCCGCGCGGCATGCAGCAGAGGTATTTATCGTTTGCTCTTTTTGAACGCGATGGCATGCTCGGCCGATCGCTCGAAGGTGTCGATCGCGAGGCGCTCTACAATGCCGTGCGAGCGGGCCTGAAGAACCAGGACGGACGAGCTCGGGGCAGCATCGGTTCGGTTTATCGCCAATTATCGCTCGGGGAGATCCTGCCTTTATTGCCTGCGATCCATGAGGCCATTATCCAGCCCGCACCTAGCGGCGAGATGTTCGCCGACGGGATCCGGGTCGAAGGGCTGCGGTTGCTCGCAGAGCACCATATCGAGGAAGGGATCAGCGCCTTGGTGCTCTACACCCGCGATCAGAATCCTTGGGAGAGCCAAAACCGAACACCTGAGCTGATGAAGATCCTTTTAAGTTACGGCGCGCATGCCAAGGGGGTCATTCCGGAACTCACCAAGATCGCCAATTACTTTGAGAAGGAGGAAGAAGACTTTCCACGGGATTTGGGGCTCATGAAGGCCAAAAGCGTCCGAGATACGATCACCGCAATCGAAGCTGCGACAGACTCTCCGGCGCTTATCCGTCTAAAATAGGAAAAGAGTTTCCACGCCATGGAAGAACGAAAAGGAACCATCACGGACATGAAGCGGAAATTGCCTGCCATGCGATTAACCATTTGGAAGAAACTGATTTGCGCTTGTGCTCTGATGCATCTTACGGTCAGTCACCTTAGCGCTTCAGAAGAGCAAGAAAAACCTGCCCAGCAAGGGGCTGGGGCTACAAAGCCATCGCCTTACGTCGAAAACTGGACGCAGTGGCGAGGCCCTCTCGCGGATGGACATGCAGGGGAACGAGCAAGGCCACCGATTCAATGGGACAAGGAAAAAAACATCGCTTGGGTGGCTGAGTTACCCGGAGAGGGCTCGGCAACACCTATCGTGTACGGCAATCAAGTTTTCGTCTTGTCAGCGGTCAAAACCGAACGAAAAAGCACAACGGCAGTGATCAATGACGAGCGAGCGAAAACAACGCCTGACGCGATGTTCTATCAGTTTGTCGTCTCAAGTTATGATCGCAGTACCGGACAGGTTCTTTGGCAGCGAGTCGCGATTGAACAAGTCCCGCATGAAGGCAAACACGAAACGAATACTTATGCTGCTGGATCGCCGACTACCGACGGCCAGCGACTTTACTTTTCATTCGGATCTCGAGGAACCTTCTGCTACTCGCTCGATGGTGAGTTGATTTGGAAGATCGATCTCGGTGCTATGCGAACACGAAACGGTTGGGGAGAAGCCATCACGCCAACTCTTACCGAGGATTCGCTCATCATCAATTGCGATCAAGAGGAGGGGTCGTTTATTGCCGCCATCGACAAGCTCACTGGAAACATCCGTTGGAAGGTGGATCGTGCGAGTGAGGTTACCTCTTGGAACACCCCTTTTGTCACAACCTATGAGGGAAAGCAACAAGTCATCGTCAATGGTACCGGGTCGGTCAAGAGCTATGATGCCAACGATGGAACCGTACTGTGGGAGTGTGGGGGCCAAACGGTCAATGCGATTCCTTCACCGGTCCGGTTTCGTGATTCGGTCATTTGCACAAGTGGTTATCGCGGTGCGCTGGCTTGTTCGATCCCACTGAACTCCCGAGGTGACGTAACCACGAGCGAGACGATTGGTTGGAGGGTTAACCAGTCAACGCCGTATGTACCCTCACCGATTCTGAGCAATACTCGACTGCTCTACACGGCGGGCAACACCAATCTGCTCAGTTGCATCGATGCGAGCAACGGCAGCTCGCTCCTGGAACGAATGCGGTTACCAGGAATCCGCACCATGTATGCATCGCCTATCCTAGCCAACGGCCATTTCTATTTCACGAGTCGCGAAGGAACCATCGTGGTCGTGAAAGACAACGAAACCTTGGACGTTGTTGCTACGAACGAATTGGAGGATGTGATCGATGCATCGCCGGTCGCCGTGGACAACCAACTCTTTGTGCGGAGTTGGAACAAGCTTTATTGCATCGAGCAGATGCCTACGGCGGATTCAACCTCG
Organism: Planctomycetota bacterium; assembly: GCA_003671195.1. GTDB lineage: Bacteria > Planctomycetota > Planctomycetia > Pirellulales > Pirellulaceae > JBKCUI01. The sequence continues at coordinate 21,512 of QWPJ01000148.1, forward strand.
ACGAGTCCAATGAAGAAGGAGCCGCCTGCGGAGGGTATATCCTTCAAACAGATCGACCTCGAAGCGTCCGCAGAGACATCGGCCAATGCCAGCATCGGGGACCTCGATGGCGACGGTGATCTCGACATTGTCTTGGCCAAGGGACGGCATTGGCCGCTCCACAATCGGATCTTTTTCAATGATGGCCAGGGAAATTTCGACGCAAAAAACGTTGGAGCCGAACCAGACCGAAGCTATGCGGCCGCATTGGGGGACATCGATGGCGATGGAGACTTGGACATGGTCGTCAGCAATGACAACCCCGACGAAAAGAGATCTTATCGGAACGATGGAAAAGGGAATTTTAGTCTCGCGGGACCCTGGGGCGATCCCTCATGGAACACACGTAACATCGCGTTGGTTGACATGAACGGAGACCATCACCTCGACCTTGTCGTCGCCAATCGAAAGAGTCCCAGCTATATCATCCTCAATGACGGCAAAGGTGATTTCAACAAGGAGCATTGGAACACTCTACCCACGGAGTCGGCGACGACGATCGTAGCGGCCGATTTCAATGGCGATGGTTTGCCGGACCTTGCTGTTCCCCATCGGGACAAGGGGGTGAGTCGGATTTTGTTCAATGACCAGAAGATGAGTTTGAGCAACAAAGCCACCTTTGGCCCCGAGGTTACCTCGACACGTGCTTGCGCTGCAGGTGATCTTAATCGCGACGGGGCCATCGACTTGATCGTCGGTGATGATCAACTCGGAACGACGGTTCTGATGAATGACGGCAAGGGGAACTTTCCCAAGTCGATCGCGCTGGGAGATCCAAAACGGGTAGCCTATGCCATTGCGGTAGACGACATGAACCAGGACCATCAACTCGACGTGATCGTTGGGTACTCCAACGGTGGCAGCAGAATTTTTTTGAATGATGGAGCGGGGTTGCGATTCGAGGAACTCTCGATTGGTGATGGCAAAGGAGCCGTCTATGGGATTGCTGTTGGCGATCTCAATTCGGACGGCAAAAAGGATATCGTTCAAGCCCGTAGCGAAGCTACCAACACGATCTTTTTCAATCAAAGCTTGGGTGATGAACCTGCCCCCGCCGAACCGCAAAATACACCATGGCTGACGTTTCCAGGCGGGGATGGACCGGGCAAGGGCAAGCGTATCGTGCTGATTTCGGCGGAACAAGAGTATCGCAGCGAGCAATCGATGCCGATGATGGCGAAAGTTCTCAGCCAGCATCATGGCTTCGATTGCACAGTACTCTTTGGGGTCAACGCGCGCGGTGAAGTCGACCCGACGATGCCGGTCTATCCCGAGAAGGGCAAGGAGGCTGAATTCAAGGAGCATCATATTCCTGGACTCGAGCATCTTGCGTCGGCAGACCTCGTGATTTTCTTCACGCGTCTGCTGACTCTGCCGCAAACTGAGCAGCAGCAGATCGTCGATTACATCGATTCCGGCAAACCCTTGATCGCGCTGCGCACGGCCAATCACGGCTTTCGCGGTCCACTCCCTTATAAAATTAATGGCAAACAAGTCCGATGGGGCGAGGACATCCTTGGCGGATCCTTCATGAATCACCATGGACGATGGCACGCCGACTCGACGCGTGGCTTCTTCGACAAAGATCATGCGGAGCATCCGATCCTCACTGGCATCACGGATATCTGGGGGGACTCGGATGTCTATCGTACCTACAAAGAAGGTACAAACCTCCCGGTCGAATGCACCGCGCTTGTATGGGGCCAACCCTTGATGGGCCGCAAGCCGGATGACTTGCCCAATGACAAGCTCGAGCCACTCCCGGTTGCGTGGGTCAAGCCTTGGCAGACCAGCGACGGCAAAACAGCCAGGGTCTTTCATTGCACGATGGGCAGCGGGATCGACCTGAAAAGTCCTGGCCTGCGCCGGCTCGTGATCAACTCCGCTTATTGGTGCATCGGAATGGAGGAATCGATCTCCGCTAGCCGCAGTGTGGAGATCGTCGGGAGCTACGAGCCTCTCGAAAGCGGTTTCAACTACGACGAACTCGGTGTCAAGCCGCGCCCGATTTCCTTCTATCGATAACACTCGGTTGGATGATGGCAGAAGACGAGGAGTTTGCTTACAATCGAAGCGACCATGAATAGAATCTACTTGTTGATTGCAATCCTGATTGCCACCCCCTATGCTCTTGCAGGCGATCCGGCGATATCAGGGAATCATCCTCTGACGCAGATTCAAGCCGGCAGCGTCCTCATAGCGGAACTGCGATGCTCAGCATGCCATACCGGCGTTGAACCGATGTCCGTTGCAGACAAGACGGCTCCGGAGTTAGCACAAGTCGGGACGCGGATTTCGCCAGAGTACTTGCGGCGATTCCTTGCGTCACCGCTGACGGCGCATCCAGGCACAACGATGCCGGACTTGCTGGCATCACGATCGGAATCCGAGCGGAAAACCATTGCCGAGTTGCTCACGCACTTCTTGGTCTCGCTCTCGAGTGCCGGTGTTCCAGCGGAACCTACCGAGTCGATCGATCGCAAGCTAGGCAAAGAATTGTACCATTCGATTGGATGCGTCGCTTGCCATGGTCCCAAGGAAGCTCTTTCGGACCTGCAGAACAGCGCTAATCAAAACCAAGAGGACGAAGACAGCGAGCAAGCTGTTCCGCCGAGCGACTTGAGCAAGTCGACCAAGCCCATTGCTATGGCGCTCGAGCATGTCACCGCAAAGTACAGCGTCAGATCGCTGGCTGAGTTTCTATTTCAACCTCTGAAAGTTCGAAGTTCAGGACGTATGCCTGACATGAAGCTGACAAGGACCGAATCGCTTGCGATCGCAGGATATCTTATCGGAGAGCAAGCACCTACCTACGAGCCATTGGTTCCTGATGCGGCGTTGGTTGAGGCCGGGAAGACTTACTTTCAAGCGTTGAACTGTGCGGCTTGCCATGCACTTGAGGGCCATGCACTTGAAGGCATCGCAGCGGCCCGGCCCGCTGGGTCGCTCAAGCGAGCCGATCTCAATGGCGGATGCTTGTCCATTCCTTCCTCCAAACTTGCGAATGATCGCACTCCGCGATTTGCTCTTGAAGAGAATCAGCGTGCGGCCATCGCCGCAGCGATCACAGGAGAGACGATCGTTGACTCCGACAAAGACGCGTTGGCGAAAACATTGACCGCCTTTCGGTGTGTTGCCTGCCATGTTCGCGACGAGTATGGGGGTGTGCATGACGCCCACAATGCTTTCTTTCAAGGAAGTGAATTGAACCTTGGGGACGACGGTCGCATCCCGCCTCCGCTGACGCATATGGGGGCCAAGCTCAAGCCGACATGGATGAAGAAAGTGCTCTTCGACGGCGAAAGCGTCCGTAACTACATGGTGACTCGAATGCCGCAGTATGGGGCGAAGAACCTAGAGCATCTACCTGGACTGTTCCGTCGGCTGGATGTGTTCAGCGGCCCAGAAATGAACATCCCAAGTCCGGAGGGTCGCAACGAAAGAGAGCGAGAGCAAGAGAAACTCATTCGCTCCGCAGGCCGTGAACTGCTCGGCGACAAGGGGGCCAATTGCGTTGCGTGCCATCGATTCAACTCCAAAGCGGCCAATGTGAATCAGGGGATCGAACTCCTAACGAGCTACGAGCGACTCGAGCCAGAATGGTTCAATCGTTATCTGCGAAATCCTGGAGCCTTTCGCCCTCGAACCGTCATGCCGTCGGCTTGGCCTGATGGTGTTTCTGCATTCAAGTCGATTTTGGAGGGTGACTCGGATAAACAGATCGAGGCCATTTGGTATTACCTCTCGCTGGGCACTTCGGCCGCCGACCCATCGGGCGTTCGAGCCATCAGTACCAGGATCGAGGTTGGCGACCAAGCCGTGGTTCATCGAGGTCGCAGTCGTGTTGCTGGCTTCCGAGGGATCGCAGTGGGCTTACCGGAAAAACTCAGCTATGCTTTCAACGCCGAGACAGGCACTCTGTCGGCGATTTGGCAAGGAAACTTTATTGGAGTCAATTGGAGCGGTCAGGGTTCGGGCGATTTCAATCCAGCCAGCGAGCCGATCACGCTCGCCCAAGACGTCTCGTTTGTTTCTCTAGCCGATGAGAAGACTCCTTGGCCGTTGTTGCCGGTGATGACCAAAGAGGCTCCTGCCAATCCCGATCCGCTCTATCCAAAGAATCTCGGTTATCAGTTTCGCGGCTACTATCTAGGCGAATTTTCAATCCCGACGTTCCAGTACCGCAGCGGCAGGATCGAGATCGAAGATCGCACGGTCGCAGTCTGCGACGCCACGCAGCGAGGACTCAAGCGGGTCTTGCAGTTTGAATCCCCCGAGGCGCAGACGCTTTGGTTCCGCGTGCTGGTCGGAGATGTTGCCCGCGAGTCCGATCAAGTCTTCCGCAGTGGTCGCTTGCGACTGAGCGTTCCCGATATTCAAGCGATCGACGCGAAATTGAGAGTATTGTCCGACGAGCCGAAGCAATCCGAATTGTTGCTGCGTTTGGAGATTCCCCAAGGCAAATCCACATTGGAGCTTGTGTATGAACCGCTCAAGTAATTGTTTTCTTGGTTTGCTCTGCAGTCTGATCACGATTGCCGTTGTTGCTGTGGGGATGGTCCATGCAGAGGACGTTGGCAAGCGATGGGGGACCGAGGAGCGCGAGCGTGAGTTCTATCCGATCGTGAACATTCCATTGCCCAAGGACACGGTCATCGAGGCCGGTGCATTCGCCGTGCTACCCGATGGACAAGTCGCCGTCGGCACTAGGCACGGCGAGATTTTTTTGATCGATGGCATCGATGCTCAAAAGCCTACACCGTCCTTTCACCGATTCGCATCGGGGCTCGATGAAATCTTTGGATTGGTATGGAAGGACGATGCATTCCGAGTAACCCAGAGTTGCGAATTGACGCGGGTGAGCGACTCCAATGGCGATGGCGTTGCCGATCGGTTTGAGACCATCTCGGATGCTTGGGGATATGCCAATTACCACGAGTACGCATTCGGATCGAAGCTCGATGCGCAAGGCAATCAATTCGTAGCGCTCGGATTGAGCGCGTCCTATTACTCCCATGCTTGGAATCGTGGCTTCATCATGAAGGTCGCTCCGGATGGTAAAACGACTGCTTTTGCCAGCGGTCTGCGCAGTCCGGGTGGCATTGGGTTCGACGAGCATGGCTCGCTGTTCTATATCGAGAGCCAGGGGCCGTGGAACTGTTCTTGCAGTTTGAAAGCCGTGTCACCGGGTAGCTTTCAGGGTCATCCGGCAAGCTTTAACTGGTATCCCTACTCGCCTGAGCTAGGGCCTGTGCCCGAGGTGCCTAATTCGGGCACTCGTATTGTCACGGAGAAAAGTCGGGTCAAGCAGTTGGTGCCCTATGCAGTGATTTTTCCCTACATACGAATGGGACGATCGATTAGTGCGTTCAATGTGGATCGGACACAGGGCAAGTTTGGTCCTTTCGAAAATCAGCTATTCCTCGGCGACTATACACAGTCGATCCTGATGCGGGCTACGACCGAGCAGGTCAACGGCGTTTGGCAGGGTGCTTGTTATCCATTCCGCGAGGGGCTTTCGACGGGCATCCTCAATGTAGAGTTCACCCCTGGGGGCAATTTGCTATGCGGCGGGACCAACCGTGGCTGGCCCGTGCGGGGCATCAAGCCCTTTGCCCTCGAGCGCCTTGAATGGAGCGGCAAAATGCCTTTTGAGATCCAGCGTATCACGATTGAGCCCAGTGGATTCAAAGTCACCTTCACCAAACCGGTTGAACCGATCACGGGCGGTTCATCCGCTTGCTATTCGATCCATGCATTCACGCATCCTTACCATGCTGGTTATGGGGGACCGGAGATCGAGCAGCAAACGCCAGAGATAAAGTCGGTCGTGCTGGCTCAAGACGGACTCTCGGCGATCATCACGCTTGAGAAACTCGAGCGGGGATTTGTCTACGAGATCGATCTTGCGCAGCTACGTTGTGTCGACGGAGAGGATCTACTGCACCGGAATGCTTTCTACACGGTCAACGAAGTGCCACAACGTTTTGAGTTAACGTCGCAAAGAGATTGAAACACAGAGGCACAGAGGACACAGAGGGAACCAGAGCATTTCACTCTGTGGTCTCTGTGCCTCTGTGTTTCCCTTAGTTTTCTTCTGCCCTTTGCGCCTTTGCGTTTATTTCTACCCAAACAGCCGGATCTCTGCGGGAGATCCACTACCCAGGGCGAGCGGGCACTTCTGTGCGACTCGAGAAGTGACCAACGAGAGAGATCCTAGTCAGACGTATACGAAACACGCTTCTTGAAGTAAACTTCCGCTGGAAACACAATCGGCTTGTTGTCTGGCGCGAACGAGGAGTTGAGGACGAGTCGATGGCCCGCACTTGGACTGAAGACAATGCTTCGTTGGAAACCGTCAATGCTTGGATCCATGGCGTCGGATTTGCCTTGAGTGTTCCTGCTGGGTTGGCCTTGGCCCATTTGGCCCTTGATTACAATCCATCGATGCTTGCGGCTTGCATTGTGTATGGACTTTCTCTCTCCGCCATGTACTTGTTCTCTACCCTCTCCCATGCGGTTCGGGACCCCAAGGTTCGTTACCGAATGCGTGCGCTCGATCAAGGGTTCATTTACACCCTGATCGCCGGCACCGTCACTCCGTTCATTTGGGGCGGTTTGCACGGATGGCTCAGAATCGCGATGATGACGATAGTCTGGCTCGCCGCCGCGGCTGGCTTTTACTCCAAAGTCCTCGCCAAACATCGGGTAGATAACATGACTGCCGTATCCTACATCCTCATGGGCTGGGGCCCTGCTGCGGCACTATTCTGGTCGACCAGTACGATCTGCTTTCTTACCATGCTCCTGGGTGGCTTGATCTACACGATGGGTGTCTATTTCCTGCAAAATGATCATCGGGCTTGGTACTTTCACCCGCTGTGGCATGTCATGGTCATTCTGGCTAGCACCAGTCATTACCTGGGCGTTGTGCTTTTCGCCATTCTGCATTGGGATCGATAAAGATTTGCTCTCTGAGGGTTTTCCATTGTGGCGTTTTCCACTGTGGCGTTTTCCACTGTGGCGTTTTCATGGAATCCCCGATGGCCGAGGACATGCCGCGAATCGATAATAATAGCGGTGGAAGATGTTTTGAGGTAACGATCGATGGGTTGATCTTTGGATTTGAATTGAGGAAAAAAATGTTACAGTTAGCGATTACTTGCCTTATTATCGCACTTATCGCGGCCATCCTGGGCTTTGGCGGCATTGCGGGATCGTTCGTGGGAATCGCCAAAATTCTATTCCTAGTGTTTCTTGTCCTTGCCGTCCTTTCGTTTTTCGGTGGTCGGATGCGCCGTGGAGTTTAAGCCGGTCCGACCGCAGGCTATGCGCCAACCACTATGGTACCTAGGCGAACTACGACTTGAAATGAAGACACCCTAAACTTTTTCGGAGATTAGTATGGCGACTACAGAAATACCCCAATCACTTTCCCATTTAACCAAAAGCCATCGAAACACTTATGAGGCCATTTTTCGCAATCCCTTAGCGCATAACTTGGAATGGCACGATGTCGTATCCTTGCTTAAAGCGATAGCTAACGTTGTCGAGGAACACAACGGCGTCTATCGAGTGACTCGCAATGGGCAGATTCTGTCTTTGCACATCCCAAAACACAAAGACACACCAAGTGAAATGGTCAAGGAAATACGCCATTTTCTGGAGCTCTCGCAAGAGGCATCGCCACCCACACAGGTTGCCTCAGGAGTCCTGATGCTCGTGGTCATCGACCACCACGACGCGAAGGTTTTTCGCTCGGAGATGCACGGATCGGTCCCGCAAGAAATCGTACCTTACGATCCACACGGGTTCCGTCGACATTTGGTTTCCAACAATGAACATACGGATGGAAAAAGATCTCCGGAACGGAAGAGTTTCTACGAGGCGATCGCCGCAACGTTGCGAGACGCGGACAAAATCCTGATCTTTGGACATGGGACCGGTCAAAGCAGTGCCATGGAGCAACTAATCATCGACTTGAAACACAATCACACCGACGTGGCTGGTAAGATCGTTGGACAAGTCGTGCTGGATTGGAATCATTTGAGCGATGATCAATTGTTGGCAAAAGCTAGACAGTTCTTCAAGTCCAACGACGACTAGTAACTTGGAACCGTCTGGGCAGAGGTCGTTCAGGTTGCTCAGCTTTTGCCACGGTCCTCCAGGACCATCGTAAACCAACAGGCTTCACTATTTGGGTTCTGCCTTGAGTTTTACATCTACCTTTGAGATTTTACCTTCGAATCGATAGGGTCGTCGTTCGAAGTAATCTCTCGAAACTGGCGAGCCAAGGTCCACGCCAACGTCGAAACTTTCACTTGCAGTAAAAGCAGCTGGAACTGTCATTTTGGGACTTGTTCGCGCAACCTCTTTTCCATCAACACTCATCACGATATCCGCAGGTGCGCCCGGACGTGGACCCCTTAAATTGGTGTCCACAACGATGCTATGCTTGCCAGGAGCGATCTTCTTTTGCGACTTTGCAATCGAACGATCGATGATCATCAGATTGTATTCGAAAACTAGATATCCGGTATCCATGTAACAAGTGAGTCCACCGCCAGCTCCACCAAGTGCATACAGGACCCCGCTGGCGTTTTCGCCGCACTCAAGTTCAATCGTCACGGTATTGTTGCTGTTACCAACTGCGGGTGCCGTGAATTCGGGCATACGCGTGCTAGTGTCATCAAAGCTCCAACTGGTATAGGGCGACTTGATTCTGTCTTCGGGGTGAAGGCGAAGCCAAATGCCAGCTCCAATAGGGAATACCTTGTTCTCTTTCGCTTGTTCGAGAAAAAGCTTCTTCATTTCCTGGAGCTTTTCGGGATGCACTTTTGCAAGGTCATTCTTTTGTGAAAAGTCCTTACTAACGTCGTACAACTCCCAGACGTCCTTCGATGAGTCCCAATCCGCGAGCCCTTTCTGCGCATTCAACCATGGGGTTAGTGGACCGAATGTGCAAGCGTACCAGCCGTCCTTGTAGATTCCGTCGCTACCATTGTTGTCAAAGTACTGAACTTGTTTGTTGTCCGGCGCTTTGGAATCATTGAAAGACGGCAACATGCTTACGCCATCGATGGGATCTTGTTCGAAACCATTGACGCTCTTTGGAGGCGTAATGCCGAGAACTTCGTAAAGCGTTGGTGCGATATCGTTGACGTGATAAAACTGCGATCGAGGCGTGTTATCGGGCTTGATCTTTTCAGGCCAGGAAATCACCAGTGGGTTCCGCGTCCCGCCGAAGTGCGAGGCGACTAGCTTAGTCGCTTTGAACGGAGTGCTTCCTGCCCACGCCCAACCGGCGTGATAGATATTGTCGGTCAACGAACCACCGAGAGCTTTGAGACCGCCGAGTTCATCGAGTGCCTTGATCTGCTGAGCGATGGTGTTAGGGATTTGGTTCTGCGCGAGCAGCTCGCTGATAGAACCATTCTGCCCTTCAGCCGATGATCCGTTGTCGCCCCAGATGTAGAAGATGATCGTATTGTCGCGTTGGCCGGTTCGATCTAAGTGCTCTACGAGCTTCCCAACTTGAGCATCGGTGTGTTCAACGAAGCCAGCGTAGATCTCCATCAAGCGAATTTGAAATGCTCGTTCAGATTCGGGGATATCAGCCCAGGCCGGCATCGTTTCGTCACGAGCAGTAAGCTCGGTGTCGACTGGAATCCAGCCTAGCTTCTTCTGTCGAGCGAATATTTCTTCGCGAAGCTTGTCCCAGCCTTGGTCAAACTTACCCTTGTACTTGTCGGCCCAAACTTGAGTCACATGGTGGGGTCCGTGCACGCCACCCGGAGCCCAGTACATGAAGAACGGTTTGTCAGGTGCGAACGCTCGATGCTTTTTCAGCCAGGTGATTCCTTTGTCCGCCATGTCTTCGGTCAAGTGATACGATTCATCGTGGGGCGGTTCGATCGCAGTTGTATTCTCGATTAGCCGAGGTTCCCACTGCGATGTTTCGCCAGCCAAAAACCCATAGAAATGCTCAAATCCGTAGCTGGTTGGCCAATAGGTAAACGGACCCATCGCCGTTGTCTGATCCGCGGGCGTATTATGCCATTTTCCGAATGCAGACGTTTTATAACCATAGTTCTTCAGGACCTCAGCAACCGTTGCCGAAGTCTTGGGCATGACACCGGTATATCCATCCCAGTCCACGGCGCGTTCAGCGATCGTACCATTGCCGACTCGTTGATGATTGCGACCCGTTAGAAGTGAAGCACGTGTGGGTGAGCAGATAGAGGTCGTGTGAAAGCGATTGTAACTAATACCTTCGTTTTTTAATCGCGTTAGTGTGGGAGTGTGAGCAAACCCACCAAACGTATCAGGTACGCCAAAACCTGCGTCATCAATGAGAACGATAAGGACATTGGGCGCGTCCTTGGCCAAACGATTTGGCTCGACGCGTCGTTTGTGTACCGACTGCTGCAATGTCTGTCCAGCCGTACTTGCCGAAGGAGGCATCGGGAAAGGAAGTACCGATCCGTCGTCTTGCGCGACAACCGAGGACACGTGGCATAAGCTATAGAATAAGGCGATAAATGCTACTGTTATTTTCATGGTTGGCATGCGGAGAGATTATTCGAAAGTATCATCGCCTGGGATCATCATTCTCACACGGGCCGCAAGCGAGGCTACCGGCCTGCTTACTTCTTGAGGTATTTGATCGTTGTTGCACCGATTGTCCCGTTGAATGCAAAGGGTGCTTGGTCAAAGTAATCGAGCGAGACTGGCGAATCCAAATCTGTCCCAATGTCAAACGTCGCATTGGAGGTGAAGTGAAGCGACATCGCGGCTGGTACTTGGCCTTGAACCACTTCCCTGCCGTTGACCTTCAGTGAAACATCCATCGGTCCACCGATCTTGGCTACCAATTTCGATTCGATCTCTATTTTCGCCTTGCCGACGGGAATCTTTTCATTGGACTTCAGCTTCGTTCGCTGGACCTCGAACAAGTTAAACTCGTAACAGAGGAAACCGTCTTTTACATAGCAAGTGAGGCCTCCAGAAAAGCCTGCCAGCGCGTAGAGGACTCCGTTGCCATCCGACGGCATTTCGATTTCCATCGTGACCAAGCTATCGACCTTGCCAAGTTTGGGGGCTGCCGACTCTGGCATACGAGTTATTGGGCTATCGAAAGTCCATTCGGTGAGTGATGATGCTGGGGCGTCCTCTGGATGGAACATCGCTGTAGACCATAAACCGCCGCCGATTGGCAAGTTTTTGTTCTTGGTGGATTCGAGCAAGAAAAGCGACTTCATCTCCTCAAGCTTCTTTGGGTTGCTACCGGCGAGATCGTTTGCTTGGCTCCAATCTTCGTCGATGTTATAGAGCTCCCACTTGTCTGTTAATGGCGACCATTCCTCGATACCTTTTGGAATTCCTCCGACCCAGGGCTCGCGCGGGCCCGGAGCGCTGGCGAACCAACCGTCGTGGTAAATGCCACGGCTGGCCATAATGTCAAAGAACTGGGTCTTGCGATTCCCCGGTGCCTTTGCATCGCCAAAGGAGTAAACCATGCTAACGCCATCGAGCGAATCTTGCTCGAACCCATTGACCACTTTCGGTGGTGTAATCTTGGTCAGTTCGTAAATGGTTGGAACGATATCGATAACGTGATGGAACTGAGGCCTTGCTGTCGGATCGGCTATGATTCGCTTCGGCCAAGAAATAGCTATCGGCTGTCGGGTGCCACCGAAGTGTGCACCGACAAGCTTAGTCGATTTATAGGGCGTGCTTCCTGCCCAGGCCCAAGCAGCATGATACATGTTATCGGTTTTTGGGCCGCCCAGAGCATCAAGGCCACCAAGTTCATCCAGTGCCTTCAAATGCTGGGAGATCTTGGTAGGGATACCGTTCTGAGCAAGCTGTTCGCTAATGGTCCCATAGAGACCTTCTGCGGATGAACCATTATCGCCCCAAACATAGAAAATCAGAGTGTTGTCGAGTTTGCCTTGTTTCTCAATTTCGTCAATAAGCCGGCCCGCATTGTAGTCCGCATGTTCAGTGAAGCCTGCAAAAACTTCCATCAGACGACGCTGAAACGGCTTTTCCTCATCGGGAATCGAATCCCAAGATGCCATGGAAGTTGGCCGTGGAGTTAGTTGGGCGTTCTGTGGAATCCAACCCTTGGCCTTGGCTCGTACGAAAACACGCTCGCGATACTTATCCCAGCCATCGTCGAACTTGCCCTTGTACTTGTCGGCCCATTCCTTCATCACCTGATGCGGTCCATGCGAAGCGCCCGGTGCCCAATACATCAGAAAAGGCTTGTCTGGCGCGTAAGCCTTTTGCTCACGCAACCACTTAATTGCGTCCGAGGCAATGTCATCGGTAAAGTGATACCCTTTGGGAAGATGGTCGGTGACGGCACTGGTATTGCGGGTCAGAGTTGGCTCGTATTGCGAGGCCTCACCAGCAAGAAAGCCATAGAAATACTCAAAGCCGTAACCCGTCGGCCAGTAATCGAACGGCCCCTTGGAAGTGATCTGTTCCTCGGGTGTGTTGTGCCACTTGCCCCACGCACCGGTATTGTATCCATAGTTCTTCAGAACCTCGGCAACCGTTGCAGACGACTTTGGAATGGTCCCGCTAAAACCATCAAAGTCGTTTGCGATCGCCGCGATCTGACCATTTCCTACTCGCGTGTGATTTCGCCCAGTAAGAAGCGCGGCTCGTGTAGGCGAGCACATCGCGGTGGAATGAAAGCGATTGAAGGAAATTCCCATCTTCGATACGCGATCAAGCGTCGGCGTGTTAATTTCACCGCCATACGTCGAGGGCGTACCTGGTCCCACATCATCCATCAAGATGACGAGAATATTCGGCGCACCTTCCGCAAGACGCTTTGGCTCCACGCGTTTCTTGTAAACAGAATCCTGTATTGTCAGTCCAGGAGTGGATCCCGAAGGTGCCGGAGGAAAAGGCAGAATCTCTTGCGCCTGTGTCTTTGAAAAAAGCATAATAAAAAGGACTATGCAGACGCCAAACGTTGCTATGGATTTCATAAGTCTACCGATATTAGAGAGGAGTTTGTCGCGGCTCGATGAAAGCGTCATGCGATCATTTGCTGCCCGGCGAGGTGCTGCGAGTAAGAGCCTCCATCGCTTGATCAATCGTGAAACTCGCAGGCTTCTGTCGAGGCGGGAAATCCTTGAAGGTCATCAGCGTCTTACCAACGATGTTTTGAATCGGCACTGCCAGGTAGGATCGGCGGTACCACCAATCATTGTACCCCATGCCCTCTTGGCCTCGCTCAAACGGGTCCACTTCCAGATCAAAGAAGATCGGGGCCCGCAGTGTGGTGAAAGGTCGGCGCCAGACATCGATGCCTGTGGCTTCCTGGATCATGAAGTGGATTTTCAATCGCTGGTAACGTAAGGCAAGAAGATCTCCGTCGTCGCTGAAATAGAAAAACTCATCGCGTTTCCCTTTCGGACTCTTGCCAGACAGGTAATCCACCTGGTTATATCCGTCGAGATGGACCTTGAAGCTCCTGTCGCCAGCCTTATGGCCCTTGAGGAGTTCTTCCTTAATATTCGAATCTCCTGCAGCTGCTAAAATAGTGGGAAGCCAATCTTCGCCTGCGAAGATATCGGTGAACGTTGTGCCTGGTTTGATCACACCTGGCCAACGTATCATTGCCGGAACACGCCAACCCCCTTCCCAATTGGTGTTCTTTTCGCCGCGGAAGGGGGTCGTACCAGCGTCGGGGAATAGGCAAACCATCGGACCGTTGTCCGTTGTGTAGATGACAATGGTGTTTTTATCCAGGTTAAGGTCATCGAGGGTATTGAGCAGCTTGCCAACAAGAGCATCGTGCTCGACCATACCGTCGGCGTAGAAACCAAGTCCTGTCTTACCGAGATTCTCTTCTTTTACATGAGTGAAGTTGTGCATCCGAGTCGTGTTGAACCAGCAGAAAAATGGTTTTTCGGATTTCTTCGCGCGTGAAAGGAAATCTTGTGTGGCGACAAGCACTTCCTCGTCGATCGTTTCCATGCGTTTTTTGGTCAACGGGCCGGTATCCTCGATCCTGCCATCGGCGTAACTATGGATCACACCTCGGGGACCGAACTTCTTTTTAAAATCGGGGCTCTTCGGATAGTCCTCGTTTTCAGGCTCTTCCTCGGCATTAAGGTGGTAGAGGTTTCCGAAAAACTCATCGAACCCGTGATTGGATGGAAGGAACTCATCCTTGTCACCAAGATGATTTTTACCGAACTGTCCGGTTGTGTACCCCAGAGGCTTGAGCAACTCTGCGATCGTTGGATCTTCCTTGCGTAGACCAAGGTCGGCACCTGGCAGTCCCACCTTGCTCAGTCCTGTTCTAAACGGAAGCTGACCGGTGATAAACGCCGAACGACCAGCGGTGCAACTCTGCTGGGCATAGTAGCTCATGAACTTTCCGCCTTCTTTGGCAATCCTGTCAATATTTGGCGTGCTGTACCCCATCATCCCCTGATGGTAAGTACTAAGGTTGTAAATTCCTATATCGTCACCCATAATGACAAGGATATTGGGCTTCGTGGTCTGCGCAGACAATGGATCTGAACCAACGACAACCAAGAACACAAAGAGAAGTAGAAGCTCGAATCGTTTCATAATGGATACCTCGTGTTGGATTGATCAATTCAATGAAGGCCCTTGGACCCAATAAGAATTGGTTTTTATATGCATTGATCGGGGGAATGCGAGATTTGCAGGTAACCGTTCAGGCTGCTGTGGGATTCTATCCGAAAATCAGTGAGCCGGTTATAAAACAGAGCAATCCCGCGTTAAATACTGGGGAAACCTGCTATTGGTCCTCAATCAGTAAGTTATCCCATGCACATCGCTTTAGTTCTGTGCTCCGAAACGAAGACACGAACGCTGATCGAGAACAACGCGTGCATGGCTGAAATCCAATGAGCGTGCTAGAAGGGGCTTTGGCCGTGTCCTGGCAATCACCCGCGTCTGGCCCTATGCAGCTCACGGCCCGTAGCTGGCGCCATGCATCCGTGGCTGGAGTCGCAAGACTTCAGTGGTTAGATGCCTGTCGATCAATGTTTCAGTATTTGGGGAAGATCGCCGGGGAGGGGAATCGCTCCTCAAGGTTCTCGGCGTCGTTCAAGTACTCCTCGCGAGGTAACTCGACCAGCGGCCAGTTGTTGGGCCGAACTCGCACGATCCGTCCTGGCCTAATCCCCTCAATGATCAAATCCGTATCCAACTTGATCTGTATCCCACTGCTGCCAAGAGGCGGCTCTCCAGGTGCCTGAATCACCTCCACGATCGAGCCTCTGGATGCCATGTGCGCTGGTCCATAAGCACCATGAGTATGCTTGAGCGTGTTTTCAACCGAACCCATCATCGCCGGAACACTCTGTTTGAAATCTGCATAGAGCGAAGGGTCCATGCCCCCAAAGAGGGTGGCCGTAACCGTCGCTTGCCCAAACTTGCCATACTCGACCGAATCGATCCGAGCGGGCATCCAGCGGCTTTGGATGAACGCTTTGTGCGTCTGGGTCTGGTGGTGTGCGGCTCGCTCGACAGCCACATCGTCCAACCAGATGTCGGAAACATGAAACCGAGTAAACACACCCCCCGGGGTTGGCTTCCAGGTGATCCCCAACAATACGGCTTGGTCGGCCAAGGACTTCTTTCCTTCCCGAGGCCACAACCCCTGGTCGATCAAATCCTCGATCCCAAGGCATTCTCGACCGCGCCAAATGCGAGTCGAAGCATCGAAGGTGAACTTTTCTTCGTTCGGCTTTTCTTCGTTCGGCTTGCCCTCGCCCCCTTGTTTGGCTTCACGACACGCGACGAGGCTGCCCTGTAGACTTTGAATCTCGAGCTCTTTGAGCTTCCAAATCTTTCCCTCGCGCTGGCAGTAGCTCGGCTCATCCTCGAGCAGTAGTACGTGGTTTTCGGCGGGGAATATTCCGGCCCCACGGTTGTGATTTGCGTCTTTATCCTTGTTGTCCACGGGCAAGACAGGCACGCTGGAGATCTTGGGATCGGGTGGAAGAAATGCTCGAACGTGCATCACGGTCCCCAGGGGGATATCCCGCAGATCGGCAGGCGCGCCTCGGTATCGGATCATGCCGTAAGGCAGCATGGCGAAAGGATGCGGATCGTTGCGAAAAAACATCCCCGAACCTTGCAGCCTGATGCACCCGCGACGGTTGGCATGATCCACAAACACCAACTCGCCGCGATAACTATGTGCCTTTTCGATAGCCGGAAAAGTGCCAGCCTCGGGCCGATAAGGCTCTTCAGCATAGACGCAAGCACCCAGGGAAAGAACGAAATACAAAAAGGTGCTTAAGCAAGTAGAGTTTTTCATCAGTCACCGGTCGTTGGGATAGGTGCCCATGGGTTTGAGATCGCATCGATCTCGGAATTTACAATTCACTTACAATTCAATCGCTCGATTGCTGTCGGCAAATTGGTCCGTTTCGACTCCCATCCGCTGAGCCATCAACAGCAAGAGGTTGCTCATGTGGGCATTGCCGTTTGCCGGACGACTGCAAAGTCCATAGTGCTCGTTGGGCTTATCGAGTTGGTAGCCGTTGAAGTGGCCTTGGTTGAAATCCAAGTGACTACCGTGCTTGAGTCCAAGCTCTGAGCCACCGGCGAGCACCAATGGTAGATTGGCGTTGCCGTGGCTATGTCCATAGCACATACCGCTACCAAAGAGGGCCATGGTCGTGCCTAGAAGGGGCTGGCCATTGAGATCCTTAGTCTCCGAGAGACGGGTCAAAAAGTAACTGAATTGCTCGATCGCAAACGTATCGTATTTGGTCAGTTTCTCGATGTAACCAGGGTCTCCACCGTGGTGGCTAAGCTGGTGACGGGACTCGGTAATGCCAATCTCGGGAATAGAGAACGCGTCCCCTTCACCTCCCAAGCTGAAGGTTGCCACGCGGGTCAAGTCGGTCTGGAATGCAAGCACGATCAGGTCATAGACGGTGCGGAAGTACTCTCCGGCCATCGTGGCTGCGACGTCGCGATTGGTCCGTTTGCGATCGGCATCGGAGATCGTAGGCAGAGGAGTATCGAGCCAAGCATCCGCGCGACGGGTGCGAATTTCGGCTTCTCGCACCGAGGTAAGGTATTGATCGAGGCGACCTTTGTCGGCTGCTCCCATGGCCTCTTCGAGCCGGCGAACTTCGGCGAGGTTTGCGTCCAAGACGCTTCCCTTGCGACGCAAGGCCTTGCGTTGGGCGGCGGTCCCGCCTTTGGGCTCCTCGAAAAGCGAGGCAAAGATTTCACTGCATCGACGCATCGCCGGGAGCCTTACTCCATCGGCTGTCCATGCCAGGGAATCTTGGGTCAGCGCAATTTCCATCGAAGGGTACCGCGTATGTTTGGCGGTGACCTCGGCCATCCTCTGATCGACCGAGATGGTGTTGCGATCGGATGGCCCTAGTTTTCCGCCGGTCAACCAAACGGAGATGCAGTTGTGATGATGCCCCAACGCTCCAGGGTGATACAGACCACTGATGGGTGTGATCAGATCGCGATGCTTCTCGAGGGGCTTGAGAGATCTCGAGAACTCGTAATCTTTACCAGGCTGAGTGATTTGGTAGTTCAGCGAGTGAACACCGTTTGCCAGATAGACAAAGGCGCTGCGGCGAGGAGTTTGTATCTGCTGGGCAGCCCGCAAGGGAACCATGCACTCGAGAAATGGTAGCGAGATACAACTGCCAAGGGCTCGCAACGCATGCCTGCGGTCGATCAGCCAGGATTGGGAGAGATAGTTCATGGTTTGTCCTTGGGTTGGTGGCTTCGGCTTTGCTTTTTTGGGGGCTTGCTAAGTTGCTCGGAAAAAAATGATTAATGAGTAATGGAAATTGGATAATGCAAAATGCTTGCGTGTGGTCGTTATTTGCTTTCGGTGCGCGGTTGGGTCGACTTGGCTGTAACGAGCGACTTGGCGATGATCTTGCAGAGCTGATCGCATTCATCTCGAAGTAGCTCGAGGCGTTTTTCCGGTACCAATTCCGATTTAACAATCAGCCGTATCCAAACCGAGCTCTCGCGAAGTTCCTTCAGAACGATCGCAAGTTTGTGAATAAAATCTTTCTTGCTTTCCGCTGCGCACGCTTCGGCATAATTGGGGGCTGGGGACGTTCCTGACCGCACGAGCTGTCCGGCAATGTGTCTTCCAAGCCGCGTGTCTGGCAATGTATCGATTGCTTTGCCAACGCGAACCGCGAA
>QWPJ01000215.1 GCA_003671195.1 Planctomycetota bacterium
CGATAAGCGTCAAGTCGAACATGGTCAAACAAGTACTCGCGCCTCGCATCGGATTTCGTCGTACTCGTACTCAGTCCGCCGCGGCGGACGGTACTCAGTGAAACGGTACTCGTACTCGATGGCTGTTTCGTTGTTAACTTTTAGAATCGTGGTCTCCGGCGGCATTGGTGACCACGGTCGATCGCGTTCTTGAGCGGAGGCCTGAGTAACCTTCAGTAAGCAGGGCGCTTTGCCCTGGGGGAGGCTTAGGGCTCTAGACTTTCGATTCGATCAAGCGGTCGGCCCCTTGCTCGATGAGTTTCTCGGTGACGTATCGCGCTAGAGTCTCTGGGGTTGGATCGGGTGATTCACCGTTTTGAGAATGAGTGTTTTGGGAGTTGCTGTTTTGGGGCTCGAATGCGTGACGGACCCAAGCCGAAACCATGACCGATCCATCGACCGAAAAGACTTTTGCGCGAAGGAACATGGTGCCTTGGTCGATCGAAGCGAAGGCGGCCACGGGGGCCAAGCACCCTGCGCGTAGGATTCTGAGAACCTCGCGTTCGGCGCGCACGCAGGCTTCCGCGTGGGAATCGTTTAAGACGCGGATGGCTTGAGCCGTTTCGTGATCCTCGGCGCGGGTTTCAAGACCTAAAGCACCTTGGCCGACGGCCGGGAGCATCGTCTCGAGCCCCAGACGCGTCGAGAGGGTTTGTGCAAGTCCCAGTCGTGCGAGTCCTGCGCTTGCAAGGACGATTGCATCGTAGTGGCCTTGGGCAAGTTTATTCAATCTGGTGTCGACATTCCCGCGTATTTCTCGCAGGTCCAAGTCTGGACGCAGGTGTAGAAGCTGGGCGCGTCGGCGCGGAGATCCGGTTCCGACGATGCAACCTGGGGGCAGTTCCTCGACGGACCGATAGCGCTCGGAGACTAAGCAATCGCGGGGGTCTTCTCGGGATGGAACCGCCGCGAGTCGCAGTCCTTCGATAGGCTGGGTAGGTAAATCCTTGAGGCTATGGACAGCGACATCGCATCGACGGTCGAGCAACGCGTTTTGGATTTCCTTGGTAAAAAGGCCTACCCCACCACCTTGGCCTAAAGGACTCGTCGTGGTGTCCCCGGTCGTGGTGATCTTGACCAGCTCGACTTGATTCCCGGCTTTCGTTAGTCCTTGGGCAATATAATTGGCTTGCCAGAGTGCCAGCGGGCTGTGGCGGGTTCCGATCCTGATGTGCATTGTTCGATGAATCGTTGGATTAAAGGACCTGCCGGGTTTGGGAATGCGTGGTAAGATACTCAGAGATCTTTCAACGCTAAACCTCTAGTTTCCCAGACTATTTCCGATTCCGCAATGGATGAAAACGCACAGAGTCTTACCGGACTTGATCTCCCTACCATCATCCTTGCGAGTGTGGTTCTGGGGGTTCTGGCCATCGCATCGATTGTCGCGAGGAATTTGAGCCATCGCCCTACACCGGCGATCAATCCTGCCTTGGTGCAACGGTTTGTCCAGCGGCTATGGGCTTGGTGGCTGATGTTTGCGATTCTGATTTCGGGGATGTTCCTGCATCGGGTCGGGACGATCATTCTCTTTGGCCTGGTATCTTTCTGGGCTTTCCGAGAGTTCATCACGATGACCCCGACACGTCGCGGAGACCACCGCGCGCTGTTCTGGAGCTTGGTGGTATTTACCCCGCTGCAGTATCTGTTGATCGGACTTTCGCAATCGGGATTGAGTTTCTGGGGGCACAAAATCGATTTTTACGAGATCTACAGTGTGATGATCCCGGTGTATGCGTCTTTGTTTATTCCGGCGAGGATCGCGATTGCTGGAGACCACAAGCGTTTTCTGGAGCGATCGGCGCAGATCCAATCCGGATTGCTCATTTGCGTCTACTGCCTCTCGCACGCCCCAGCTCTGTTGGACTTGAATTTGATCCGCTCGGACGGCTCGGTATGGGAGGGGTCCCGATCGGGGCTTCTTTTCTTTTTTGTTCTGATCACACAGCTCTCGGACGTGTTGCAATGGATATGGAGCTATTTGAGGAGAAACCGTGTTGTAGCCCCGGAGATCAGCAGTAGTCGCAGTTGGGAAGGGGTCCTTGGTGGGACCTTATCGAGTGGAATCTTTGGAGCATTGCTCTATTGGGTCACTCCGTTTACCCCTTGGCAAGCTGCCTTCATGGCGATCGTGATTTCTTTTCTGGGATTTGCGGGTGGGATGACCATGAGTGCCATCAAGCGAGACCGAGGCGTTCGGGATTATGGTACGCTTGTCATGGGGCATGCGGGGGTCTTGGACCGAATCGACTCGCTGTGCTTCTCGGCGCCGATCTTCTATCACCTGACGAGGTTTTTCTTCAGCATCCACTAAACCCTGGCTCCAAACTCTAGCGACTCTTAGAAGGACCTTTGGATGAACGCGACTTTACCTGCAAGTAAGCTTTTGTGGTTGTTCATTTTGCCTTGGATGACACTCGGGATATGGGAGCCGTCGCTGGGCCAGGAAACGAAGGAAACCACCAAGGAGAAACAGAAAAGCACCGCCGTCTTTGGGGGTGGGTGTTTCTGGTGCCAAGAAGCTGTCTTTGAGCGCGTCTGGGGAGTCGATGCGGTCCTCTCTGGCTATTCAGGCGGAACCTTGCCGAACCCGAGCTACGAGCAAGTTCTAACCGACCAGACCGGACATGCCGAGGTGATACAGATCCAGTACGACCCTTCGATCGTATCTTATGCGGAACTGCTCCGCATCTTCTTTAAATCCCATGACCCAACGAGTCTCAACGCACAAGGTCCCGATTACGGAACCAGGTACCGCTCGGTGGTGTACTACAAGACCAAAGAAGAGAAAGATGCGATCGATGAGGTCCTCGAAGAGTTCCGAAAGAAACGAACCTTCCGAGGCAAGATCGTCACAGAGATTTCCCCGCTGAAGATTTTCTATCCCGCCGAAGAGTACCACCAAGACTACTTTATCAAGCACCCTGAAAAGCCTTATTGTCAAATCAATATCCGCCCTAAGATCGGCAAGTTCGAGAAGGGCTTCAAGGACAACAGCAAAGTTCAAAAGGCCAAACAAGAAAAATCGCAAACGCCCAAGGAGTAAATCCTAAGCGGCTCAGACCTCGGCGTATCCGTCAAGAACATTTCGCAGATAGAAATGATGGCGTCCGAGTTTCCCGCCGTAATTGCCCCCAGTGATTTTTCGCACCCCGAGCTCTTTGCCGATCTGACAGACCGCTAGGATCCCCACCCGCATCGCTTCGGCGACGGCCTCGGGGCTCAGGCCGTCGATAACCAATTCCAAACACGCGGTTGCTTCGTCAGGTATTTGGCTCTCGGCTAGATCTCGCAACGTCGGGCAGAACGCATCGTTGGTCGAGGCCCTGAGCGATTTGTATTTCGAGCCTACCTTCGATCCGCTGCGAGCGACTCCTCCTGGAAAAGGAGCGATGCAACCTGGAACTTTGCGAATCGCAACGACAGCCGCGTCGCAAGCGTGAAGAGCTCCGTGGAGCGAGTCGGCCAACACCAGAAAATTACCCCCGCCTACAGCTTTCGTTCCGTAGACGTTTTCCTGGCAAACGAATTCGCCATCCATGACCGGAATTCGCCAGTATCGCTCGGAGCCGATTTTTTTGGAAATCTGTTTTCCGTCACCGAAGTAGCGAACGTGCGAACCCAAGGCGATACGACGCTCACTGGTCAAGCCTGCAAAGACCGATGTGCTGGGACAAGTCAGGACGCATTGACCGATCCTCTTCTCGAGTTGCTTTTGTAGCGTCTGGAGGTTGACGGCAAATACCAAGACGGCCACGCCCGGTCGACCATCGGGCGTTTCCTTCGGATCGACCGTTCCCTCGATCCCGGCCTCGACCCCACAACCGATGACACTCGTTGCAAACCCGGTCATCGCCTCGGCGGCGCGAGCAGCCCAAGCCGGCTCGGCCGCCGTAATGACGATGCGGGTCGCAAGCATATCGAAGGCTTCTGCAAAATTGTCTTCGATGGGGATTCCAAGAA
Source organism: Planctomycetota bacterium (assembly GCA_003671195.1). Lineage (GTDB taxonomy): Bacteria > Planctomycetota > Planctomycetia > Pirellulales > Pirellulaceae > JBKCUI01. The sequence goes on from QWPJ01000215.1 coordinate 4,003, forward strand.
TCTGCATAACGATCGACGGCTTGGCGAGGGTTTAGGTCCATGGCCCCGACCAACCCGAAAATCATGAAATCGGGAGGCTTAGGACTTTTTAGGTTCGTTCATCGATAAATCTTAACTGCCTTATGGCATTCCATTCCCATTTTCGACCATAATTGGGGCTCTGATCATGGAATTGGCCGAAAGAGGATCAGGAAGCCTACGTTGGCAAGCCCGAATTGGTTTTTTCAAAGTCCACAACCAGCTTCTCTTATGTTTAGCGACTTCCAGGTTGGTTTTGAGTATCCGTGGATGCTCGTGTTGCTGGTCCTCGTGCCGATCACTTGGTGGCTCGGGAGCCAATCCCTTTCGGGACTGGGAAATACCAGGCGTTTGCTGGCCCTTATTTTTCGCAGCCTCGTCTTGCTGCTGATGATCTTGGCCCTTGCGGGAATCCAATGGATTTGGACAAGCGATCGTCAGACGGTCATCTATCTGCTCGACCAGAGCGATTCGATCCCGATCGCCAAACGTCAACTGATGCTCCGATTCGCGATCGATAGCGTAAAAAAGCACCGACGGGAAAAGCGATTTGACCGGGCAGGCTTGATCCTCTTTGGTCGAGAAGCATCGATCGAAGTTCCCCCGCTGGATGAAAATTTACCCCCTTTGTCACGACCCGAGAGCAACTTCGGAAAACCCGACGCGACGAATCTCGAAGGAGCATTAAAGCTCGCCGCAGCAAGCTTCCTCGAAGACTCGGCCAAGCGGATCGTGGTACTGACCGACGGAATCCAGACTCTGGGAACCGCTGAGACGGCTGCCAAACGATTGTCCGAAACCGGAATTGGGATCGATGTGGTCCCGATACGCTTGGACAACAACGCCGAGGTCATGGTCGAAAAGATCGACGTGCCCGGTTATGTGCAACAAGGTCAAACGGTCGATGCGCGCGTCGTCATCAATCGTTTCGGAACCGCAGAAAATCCCTCCCCGGAAATTCCAGGAAGGGTGCGAGTCGTGCGCCGAATCGGTAGCCAGACAGAAGTCCTAGCCGATTCCCCTTACGTTCTGGATCGAGATATCAACGTCATCCCAGTGCCTCACAAAATCGATCAGACAGCCGGCTACACCTACGAAGCCGAATTCATCCCCGACGTTCTGACCGACGATACGATCACACAGAACAACCGAGCGACGGCATTTACCTATGCGAGAGGAAAGTCGCGCGTGATGCTTATCGAGGATGCGAACAACCTCGGCAACTTCGAACCCCTCGCCGATGCCTTACGGAAAAACGACATCGTTGTCGACCTTAGGACCACCAACAATCTCTTTTCGAGCCTCGTGGAACTCCAAAGCTACGACTCGGTGATCCTCGCCGGGGTGCCTCGCACCAGCGGCGAATCGATGGACAAGATCTCCTCGATATCCGACCAACAGATGGAAATGATGGTGCAGAGTTCCAGGCAATTCGGGATGGGAATCCTCATGCTCGGCGGACCCGAAGCGTTCGGAGCCGGGGGCTGGAGCAACACGAAGCTCGAAGAGGCCATGCCGGTCAACTTCACCATCAAGAACACCAAAGTCGAAGCCGTCGGGGCGCTGGCCATGGTCATGCACGCATCGGAGATGCCCGAAGGAAACCACTGGCAGAAGGTCATTGGAAAGTCGGCCTTGGAGTCCCTCGGACCAGGGGACTACTGCGGGGTAATCAAGTACGATGCGACCGGCGATACTTGGCTCTGGGGTGGCTCCGACGGCATGCTCAAAGTCGGCGACCACAGCAGGATGATGCGATCGAGACTCTCTCAAATGATTCCCGGGGACATGCCCGATTTCGATTCATCCTTGAAGCTTGCTATCCGATCGCTGAAGAACGTTCCGGCAGCGATCAAACATATGATCATCATCAGCGACGGGGATCCCACCTCGGCATCGGCTCAGGTGTTAAGTGAGTTTACGAAAAACCAGATCAAGATCAGTACGGTGGCTGTTGGCTCCCACGGCACCGTCGGTACCGCTGAACTGAATCGAATTGCCAAAGTGACCGGGGGCAATTACTACGTCGTGACCAACGCCGCTGCGTTGCCGAAGATCTTCATGAGAGAAGCGCGACGCGTCGCAAGACCCGTGATTTTCGAACCCGAGGGAGGTGTCCAACCACTGGTTCGTCTGCCCAACCACGAAATCCTTTCGGGGATCCAAGGCGATCTGCCACGGCTTCGAGGATTCGTCCTGACCGAGACCAAAGATAGCCCGCTGGTCGAAGTCCCGTTGCTGGCATCCAAACCCGCTGAGCCTGAGAACGCATCCCTGCTAGCGACTTGGAACTATGGACTTGGCAGAACGGCTGTCTTTACCTCCGATGCGGGCAAACGCTGGGCCAGCGATTGGATCGGCTCTCCTTATTACGATCAGTTCTTCTCTCAATTGGTCCGCTGGACGATGCGGACCCAAAGGAACGATGACAAGTACAACATTGCAACCCAGGTCAAAGACGGTCGGGTCCAGATCATCGTCAACGCCTCAGATAGCGAAGACAAATTCCTAAACTTCCTGGATATGAACGCGACGGCCGTCGGGCCAGACCTTGTGCCAAAATCCATTTCGATGCGACAACAAGCCCCCGGTCGCTACATCGGCGAATTCACTCCCGAAGAAGCCGGCAGTTACATGCTTAGCATTGTCCCCGGATCCGACAGGCAAATCTTTACGACCGGCGTGAATGTTCCTTTTTCTGATGAATACCGAATCCGGCAAGCCAACATGCGCCTGATCGAACAGCTTGCCAACAGTACCCCACGAGGAGGGCAGACCGGCAAAGTCCTACCTGAATTGAACGACTCCGACATGGAGGAACTCCTGCGCTTCGATACCTACCGACCAGGACTCCCCCCGGCCCGCTCGCTCAAGGATATCTGGCCATTGGTGGTGCTACTGGGTGCCAGCCTTTTTCTGGCCGACGTATTCATCCGACGCGTTGCGGTCGACTTCGGCTGGCCACTTCGAAAGCTCGCTGCCTTCATGAGCCAAATCAAAACCTCCGAAGTCGATCTTGCAAGGCAAAAGAGCCTCGAAAGGCTCCGGTCGAGCAAATCGCAAGTATCCAATGATTTGGAAAAACAACGATCCTCCACCTCCATGGAACTGCCCGATCCCCTCGAATCGAATCCCAACCCCTCGTCGAGCGATGCCTTTGGAACCGCCGACTTCAAAGGTGCCGAATCGAAGTCTAGCGGCCCGGCTCCATCGGACTCGCTCGCCAAATCGAAGTCCAACTCGGACAACGAGGATTACACCTCAAGGCTTCTCGAAGCCAAACGCAAAGCGAAGAAAAACCAAAACTAACTCATTCCTCTACTGACCCCGCCCTTCTCGATAGAAAGTCCCTGTCCATGTCCAACGTCGCAGAGTCGATGCAGCAACAGGCCCAAGAGTTCCGCGAACGCTTCGCCGCAGTCCGCGAACAGATCGGACGTGTCATCGTCGGCCACGATGAGATCGTCAACGGCGTCCTTACGGCCATGTTCGTCGGCGGCCATTGCCTGCTCGAAGGGGTCCCAGGGCTCGGGAAAACCATGCTCATTCGAACCCTATCGGAAACCCTCTCTCTGGATTTCAATCGGATCCAATTCACCCCCGATTTGATGCCTTCGGACATCCTCGGGACCAACATGATCGTCGAAGAGCAAGGCAAGCGACGCTTCGAATTCCAAAAGGGCCCGATCTTCACCCAGATCTGCCTTGCTGACGAAATCAACCGCGCGACCCCCAAGACGCAGTCAGCACTCCTTGAGACCATGCAAGAAGGAACCGTGACCGTCGCAGGAACAAGGTACGAACTGCAAAAGCCCTTCTTCGTCCTGGCCACCCAAAACCCCATCGAACAAGAAGGCACTTATCCGCTCCCCGAAGCCCAACTCGACCGATTCCTCTTCAAGCTCGTCGTCGGTTACTCCAACCGCGAGGAACTCAATACCATCATCGATCGAACCACACGAAACTTCACCATCAGGCCCGAGAAGGTTATGGACGGAGCTGAGATCGTCCAATGGCAAGGCTTGATCCGACAAGTCGTCTTGGCCAAACACGTACAAGATTACATCGCCCGATTGGTTCTGGCCACCCATCCAGGTGGCGCGCTTGCTCCTGCAATCACCAACCAATACATCCGATGGGGAGCCAGCCCCCGCGGCGCTCAGACCATCGCACTGGCCTCCAAAGTACGCGCCTTGCTCGACGGACGATACAACGTCAGCTACGAAGACATTCGCCGCGTCTACCTGCCAGCCCTGAGGCATCGGGTCCTTTTGAATTTCGAAGCCCAAGCCGAGGGGATTGAGGTCGATCGAGTCCTTCTGGACATCCTCGAAAAAGTCAATGAGAAAGCCGATGATATCTAAACAACTAGTCCGCAATGCACTCCCACTAGCTCGCCGGATCGTGTCGGCATGCATGTCGGCATGCATGTCGGCATGCATAGATCCGGCCACGCACACAACCCGACTCGCGCATGCGCGTTCGCTCAACGCAATGGGGACCTTCGCTTCGTTGGGACTCGGCCTCGCACTGGGACTTATCACATCTGCCCAATCGTTCGGCCAAGACGCGTTTCGCAAAGATGAAATCGATGCGGGGGTCAACAAGGCCATCCAATACCTCGTTTCCCAACAAAAACAAAATGGCTCGATCTCCGATCGCGGACACGAGAATGCGATGACCTCGCTGGCGATCATGGCGATGGCCGCCGTCGGTCATCAACCCTCGGATGCCACCCCCGAAGGGGTCGCCATGACGCGAGCCTTAAGGTACCTCTTGGGGGAGGGGCGCCAGGACAAATCCGGCTATTTCGGGGCCGCCGACGGTTCACGCATGTACGGCCACGGGATCGTCACGCTCATGCTCACCGAAATGCTCGGCATGGGAGTCGATGCGGAGATGGACAAGCAACTGCATGATGCTTGCCAGAAAGCGATCGATTTGATCGTTCGCAGTCAGCGCATCAAGAAAGGGTCCAATGCGCGAGGTGGATGGCGATACACCCCGGACGCAGGCGACAGCGACCTCTCGGTCTCGGTCTGGCAAGTCATGGCCTTGCGCAGCGCCAAGAATGATGGACTCGACGTCGCTTCGGCAACCATCGACGATGCGATCGGGTACTTGAAGCGGTCGTTTACCTCCCCAGTAGACACCCAAGGCATCCCGAAAGATCCCAAGGCTGGGTTTTCTTATGAACCCAACGGAGGCGGCCCGTCCTTTACCATGACCTCCGCAGGACTTCTAGCCATGCAAGTCTGCGGACAATACGAATCGCCCCTGGTCTCCGGGTCTGCCGATTGGCTCTTGGAGCACCCGCCAAAGTGGAACGAGAGATTCATTCTCTATGGGCTGTATTACTTTGCCCAAGGCATGCATCAGCGAGGAGGCTCGCATGCCCAACGCGCCGCGAGTATCGTCTCGGAAATGTTGCTCTCAAAACAGAAAGAAAACGGAGCTTGGGAATCCTCCTCCGGCGAAGAACAAAACGCCGGCTCGGTCTATTGCACCTCAATGGCCATTTTGAGCCTGTCGGTCAAGTACCATTACTTGCCGATCTACCAGCGATAAACCCGAGGCTGGGCCTGAGCGGTCCTTGACCGTTCATTTCTACTAGAAATCCGATACAATCGTCCAAACAATCGTCCGAAGAGCTAAACTTCGTCAACCGGAGTCGATTCGCTCGTTGCTGGGCCTCATTTGGCCCTCAATAGCTCCGTTTCAGATCCCTCATTTCCAAGACAACAGGACATCCCTCGATGCGATCCACCGCAATTTCCAGCCTTAAGAAAAATCGTTTAGCACTTTTTTCCAAAGCGTTTTTGGCCGCATCGATCTCCATCGGATCGGCTCCAACGGCTTCGATGGCCGACGACGGAGATTGGGCTCAGTGGCGGGGTCCAGCAAGAGATGGCATCGCCGCAGAACAGAATCTTCTGAAGTCCTGGCCCGAGGGTGGCCCCAAACTGGCTTGGAAATACGAATCCGCGGGACTTGGATACTCCTCGAGCGCCGTTAGCAATGGACGCTTGTACACCATGGGCCAACGGGGCGCAGATACCTTAGCAATCTGCTTGGATGCAAAAACCGGCAAGGAGCTTTGGGGCCAGAGAATCGGACCAGGCACCCAATCGAATGACTACTTTACGGGTTGGGGAGGCGGGCCCCGCAGCACACCTACCGTCGATGGCGCCCATGCGTACTTCCTGAGCGATCTGGGCGATCTTGCCTGCCTGAACGTCGCCGACGGATCGGTCGTCTGGAGCAAGAACCTTATCAAGGATTTCGGTGGCGGGATCCCGCAATGGGGTTATAGCGAATCGGTGCTGATCGATGGAGACAACCTGATTTGCACCCCGGGTGGCAAGACGTTTCTGGTGGGTCTGAACAAGAAGACTGGCGAAAAAGTCTACGAGTCCAAAGGATTCGAAGATGCCTCCCAGTACGTTTCAATCATGAAAACCAACGTCGGTCAAACGCCTATCTACATCACGGCAGCCAAATCCGGGATGGTGGCATTCGACGCCAAGACGGGCGAACATCAATTCACCAGCCCAACGACCGGTAACGAAACTGCAGTCATCCCCACGCCGATCATCGTTGGGGACCAAGTCTACCACTCCTCGGCCTACAAAGCCGGAAACACCTTGGTAAAACTCTCCTCGCAAGGTGGCAAAGTCACGGCAGATGAGATCTACCACTTCGATAAAGAAAGCATGGAGAACCACCACGGCGGCTACGTGCTCAACGAAGGGACGATCTACGGCTTTACCAGCGCGTTGCGCGGTGCTTGGGTCGCCCAAGACCTCAAGACAGGAAACATCCTGTGGAACCACAAGACCGGGAAAACTCGCTCGGGCTCGATCGCCATGGCCGATGGGATGCTCTACTGCTACGATGACTCCGAAGGTGTCTGCTACTTGGTCGCACCTTCTCGAGACGGTTGGCAAGAAAAGGGTTCGGTCAAGCTTCCATCGGAATGGTCCGGAGATCGCCAACGGGGGGCAATATGGGCCCACCCAGTCATCGCCGGCCAAAAACTGATCATCCGCGACCAGGATCTGATCTACGCATTCGATATCGCAAGGTAGTCTGGGAACGAAAACCGAAAGCCGAGAACGGAAAACGCAAAGGCGCAAAGACGCAAAGGCGCAAGGAAGAAGGGAATAGAGAAGGGATTAGGGGATTAGAGGGTAGGGGAAATTTGCTTCCGATCTAAACCGATGACCGAGCTTCTTGTTTTTTCTTCTCGTATTTCCCTTCGCGACCTTTGCGTCTTTGCGTTGAATTCCTCTTGGTCTTCCCTTTGCGTCCTTGCGCCTTTGCGACTTTGCGTTGAATTCCTCTTGGCTTTCCCCTAGCGTCCTTGCGCCTTTGCGACTTTGCGTTGAATTCTCCTCTGTCTTTTTGCAGGCCAAGCTTTCAAGAAAAGAAGCTCAGGAGCTCGCGACGATAAGCAGCCTCGTATTTCGGGAAAGTCGCTTCGAAGACTTGGGCGTCGAGTGCACCGTGTTGAAAGCGACGTTTTGGAAACACCGGTAGATCCATCCCGGTGATCTGTTGGACTCCGCGACGAACGATCTGACCTTTAAGCTCATAGAGTTTCTCGTGATCCCAGTCGGTCAATTCGATGAAGGGAATTCCTTCGGCGATTTCGATCACACGCGGCAAAGCGAATGGACTAAAGCCTCGGAAGCCGAGTGATTTGGCTGGAGCCCAGGTCCGCACATGGCCACGACTCTGGCCTCCGGAATAGACCAGCGAATGCTTGATCGCATGGACTCCCCAACCTTCTTGGTAGAGCATCAGGTTGTTCAAAACGCTTCGGATCGTAAGCTCGGGGTTATCCTCGATGGGATAGTCTTTGAGGTTTTCGTCCCCTCCATCGCCATCGACCAGATACTTCCAATCCGGGTACCGGCTTCGGATCTCTTCGCAGAGGGCCAAGCCCATCGTGGCGGCTTGGACATCGAGAGGCTTATAGTCTTCCGTGATATGAACCGCCCGTCGCCAATCGAGTTTATGGCTCGGTATGTCGAGGACTTCATGGAGCATCTGCAAACCGCATTGTTTGAGAAACTCGTTGGCTTGTTGGGCATCCTGGGCACGCTGATCGACGCTGAGTGTGAAGGCCTTGAGCCTCTGAGGGGCTTGTCCCCGTCGAAGCATCAGATGGTGGAGTACCAGGAGCACCGCGCCGCTATCGATCCCTCCGGAAAAGAGGACACCGATGGGTTCTTGTTCACCGATACGCTCGAGCCAAGCATCGCATTCGGTGGCCAGTTGCCCGATGTATTTGGCTCCGATCGAATCGAGATCGTTCGACCATCGATTGCGCACGGGCTGAAAGTAACGGGTGTAAAGCGGGTTCGGATCGGGGCATCCGACAAGTTCGATCTCGACGACATAGTGGGCCGGAACCATTCGGGTGTACGAGGCGTGGAATTGATCGTCGATCCCCATCTCGGAGAGTTTGCGCCGTATGTCTTGGATCTGCTCGGCGACGATCAAGCAGGGGCCCTCGGCTCTCTTGGCCAAGAAATACCGCATGGGCCGACCGATCGAGCGTGCCATTCGGACGGTTTTTCCTTGGGTTACGCAGATCGCAAATTGACCATCGATCTTGGCCACCTCGTCGGCGAGTCCTGTAAGAACCATCCGCTCTGCTTGTTCGATGTCCATATTCAGGAGAATATTGGCATCGGGATCCATAAGGTTTTCAACGCGTGCAATGGTCTGGGAGTGCGTCATCGCTTGGAATTTCTAGCCGAAGAGGTAATGATAGGAGTCCTTCGATCGATGTGGGGTCGAATATACACCAAAACCAAGTCAAACGGAACAAAGTAGACAGGACGGGCAATGGCGAAAGGACTCTCCAAAATCACAAAACCTCTTGCGCTGAGGTTGCTCTCGGCATGCGACGGAGATGAAATCTGGTCTTGCCAGCACTGCCGATCCGAGCGGGTTCCTGAGGATTGGATCGCACGCTTGCGAGATGTGTTCGAAAGCGACTTTTCGGAACAGGGGAGCACGATTTTCGAGGGGGGAAAACGCGTATCGCAGTACGAGGGAGTCCGCTCGGTCGATATCGCAGTGGCTGTTGCTATGAACCTAGGAATCCAGATCGATCCGTGGGTATTGAGTCAAAACCATCGCGCAGCGATTGTCGCTTGGATCCAGGAGCGCCTCGAAGAGCAGTAGAGCCAGTAGAGATCGACGACGATCAGCCCAGCCCGAGCCAGAGACTCAAGGCAAGTCAACGGGCCGATCGAGGACTTGGCCACATCGTTTTGTTCTGGCTCTTCGCCGTGCTCGTGCTCAGTCCGCCGCGGCGGACGGTGCTCGTGCTCGTAATCGATTCCCCTACGGGACGTTGCCGCGATGCAAGCGGAACGGCTCAAGATCGATCAGGGGCTTATGGCCCCGCATATGCTGATCCATCAATACCGCGGTGGCACTCGACCAGTGAAGTCCATGCCGAAAATGCCCAGCGGCGACATAGCCATTGGTGTAAGGATGTAGCGTTCCTAGGTACGGAAAGCCATCGATCGAACCGGGACGCAAGCCCGACCATTGCGTCTCGAGAGGCACATGTTGAATCATCGGACAAAGGCTAGACGCCCAGCTCGCTAGCTGATCCATCATCTCTTGCGTCGTACCCTTGTGGAACCCTACTTCTTCTTCACACGAACCGACCAGTAAGCGACCGTCTTGCCTTGGAACCATGTACCGATGCCCTTCGTTGACAACGCACTCGAAAGGGGGGCGATCGAACCGATAGAGTTGCATCTGCCCACGCACAGGATAGATACCCGTTTCGATCCCCAGGGTATTGAGCAACGGGCCCGTCCAGGCTCCGGTGGCTACACAAACACGATCGGCCTCGATCCGCGATGAGGTCCCTGACTGGAATTGGTCGTAGAGGATGCTTTGGATGGAGGTACCTTGTGCTTGAAGGCTCACATTCTGCGCCTGCTCGATCAGGCAAACTCCGAGAATTTCGCAAGCGACTTTCAAGGCGGCAAGATGCCGGGGGTTGCGAACTTGCGCATCGCGCTGGACCCAATAGGCATCGACGGCTCCCCCCTCGACGGCTCCCCCAGCCTTGCCA
>QWPJ01000176.1 GCA_003671195.1 Planctomycetota bacterium
AATACCGTAGTCGGATCGCACGGAGCCAACACGGGGATTTCCATGGTGGAGCTTACCCGTGAAAACAAGATTGTATGGACCAGCGATCATCCACTTGCAGCCGAGGTCCACCATTTCCAGATCCTGACGACCAATGGAAAACGGGAACCTAGCAGACCTATGAGATAACTTCGAAGATGGCTTCGACCTCGACGGCCGAGCCGGTTGGGATTTGGGCAAAGCCCAGAGCGCTTCGGGCGTGGAAGCCATCGGTATTTTTGCCGTAGATTTCGTGAAGTAGATCGCTGCAACCGTTGATCACGAGGTGTTGTTCGTGGAATTCGAGGGTCGAGTTGACGCAACCTAGGAGTTTCAGGACACGCAGGCCGTTGAGCGAGCCGTGAAAGTTCCAGACGGAGTTTAGGATTTTCTCTGCGCATTGCCGGGCGGCGATCTTTCCTTGATCGACACTGGTCCCGGCCCCGAGTTTGCCTTTGATATCGCTGACGTGTCCGGAAGTGATCAGGAGGTTTCCAGTGCGGACGACCATGGCCAGATAGCCTGGTTCTTGTTTGGAGAATTGGACGCCGAGGGATTCAGCTTTTTCTTGTGGGGTCATCGGGGATGTCCTGGCCGGAGGGGTATGACAAACAGGGATTCGATCGAATGGTTTTTAGTATATCGTCCGTGCATGGGCCCGCAAAGTTGCGGTAGGTCATTGGCCCGGCTCTGGTGAATTGGTGGAGGGGCCCCGAGGGAGTTGGAGGCTCGATTACTTTTTGCCCAATTTGCGTTTGCGGTCGAAGAATTCCGTCAGGATCCTGCCGCATTCGTTGGCCAGGACACCGCTGAGGGTTTCGCAGCGGTGGTTGAGACGTGGGTCATTGAGAAGTTGATACAGGGATACGACGGCCCCGGCTTTGGGGTCGAGTGCGCCGTAGACGATGCGAGGAATTCTGCTTTGGAGGATTGCCCCTGCGCACATGGGGCACGGTTCGAGGGTCACGAACAGCGAGCACTCGAGCAATCGCCAGGAGTTTAGGTGGGAGGCGGCTTGGGTAATGGCGATCATTTCGGCGTGGGCCGTCGGATCGGCCAGTTGCTCGCGTTGGTTGAAGGCGCTTGCGATGATTTTGTTCTCGTGGACGATGATGGCACCGACTGGTACTTCGTCCTGCTCGGCAGCTTGTTGGGCGAGTTTAAGTGCCTGTCGCATCCAGTGTTCATCGCTATGTTCATCGCCAAGCGATTCGAGTTCTTGGTCGTGAAGCCAGGAGTCGTCGTCGAATTCCATCGGATCGAGTTGGTTCATTGGGGTCGTTGTTTCCAAGCTTCCAGACGTGCAGCGCGGACGTCGTCGGAGCCAGTTTTCAAAGCGATTGAACTGGGGATAAAGCCCCAGAGGGCCGAATTGCGGACGGTCGGGAAATGCAAGCGGTAGTCCATGCCGGCGATTTGCATGCAAGCAAGCAGTGCCGCATCGCGAAGTTCGACCGTAGCCATGGGGCGATCCGGTGCACCGGGGATGGGTTGCCGAGGGACCATCAGTCCGGGTGGATTGAGCGAGGAGATTTCTTCGCACACGTCGGTGTTATCGAGCCATTTTTCGAGCAGCGGAAGGTCTTCGGCTTTTCCGAATTTGAAGAAGACTTGGAAGGCTCTGGCGATGTCTCGTGGCTCGACGGGGTCGATTGGCTCGTTTGGGTCGATTGGCTTGTTCGGGTCTTTGGCGGTTGGGTTTTTGTTGGAATCGTAGGACAGGAGCATGCGTTTGGCCAAGCTTCTGACGGGCGAGAGGTTGGCTTCGACCATGATTTGCAAGGCGGTGGTCTGTTCGTAGCTTCCGTCGATCGTTCCTGCCCATTGTTCCATCATGGTCTCGATGGGGCGTTTGGACTGCGGGTCGCGAAGGCATTGGTTGTAGGGGGCGCGCAGGAGGATCCGCAGGGTCATGGCGGCGATTTGGGAATCCTTGTCCCCTTGGGAGGCACATGCGCAGTAGAGCAGGGCCAGTCCATCGGATTTGTCCCCTTCGGTCCGTCGGATCTCCGAGTCTTGGATGCGGCTGAGTACTTTACGGCCCCGTTCGGTAGCGAGTTTGGGGTCCTCGAGCGCTTCTTCGACGAGTTCTGCGTGGCGTTCGTAGAGTTGCAGGAACAAGCGTTTCGAGCTGCGGCTCGGGCCGGCGACACGCGCGAAGCTCGACCAGCCGTGCAGTCCGTGGTCGTTGAGGATATCCGAGTCGCGAAGAAAACCGCTGACGATTTGCTGTTGTCGTTCGGCTTTGAGCTTTGCGACGACGCTTGAGAGTCGAACGGTGATTTCCGGATCCGTCGATCCTTTGAGGAGCTCCTGGAGATTGTCCAGTTGGTCGGTCGAAAGCTTGCTGAGTTTCCCCGAGGCACGATCGCGGACTTCGAAGCGGCTGTCGCCGAGTTCTTGGATCCATTGCCTGAGGGTGTTCGCATCGGGGTTGAGTCCTGGCTCGGGGTCTTGGCCCAGCGCCCACACAGAGCTCATCCAGAGCAAGCAGGCGCTGCGCAGCAGGCAACCGATCCAGACCGCAGAGCCGATCCTCGAGGAGGGTTGGCCCTCCAGGGCCGGTGTGCCGGGCACGGGTTTTCTGGGCACGGGTTTCCTTAGCAAGGGGATCGCAAGCATAGGGTTGGGTTGCTCGACAGGGGCAAGCGATTTGGGGTAGGGGGCTTGGTCATTTTATCCGAATTTGATCCGGCGGTCTTGCAAGAAGAGGAGACCGGAGGGGGGTTCTTGGACCTGGAGGGAATCGAAAGGGGGGATTTTTGGAAAAAAGGGGCCCTGAGGCTGAACCTTTGTTTTTTTTCATTGTCTAAAAAATGAGGTCGATGCCGAAACATCGACTGATTGAACTTTGGTTGTTTTTTTCGTTTTGATCGGCTACTATTCGATTGGCTCTACGATTTTTGATCGTCTGATGAGCCGGTGGTGGCTCATCGGAGAGCAACCGACTTTTTTGTCCCATCTCATGCTGTGCCTAAAAGGTGCAGGAGGATGTCATGCGTTTTCAAACCAGTGCCACACGATGGAATCACGTTTTTGCCAAAGCGCAAAATACGGCGATCGTCAAAGCACGGAACGTCATGAACACCCTCTTGTCCTATCTTGAGTCGCAGGAGGGAAGGATGGCGTTTATGAATAGGCCTCTGGGGTGTATGCGCCCCGCGTTGGTCCGTTCATCGGGGGCAAGTTCCGTCATGCATAGGAGTCCGGTGGGTACAAAACCAACCGGAACATGCAGACGGCAAGATCGCTTCGCGATCGGCTCTTGGTAATTGCGTTTCATCCTTTTGATTTCAAAAATTCGAATTTCCTGAGCATCCCAAACGGGTCTTGGATTCGAAAAAAATCCCTCAGTCACTTGGCACTCGATCCTTTTGCAGACGATTCTGCGCATCGGTGGATCCGATCCGCACCATGGCGCTGTGAAATCCGATCGCTTCGGTTCTCAACGAACACGAAGAATGCTTTGCATCATGGAGCAAAAAAACATGTCCGATTTCAATCGAATCGACTACAGCATCCATAGCGTCGCTGAATTGGTCGCCGCTTCCCTGGCTGGCGATCGTGACGCTTTTGGCGAATTATTTCAAAGGCACGAACGGCAAGTCTTCGCGATCGCTTATCGGCGATTGAGCGATCGGGACGAAGCCGACGAGATGGTCCAGGACGTATTCATTCAAGCTTGGCGCAAGTTATCGCAACTGAGTCAAGCCGAAGCGTTTTCTGGATGGTTGCGGCAGATTACCGTTCGCATGTCGATCAATCGAGGAACGCGTCGGGCGAAGCTGGCTTTCATCGATCAGGAGATTTTGGAAGCGACGGCCGAGTCTGGGCAAGACGCTCAGGCCGAGTTGGTTCGCGAAGAGACTCGCAAGCGATTGCATGAGCAGTTGGCCCAGTTGAAGGAGCTCGACCGAGCCACGTTGGTCGCTTACTACATCGAGGAGCAGAGCATGCTCCAGATGGCAGAGCATTTCGGAGCACCGGTCGGGACGATCAAGCGGCGTTTGCATACCGCAAGGCAGCGATTGGCCGTGGCCTGCCAGGACTTGGCAGCTTGTTAGTGGACTCGATGTCCTGGTTTGGCTCCGGAGTCGACCCCCAGCAGGAAGACTTCGGAGCCGCCGGCTCCGGCGGCCGTGACCATCCCCTCGCTGAGTCCGAACTTCATTTGACGCGGTTGTAGGTTCGCTACGATGACGACCAAGCGGTCTTGGAGTTGCTCGAGCGAATAGGCGGCTTTGATTCCTGCGAAAACCGTGCGAGTCTCATCGCCACCTAGGCTGACGGTCAATTTGACCAACTTCTTGGCCTCGGGAACTTCCTCAGCCTTGATCACTCGGGCGACCCGCAGATCGACCTTGGCGAAATCTTCGATGGTGCAAGTCGCAGCTAGCGGTTCGGCGACCAGGGGCTCGGCGACCAGGGGTTCGGTTCCTGCGGGTTGGGCAGGGTTGCTTGTGCTGACTGCGGCCGGTGCGGCCGGTGCTGCCGCCGACGCTGCTGGGGTTGCTGCTGGGGTTTCGGACTTGGATGCTTCTTTGCTTTCGTCGATCATTTGCTGAACTTTCTTGGGGTCTACGCGTTGCATGAGATGTTCGAACTTCGAGATCTGGGTCCCGACGAGTGGCTGTTGGCTATCGTTCCAAGCGACAATTTCCCGTTGCATCAATTTACCGCACTGGGCCGATAGTTGCGGCAAGACCGGAGTGAGGTAGACGCACAATTGCCTGAATAGGTTCAGGACGATGGTGCAGACTTCTTGCAAGCGGACGTGTTGCCCGGGATCTTTTTTCAGGGTCCATGGAGCGGTATTTTCGACAAAGGCGTTGGCCGCGTCGGCCAGTTCCATGATCAATCGCATCGCTCGCGAGTAATCTCCTTGTTCGTAGGCTTCGGCGATTTTTTCACCGGCTAGGACTCCGGCTGCGAACAAGCCGCCATCGTGGGGGTACTCGACACTAAGGCCGGTGGCTTCGACAAACCTTGCGGTACGGCTGGCCAAATTGACGACTTTGCCGACGAGGTCTGAATCGACTTTGGCGATGAATTCTTGGAGGTTCAAGTCGATGTCTTCGGGTCGCGATCCGAGTTTGCTGGCGTAGTAGTAGCGCAAGTAAGACGGATCGAGCAGTTCGAGGTACTTGCTGGCTCGGATCATGGTCCCTTTGCTCTTGGCCATTTTCTCTTTGTCGACGGTCAAGAATCCGTGGATATGGACAAACGAGGGCAAGGAGTAACCGGCGGACTTGAGGACCCCGGGCCAAAACAGCGTATGGAAGTAGGTGATGTCTTTGCCGATGAAATGGTGGATTTCGGTCTGATCGCTTTTCCACCAATCGTCCAAGTTCTCTTGATGCTGTTTGCACCACTGCCAGGTCGAAGCGATGTATCCGATGGGTGCATCGAACCAGACGTACCAGTAATTCCCGGGGCTATCGGGAATAGCGAATCCGAAATAGGGTTCGGGGCGTGAAACGTCCCAATCGCGAAGGGGTTTGCCCAGGAAGTGACCTTTGAGGTAGTTCGCGATTTCGGGTTGGAGGTGTTGGCCCGATTGGGTCCATTCGGTCAGAAAACCCCGTAGCTGTTCGAGTTGCACAAACAGATGCTTGGCGGTTTTCTTGATCGGTGTTGCGCCCGAGAGGGTGCTGACCGGATCGATCAGATCGCTGGGAGAATACGTTGCGCTGCACTTGCTGCAGTTGTCTCCATATTCGTCCGGGGATTTGCAGACCGGACAAGTCCCTTTGACGAAACGGTCGGCCAGGAAGGTACCGGCTTGCGGATCGAACAACTGCTCGACATCGGCTTGGCGTATCAAGCCCTGGGATTGGAGTTTTGCCCAGATCTGGCAGCACAACTGATAGTTCTCGTCGGAGTTGGTCGAGCTGTAGTGATCGAATTGGATGCCGAATCCGGCGAAGTCCTTTTCGTGGGCCGCTTGCATCTGGGCGATGAGTTCGAGTTCCGATCGCCCTTCTTGCCTCGCCCGGATCATGATCGCCGTTCCATGGGTATCATCGGCGCAGATGAAGATGCAGCGTCGACCGGTTAGCTTTTGGAAACGGACCCAGATATCGGTTTGGATGTACTCGACCAAATGGCCGATATGGATGTGGCCGTTGGCATAGGGCAAGGCGGCGGTGACCAGGAGTTTCTTGCCATTGTTTTTTGGATCGCTCATGAAGTTCTGCTCTGGAGTTGCCTGTGCCTCGGCCCACTTAGGAGAACTCTTCTAGGAGCACTCTTGGACTAGGGAGGGCAGGGGGTATGGGCAAGGATGGTGTTGGGATAAGTTTATTCCCTTGGCGTTTTCCGGGTAGTCCAATGCTCGGTCGCATCCCTACTTAGCCGCATGCCGGCGGGAGATTCCTTTTGGGAAGGGACAATTCGTCGTGCTTCGGGTTCGCGATTTGAGTATGATAAACTCTGGTCTTAAGGATAGGTCAAACCTGAGAGTCCCCTCCGCCAACCCCCGTTGTTTCGATCATGAATCCCTGGCAAATCCATCAAGCCCGAGTCACGCGTAGGCAACTTTTTGGGAAAAGTGCAACGGGCATTGGCGCGGCTGCATTGGCCTCTCTTTTGGGGCGTCAGACGCTCCTCGGGGCGACCCAAAGCGACGCGAGTCGAGCAGACGGCCAAGCCCCCTTGCCGGGGCTACCGCATCATGCACCGACGGCCAAACGGGTGGTGGTGCTTTGGCAAGGCGGGGGGCCATCGCACGTCGATCTGTTCGACGAAAAACCCGCGATGGTCGACTTTGCAGGCAAGGACATTCCTGAGAGCGTGCGAGGGACCACGCGGCTCTCGACAATGTCCAGCGGATATGCCAAGTGGCCTTGTTTGCCGGCCATCAAGCCCTTTGAGACCTACGGCAAGTGCGGCATGCGACTGAGCAGTATGCTGCCGAAGATCGGCGGAATCGCCGACGATATCACGTTGATTCGCTCGATGTACACCGAGGCGGTCAACCACGCCCCGGGGGTGACCTACTTTATGACCGGAGCCCAAGTGCCTGGTCGACCCAGCATGGGGGCTTGGCTCTCCTACGGACTCGGGAGCGAAACGGATAACCTGCCGACCTTTGTCGTGATGACCTCGAGCGACAGGGCCAAGACCTGCGGTCAGTTGTTCTTCGACTACTACTGGGGAAGTGGATTCCTGCCGAGTCGCTACCAGGGGGTCCGGTTCCGAAACACCGGAGACCCGGTCCCTTACCTGACCAACCCCTCGGGTCTTTCTCGCGAAGCTCGCCGCGCGATGCTCGATGATCTCTCGGAGTTAAACGCGATGCATCTTGAGGATTACGGCGACCCGGAAATCGATACCCGGATCGCTCAGTACGAAATGGCCTACAGGATGCAATCGAGCGTGCCGGAACTCTTGGACTTTTCCAACGAATCGGCCGCGACAATCGAACGCTACGGATCCGATGCGTTGAACAAAGGGACTTTTGCGAACAACTGCTTGATCGCCCGCAGGCTTCTCGAGCGAGGGACCCGGTTCGTTCAGCTCATGCATGCCGGTTGGGATCAGCACAGCAATCTCTACACGCAATTGGCCGATCAGTGCAAGGACACCGAGGGACCCGCAGCGGCTCTGGTTCAAGACCTCAAGGAACGAGGTCTGCTCGACGATACGCTGGTGGTCTGGGCTGCGGAATTTGGACGAACGCCGTTTGGTCAAGGCGATCCTAACAAGCCCAATGGCCGAGACCATTTCGGAAAAGCGTTCACTTGGTGGATGGCCGGCGGCGGAGTGCGCGGTGGCCATGTCGTCGGTTCGACCGACGATTTCGGTTGGAACATCACCGACAAGCCGGTGCATGTGCACGACATCCAAGCGACCATCATGCATCTTTGCGGGATCGATCACGAGCGACTGACGTTCCGCTATCAGGGGCGCCAGTTCCGATTGACCGATGTGCACGGGAACGTCGTACGCGAGATCCTCAAGGGCGCTTGATCGTGCATCGCATCGGATTTCGTCGGGGCGTTCTTGCGATCCGGCCCTTTTCTTCTCGTGTGCCGCCTTGCGGCGGAGAAAAAAACAGACCTGCAATGCGGCCTATGTAGCTCAAGAGTCTTGGCCCCGCCGGCATAAAGCCGACGGAGGCCAAGAAGGGCCCGATGGGGGCTGAGTAAGCCTACCGTCGGGCTTGCCCGGCGGAGGCGTAACTAGCAGCTACAGAGCACGTGCATCTCGTTTCTCAGTAGCCCCGGCGTTCCAAGAGAGGTGGGGGGGCAAATCTAGGGGTGGTATTCCAGGCACCGCTGCTGGGTGGATTGCTGTAAGTTGGTGTGGCGTAAGTTGGGGAGTTGTAGGGAACGCTGCGGCTCGAGGTGTTCGGGATATGGCCACCGGAGCTTGTGGGTACCCGGTGGGTGGTCATTCGCGAGGAGGCCGGAATTGCCGATCGCGACGGGGTGCTGTTGTAGGGGCCTGTGATGGGGACGACATCGACGGTCTGCATGGCCGTGATGACATACTCGCTGACCCCTTCTTGGCTCAGTCGGATCACTTCGTTGACATCGGGTCGTGTCACGACTCCGTTGGTTTGGAGTTGGGCGACGATGACATTCTCGCTCACGCCGCTGCGGACCATGTGGACGACCTCGTCGGTGCTTACGGGGCGACGCACCGGGGCGAGGCGTTGAGGGACACCGCGAGGCACGACCGCCGGGGTTCCGACGATCACAGTCGGTTGGCCGACGTATCCGTAGGGTTGGGCGTAGGTCTGTTGCTGATAGAACTGTTGGCGTTGTCGTTCGTAAGCTTGACGTTGTCGCTCGTAGGCCTCACGTTGTCGCTCATAGCGATCGCGTTGGTTTCCGACCAATCCGCCTGCGACGGCACCGACGGCACCGCCGATCAAGGCTCCTTCGGCGGTTTGGTCTTTATGGTTGTGTCCGACGACACCCCCGACGACCGCTCCGGCGAGTCCACCTAAGACGGCCCCGTTTCGGGTGTTTTCCTGTCCGAAAACGACCGAGCCGTGGATTGGGCAAGCCAATGCTAGCCAAAGCGTCAGCTTAGAGAGGATTTTTTTTCGACGTCCAAAACTGGTATGATCGTTCGTCATGAAGTTGGATCCTTGAACCTTCGAATCATCCTGAATTTGTTGTGTCTTTTGCCTGGGTTTGTTCCAGGGTCACTGGGAGATTTCAAGCTCGAAATCTATTGGGACTTACGTAGATTATCGACTTTTCTAAGTCTAGACTGAAACTTTGTACCCCCAGGCGGGTTGGTTCTTGGTACGGCCATAAGAAACCTTAGGAACCCAAACGGCATGAATCCCTCATCGACGATCGACTCCAAGAGCCTTGCCAATACGATTCAGGAAGTTCGCCGACGCAGGCGACTAGGGTGGCTTATCTTCTCGCTGGTTGTTTTGGGTGTGGGGCTTTTGGGGATGTTATTCCAAGCTTCGGGGCTAGGTGCTCGGAATGCTCGAGGGTCCATTCGCCCCGAATTGACCACAGCATCCATGGAGGTTGCTTCGGCTCCTGGACCCGAGCAGCGCGATTCTGCGGCGAGTCCCGGCGTGGATGCCGAGGTCGATTGGATCGAGCCCGACGCGTTAGCTTGGTCGCGTTTCCGAGGCCCCAATGGCTCGGGCGTTAGCTCCGATGCGACGATCCCGACGGCTTGGTCCGAAACGCAGAACCTTAAATGGTCGACGAGCCTTCCGGGACCTGGTTCCTCGAGTCCTGTGTTGACCGATCGGTTTGTTTTTGTGACTTGTTACGCTGGCATCGAGCCCCAAGGGCGTCAAGCCGATACGAGCAATCTCAAACGGCTTTTGGTGTGCATCAATCGCGAGAATGGCAGCGTGGTTTGGAAGCACACCGAAGACGGGGTACAACCCGAGGATCGCTATCAAGGGATGGGAGTACCCGAGCACGGCTATGCGACGAATACTCCGGTGACGGATGGAAAACGGGTCTTTGCCTTTCTTGGCAAGTCCGGAGTTTTCGGCTTCGACCTTGAGGGGAACAAGCTTTGGCACACGAGCGTCGGTACCGAATCGGGGAATCGAGGATGGGGAACAGCTTCGAGTTTGATCCTTTATAAGGACCTTGTGATCGTCAACGCCTCGGAGGAGAGCCAGACTATCCGAGCGCTCAGAGCGTCCGATGGTCAGGAAGTTTGGAAGGCTACCGGATCGGCCCTCGAGCTGGCTTATGGGACCCCGATTTTGGCGAAGGTCGATGAGCAGCGGACCGATTTGGTCATCGCCGTACCTGGTGAGATTTGGGGCTTGAGCCCAACGACCGGCAAACTCTTGTGGTTTGCAGAGACATCCTTGACGGGGAATCTTTCTCCGAGTTTGTTGCTCGATGGCGATACGGTCATCGCCTTTGGTGGTTATCGATCCAGTGGGTCGATGGCCGTGCGCGTTGGGGGAACCGGAGATGTGACCAAAACGCATACGGTCTGGACCAGTCGAAATTCTTCGTATGTATCCACACCGGTGATGGTTGACGACAAGCTTTATTGGATCGACGACAAGGGGACTTTTTATGCGAGTTCTGCCAAGAGCGGCGAATTGATTCAGCGCAGCCGGGTCTCGAACATCACCTCGAGGGACCGACCCGTGTACGCATCGGCCGTATCGATCGGTGATCATTTGTATTTTCAGACACGTTTTGACGGTTTGATCGTCGCAACGCAAAGCGCCGAGTTGGCTGTCGTCAGTCAGAATCGATTTGAGAGTGACAAGAGCATGTTCAATGCGACCCCGGCAGTCGATCGGGGCGAGTTGTACCTTAGGTCCGACTCGAAGCTCTATTGTGTCCGTCCCGAAAAATAACGCTCAGGTTGATAACTTCTCTTTTCTAAGGAAAAACCGCATCATGAGAAAATTTTTGATGGTAGCTGCCCTCTTCGGCGCAGCGACTGGTTCGGGGCTTGCGCAGCCTCCCGACAGGCCGGGTCCACAAGAGGGTCCAAGACCGGGTCCACCCCCTGAGCGGGGTCCTGGGTTTGGTGGTGGGAATCGTCCGAGTCCCGAGGACTTTGTGAACATGGTGATGCGTTTTGATAAGGATTCCGATGGCAAGCTCGATCGCCAGGAGTTGATGGCGTTTGCTCAAGAATCACCACGTTTTGGAGTCCAAGGTCGCGGTGGCCCAGGTGGCCCAGGTGGCCCAGGCGGCCCTGGTGGCCCGCGAGAGGCCAGGCGGCCTGAGGGTGGTCCACCAGACGGCCCACGCGGCGAAGGCCCAGGCAGAGAAGGCCCACGGGGCGAAGGGCGCAGGCCCGAGGGAGGCCCACCGGATGGCCCACGCGGTGAAGGTCCACGGGGCGAAGGGCGCAGGCCTGAGGGAGGCCCATCGGACGGCCCACGCGGCGAAGGCCCACGCGGTGATGGTCCAGGCAGAGAAGGCCCACGGGGCGAAGGGCGCAGGCCTGAGGGAGGCCCATCGGACGGCCCACGCGGCGAAGGCCCAGGCAGAGAAGGTCCAGGCAGAGAAGGCCCACGGGGCGAAGGGCGCAGGCCCGAGGGAGGCCCACCGGACGGCCCACCGGACGGCCCACGCGGCGAAGGCCCAGGCAGAGAAGGCCCAGGCAGAGAAGGCCCAGGCAGAGAAGGCCCACGCGGCGAAGGACCTGGCAGAGAAGGACCTGGCAGAGAGGGAATGAGGGGTCCGAATCCCGAACGACTCGTAGAGCGGGCCATGGAATTCGATCGTGATGGCGATGGCAAGCTCAATCGCGACGAGCTGATGGAATTTGCTCGAAGCATGCCAGGCCCTGGCGGCCCAGGCTTCGGTGGACCTGGCGGTCCTGGTTTTGGCGGCCCTGGATTCGGTGGACCCGGATTCGGTGGACCTGGTAGTCCTGGTGGCGGCCCACCCGGCCCTGGTGGCCCTGGCTTTGGTGGCCCTGGCGGCCCTGGTGGCCCTGGCGGTCCGGGCTTCGGTGGACCTGAGCGTCCACGTCGTCCTGATTTCTAAGTCCGGATCGATCCCCTAGGGTCTGAAGTTCTCCACGACGCCCACCGAGTGGATCCCCAAGGCTCTGAGGGCAGAGCAAGCATTTTCCAGAAGTTCGTTGGCGCTGAGTTCGGCGTCGACGACAACGATCGCTGCGTGGAGCGATTCGGGGGTTTGGTAACCGACGAGCGATTGAGATTCTTTCGTCAGCACGCAGGAGTCGAGAATCACTAGGTCAAAGTCCTTGGCCAGCCGCTGAACGAACTTGGCCATCCGAGGTCCCTCGGACTTCAGGAGGCTCAGCGGTTGCGGTTCGGTCAGAGGAAAGATCGTTATCTTCTCTTCGATCGAGCAGACAGCCGCTTCGTCCATCGAAAGCTTTTCGATGATGCACTGGTGCCAGGAGTTGGGGGCATCGATTTGGAGTTGGTCGATCAAGCTTGGGTGCTGCAGATCGGCGTCGACCAAGGCGACCTTCAAACCGGCTTGGGAGGCGGCTCTTGCCAGATGCATCGAGACGGTCGATCGACCGACGCCTCGTTCGCCGCTGGTGACAGCGAGTGTTTTTAGGCCTGCGCGATTGGAGGTTGCCAAGTGTTGGCTCACTCGTCGCATCGACTCGGAGTTGACTTCTTGGAGTTTCAAAACGACCTCGGGCCAGCAGAACGCGTCGACTTCCCAGCACGGGCAGATCGGCTCGGGGGAATCCCAAGGTTCCATCGGCGCGGGGGATTGTTCAAGCCGCTTTCGGACGTTTTGGGTCGGCAAAGCCGTTTCGCTGTCCCAGGTGCCAAGAAACGAGACCGGTGTTTGACTCATAGTGACTCTTCCTGTGGTGGGCCAAGGAACAAGGATAGACGGGGGGATGGATCAACGAGGTTTGTCATTGCGTCGGCTCAGTGCCGATGGGTTGGTACGGTGTGGGTGGAGTGGGGATCTCCATCGAGGTCGGTCTGCTCGGGAGAAAATCGCCGTTGTAGCTATTGGTGTTGTAGCTATTGGTGTTGTAGCTTTTGGCGTTGTAGTTGTTGGTTGGAAGCGTTTGGGGCTGAGGCAAGCTCAGTGGTTCGTACTTTTGGCGAACGGGAGGATAGGTCTCTCCGCTGAGTTGAACCGATGAAGGTGAGCCGGGTTCTCGGTTGGTCATTTCGACCGGTTTGCCTTGTCGCAATCGGATCATATCCCTGGTGTTGAGTGAAGCGGCCGGGATCGTGTTTGGGACGCTAGGGGTGAAGGCCGCCGGTGGGCTGGCCGGTGGGATGGCCGTTTTGGGGGCCGCCCCCGGCCCGAGAGTCGATCCGAGAGCCGGCCCGTTTGGCAGTGAAGCAACAGGCAACGAGGCAACAGGCAACGAGGCAACAGGCAACAAAGCAACGGGCAGTGGGACTTGAGGCAGTGCTTCGGCCTGGAACTGGGCTTGTTGGATTTGGCCTTGAGCTCCTTCCGTTTGGTAGCTTAGCGGTTCGGAGATCTCCAGAGTGGCCTTATCGCTGGGGTCGGCCTGGGGCTTGGAGGGTTCGGCTTCGGAGACGGAGCGGTTCGGTTGGGGGATTAGGGGGACTTGGTAGGAGGCGCGTTGTGGTCCCCCATTGGAGATGATGCCTCGCTCGGAGATGCCTCGCTCGGAGATGCCTTGCTCGGGGATGCCTCGCTCGGGGATGGCGTGGAATGAGGAATCTGTTTGCGGGGGAGTGGAGAGAGGGTTTTCCGCGTTGTTGATTTGGCTTGTGCGATGGGCAGCGCGCGAGGATTCGGAAGCTCGATCCGAGTAGAGTTTCGCACCGATGAGCATGAGTGCCAGCGCTAGGAATCCGATAGCGGCGTTGAGCAAGCTGGCCGATTTTTCTTTTTGGCGTTCGTCTCGGCGCGAGTGGGTCGGATCGTTCGGTGGCGAGACCAGAGGCAATCGCGTCGAGACCGTTGCGATGGGGTCGGGTTGTGGCGCAACGGGAGTCGCGAGGGTCGAATCGGAGAGATTCGGGAGTGAAAAAAGGACAGGGGGGAGGCTCGATGGAGTTTCGTGCCGCCGCAGATTTCTGGGTGTTTTGGTAGGTTGTCGTGGGTTCATGGTGGGTCCTTTTTCATTCCGTTCGGGGGACACCTTGGTTTGGAGGATTCCGACTGTACGGACCTTGGGCGTGAAAATCTATATCGACTCGGTCGACCGCGACGATTCGTTAAAATTGGTCGATTGGGGTGGGTTTTCCGGTTAGGGGTGCCGGGTCAAGAGAAGTGACAGCATTGGGGCTATCGAAGGACCGATGGCGGGGTGTTGAGCAAGGGTTAGCCGGAGGTCGATTCGGTGCGGAGTTGTTCTTGGAGTTTTTCGATGCGTTTGGGTGAGACGCTCATTCGGGTGCCGAGTTTTTGGGCATGGATCGAGACGCGGAATTCTTCGATCATCCAGCGGTAATCCAGGAGAGTGCCGTCGGGGTACCAATGGAGTTTGTGTTTGGCGACGGCGAGTTGGTTTTCGAGTTCCGCGATTCGTTTTGAGTAATCTTTGGAGGCTTCGGCCGGAGCCAGATCGGATTGTTGGTCTTTGGGGTGGCCCGAGGTGCGAAGTTTTTCGATGCGCAGGGCCAAGGCGTTGAGGAAGCGTGGGATATCTTTGACGAACAGCCATGGGGTGTGCATAGCGTGGGCAGGGTCCATGAGTCCATCGAGTTGAGCGCGAAGGGAGGAGGATTGTTCCCAGAGGGGTTTGGGCAAGCTTTCCTTGAGGCGTCGTATTTGTTGGTAGGCTTCTGCGAATTTTGGCAACCAGCGAGCCAGTTCGACCGTTGCGGCTCCGATCTTTTGTACCTTTCCGGCCCGGCGTGCTTCCCAGTCGAGCAGGGTGCGTGGGCAGGGTTCGAATCGGCCGAAGTCTTTGATCCAATTGGTTTCGACGAGAGCCAAGCGAACCATCAGTTGGGCGACGAAGTCGGTGAGTTTATTCGCATCGAAGCGATCCGAGAGCCAGAGGGTGCATTGGGTCCATTTGGGTAAGAATTGGATTTGGCTTTTGAGTTCGCGTCGTTCTTGGATGGCCAGCGATCGGACCATGGTTTCGCGAAGTTGTTGTTCGGCAAGATGGGGGAGGTCGTAGATGGTCGTTGAGACTTTCGCATCGTTCCAAAGGAGGCTCGGGTAGCGTTCCATGCGAACACCGCCGATGAGTTCGATGATTTTTTTGGGGAGTTCGGGTATATCCCAAGCTTGCATGTGGGAGCGTTGCCAGGGGTAGTTGGTTGCGGGGGCGTTTGCAGGCCGATCGGCTTTGGGTTTCGACTCGAGTTGCACTTGGGCGGTTTGTTGGATGGTTGTCCATTCGCGAGTGACGGCCAAATTGTTGCCTTTGGTATCTTTGAGTTCGATACGAAACCGCAGATGTTCGGGGAGCGAGGAGGGGTTGAAGTCGGCGCGTTGAACCGGTTGTCCGATGTGTTTCGAGCATAGATCGCACAAGCTTCTCCAGAACGGTTCGGAGCGGGCGGCCGCATCGAGCATTTTAGGGAGCAGGGATTTGACGGTATCGGGGATGGGGACGAGTTGGCGTCGCAGGGGTTTGGGGAGTGATTTCAGGAGTGCAGCGAGTTTTTCCTCGAGGAGTCCTGGGACGAGCCATTCGAGTTTTTCTTGGTGGAGTTGTTCGACGAACGACTCGGGGACTTCAAGGGTCACACCATCGAGTTCGGAGCCGGGTTCGAAGCGGTAGGAGAGTGGCAGTCGGCTTGTAGGACCTACTTCGAGTTGGTCGGGGAAGTCCTTGGCCATCGACCTTGGATCGAGTTGCAGGTCGAGAGAATCGAGCGAGAGGAACGGCGGAGCCTTGGTATCTTTGAGGGTTTTGTCCCATTGCTCCAGGGACACCCGATCGACGACATGTTCGGGGATGCAATTGCGGTAGAAGTTCAGTAGGGCGAAGGAATCCACGACGCAATCTCTGCGTCGGGTTTTATCGCCGATGCGTTGGATTTGATCGAGGAACGACTGGTTATGGCTCCAGAATTTGGCGCGCGATTCGAGTTGCACTTCTGCTAGGCCGTGTTCGATGAGCAGATCGCGAGCGAGTTTAGGGTCTAGGGGAGCCAGGGGTACGGGGTGACGATTGACGGCAGGGAGTCCGAGTAGCGAGCCGCGTCGCATGACCATTGCCGAGCCTTGTTTGCGGCTGAAGTGGGGTTCATCGTAGGAGTACTTCAGGCAGTGTCCGAGGACTTTTTCGATCCAGACCGGATCGATGCGAGCGTTGGTCCGCGCGAAGCGGTCGTGGGTTTCGACGATTTCCGAGCAGACGATCCATTTGGCGTTGGAGCCTTTGAGGCACGATCCTGGCCACAGGAGCAGTTCCATGTTCGAGCCCCCTCGGTATTTCCCTTTGTCGTCGAGCATGGCCACACCGGAGGGGAGTCCTGCGAGGATGGCTTGATGGAGCTCTGCGTATCCGTCGGCGAATCGATCGCGGGGAGTCGAGGGGTTTTGGGAGGCGTTTGTTGGAGTCGCATCTGGATCGCCGATGGGGATGCGTCGGGATTGGATCGACAGGCCGGCTTCTCGGCACTGTTCCATGAGTTGTCGGTGGATGTCTCCCCATTCTCGGAGGCGGGTCATGGACAGGAAGGCATCGCGGCAGGCTTTTTCCAGTCGGCTTCGACCGAGTTTTTCGCGGAGGTTTTGGTAGAAATCCCAGATCCGCAGGAGCGTCATGAAATCGCTTTGGGGATCGCGGAATCGCAGGTGGGCGGCATCTGCGGCTTGTTGGAATTCGGGTGGGCGAACGCGTGGGTCTTGGGTTTCAAGGGCCGAGGCGATGATGAGCATTTCGTGGAGGCAGCCGTTGTCGTGGGCAGCCAGGAGCATCCGACCGGTGCGAGGCGAGACGGGCCAGTTTGCCAGGGTGCGTCCGATCTGCGTGAGGCTTCCGTCTTGATCGATGGCTTCGATTTCGCGGAGGGTTTGAAGACCTTCGCGGGTGCTATCGGGGCGTGGTGGGTCGAGCCAGGCGAGCGATTCGATGTCATCGATCTTCAGGGACTTAGCGTGCAGGATGGTTGCGGCCAGATCGCATCGCATGATTTCGGGTTGTGCGAAACCGTTGCGTGAGTGGTAGTCTTGTTCGTCGAACAAACGGATTGCGATGCCAGGTCCCAATCGACCGCATCGACCGCTGCGTTGGTTGGCTGAAGCTTGGCAGATCGGTTCGATGGGCAATCGTTGGACTCGGCTTCGGGGAGCATAGCGAGAGACTCTTGCAGTACCGGTATCGATCACATAGCGGATGCCCGGGACGGTCAGCGAGGATTCCGCGACGTTGGTCGCAAGTACGATTCGGGTTTGGCGATGGGGTTGGAAGATCCGTTGCTGTTCGGCTTCGGTGAGTCGAGCGTAGAGCGGGAGCACCTCGACCGAGTCGTGCAGGCCGCGTTGGGTCAAGTGACCGCGGAGTCGTTTGCTCGCATCGCGTATATCCCGTTCGGTGGGGAAAAAGGCGAGGATATCTCCGCGTCCTTCGCTGAAGAGTTCATCGACGGCGCTGCAGAGTCGTTCTAGGAGCGAGTGGTCTGATTCGACCGACGGTGCATCGGCAAGGCTTTGGATGCCGCGGTAGCGGACCTCGACGGGGTAGCTGCGGCCTTGGATCGAAAGGATTGGGGCCGGTCCGAGCGAGTCGTGAAAGTGTTCGGAGAATCTTTCTGCATCGATCGTCGCACTGGTGATGATCAGGCGCAGTTCGGGTCGTCGGTGGACAAGGTCGGCCAGATAGGCCATGAGCATATCGATTTGGATCGATCGCTCGTGGGCTTCGTCGACGATGATGCAATCATAAGCTTCCAGGAGCGGGTCGCGTTGGATTTCGGCCAGCAGGATTCCGTCGGTCATGAGCTTGACCAGCGAGGACTCTTCGGTACGGTCTTGGAAGCGGATTTTAAAGCCGACGACTTGTCCGAGTTGGGTATCGAGTTCTTCGGCCAAGCGATTGGCGATGGACCTTGCGGCCAAGCGTCGCGGTTGGGTGTGTCCGATCCAACCGTGGCGAAACAATCCGGCTTGGAGACAGAGTTTGGGTAGTTGGGTACTTTTGCCCGAACCGGTTTCGCCGCAGACGATGAGGGTTTGGCGGTTGGCGAGGAGTTCGAGAATTTCCTCGCGGTGGTTGTAGATCGGCAGGTCTGGGTCGTAGTCGATCGAATAGGACGTTTGGATTCGTTTTTCGAATCGGTTGTAGGCCGCATCGAGGGCCGATTGCCATCGCTGCGTATCGAGTGACAAGCGGTTAGGATCGACGCGTTGGAGCCTTGCCCATTGGCGAGTCAGTCGGGTCGCATCGTGGCGAAGAAGGCGGTTAGGGTCCAAGGGAGCCTGGGACATCAAGCTCATGAGCGTTCCCAGCGGATAGCAAAGAGCCTAGCGCCGACGATGAAGCAAAAGCCGCACAGGGTCAGGACGCCGAGTTCGAGTTCGATGTCATGGAGTTGCAAATCGCGCCAGAAGATCTTGTTGTAACCTTCCAAGGCCCAGGCGTTGAAGGTCAGCATCCCGGCGCGTTGCATCGACTCGCTCATCAAGTAGCGAGGGACCATACTCCCGCCCAGGGCCGACATGCTCAGGATCACGATCGTCGAAATCCAACTCAATTGCGTTCGGGATTTGCACATGGAGGCCAAGAGCAGCGCGAAGCTCGACGAGGCGCCTGCCGTTACGAGAGTCATCGCAAAGAATCCTTCGAGGTGATTGAAAAGATCGATACCGAAGACCAAGGCACCCCAGGAGAACATGAAGACCATTTGGACCATTCCAACGATGGTCAAATACGCCCACTTTCCCAGCAGCAATTGGTCCATGCTCAGTCGACTGCAGAGCAATCGATCGAGGGTGGAGTTTTCGCGTTCCTCGAGCAACGAGCCGCTGGCTGTCGTGGCCGAGAAAAGCAGGAACATCACCGCAATCCCAGCCGCATACATTGCGATGACCGGGTTGGTTTTCTTGCTTCCAAGAATATCGACACTCTGGATCGTCGGAAGTTCGGTCGATGGAAAAGGATTGCTCGCGGGTGCAAAGGCAACCGACCGTATTGGGCCAGCGGGGACTTGCTTGCGCTGCTCTTCTGCAAAGGCCGTCATGACCGATTTTTGGACCAATGCCGAGAGGACCTGCCCGGAGACTTGATCGTAGGAATCCGCGAGCAGTTGGATTGTCGGGAAGGAGCTTTGGGCCGTCGGCGAGGAGAAGACGACGGCAGCCGAGACCGAGCCGCGTCGGACTAGGTCCTCGGCTAGGCTCGGTTCGACGAGTCGAGCCAATTCGTGTTCGACCGAGTCGGCATGGAGAAGCGCCGTGTGGGCATCGGTGATCCGTAGCGAGGTCTGTTCTCGCAACAGTTCGATCGCGCGTCGCGAGACATCCGAGGGATTTTGGTCCGAAAGCGCGATCTTGATTTTTGGGATCGAGGTCCCCGAGGTGCCTCGGGACCCGAAGATCAGAGCGAAGATGCTGAAAAAAAGGATCGGGACGAGGAAAGTCAGTAGCAATTCCGAGCGATTGTTTTTCAATCGTCGAAAGCTGACTTGAAGGATCGTCCAAACCATAAAAGGAATCTCGTCAGGAGAGGAAACGGCTGGTGAACGGACCGAGTGAATCGAGCCATTCCGGGAAACAATATAGGATTCGGTGTTGGAAAAGGAAAACCCGGTGTGCTGGTTGCCAGCGGTAGGTTTAATTTGCTAGCATGGGCTGAGGGTTCGGTTCGGTTGCTCGTCGGGCCTAAGGTAGCCTGAGTTATTTAGGCGAAAAGGGGTTTTGCCTGCAAGCGTACTTGTTGGGTGTCGTGTTGGAGCGTCCTGAGGGAGGCAAGAGGTTCGAAGGAGCAATGGGTTCGAAGGAGCATGGATTGACCAAAACATCGGATGCGGTGATCGAAGCGGCGGAGAATTTAACGCAAAGGCTCGGGGGGCTGGAGTTTAGCGAACCGGTGCACACGGTTTACAATCCGCTTGAGTATGCGTGGGAGGCGCATCGGTCCTATTTGCAGATGTATGCCAGGGGTCCGAAAAAAGTCTTGTTTTTAGGGATGAATCCCGGCCCATGGGGGATGGCTCAAACGGGGGTCCCGTTTGGGGAGATCGAGGCGGTACGCGGTTTTTTGAAGATCAAGGGGACGATAGGCAAGCCACCTCTGGAGCATCCGAAGCGACCGATTCAGGGTTTTGCTTGCACCCGATCGGAGGTTTCTGGCAGGAGGATGTGGGGACTGTTTCAGGAGC
The DNA here is from genome assembly GCA_003671195.1 of Planctomycetota bacterium. Lineage (GTDB taxonomy): Bacteria > Planctomycetota > Planctomycetia > Pirellulales > Pirellulaceae > JBKCUI01. The sequence goes on from QWPJ01000176.1 coordinate 20,210, forward strand.
GATTCGGGAGTCCGGAGTCCTTTTTTGCCGAGCATTTCGTGGTCAATTACTGTCCTTTGGTCTTTATGGACTCGGGAGCTAGGAATTTGACGCCTGACAAGTTGCCCGCCGGTCAGACCGAGCAGATGTCGGGGTATTGCGACGAGCATTTGGAGCGGTTGATTCGGATCCTGCGGCCCGAAACGTTGGTGGGAGTCGGTCAATTTGCAGAGCAATGTTTTGTCCGGGTGGCCAAACGGGCCGGCACAACCGCTAGAATCCTGAGAATTCTGCACCCGAGTCCCGCCTCTCCGGCGGCCAACCGGGGGTGGTCGGAGTCTGTGGAAAAAACGTTGGTTGGGCACGGGATTTGGGAAGAAAAAAACTTCTAAAAGGCTTAGAATTCCATGGAATTGCGTTTCTCTGAGCTTTCCGCACCGATATTCTACGGTTTACGACCGGAACTTATTGGGCTGCTCGGTTCTCCGAGAGGTGATAGGAAACTTCGTCACCCACAATCATGATGCCTCCAGATCCCCACCAAATTGAAGAATGGCTGAGCGGAATGCTCGATGGTGCCCTGACCGAACAGGAGCAACGTCAGCTCGAACTCGCCATGCAAAACGATCCGTCGATCGCTGAGTTGCTCGAGCAAATGGCGGAACTTCGCCGCTCGCTTTTGCGAGGCCGAAGTGTCGGCCGCCTCGGCGCAGATTTTTCCAAGCGAGTCGTTCAGGCTGCGCAGCGGCAGGCCGCCCAGTTGGACGCTCCCCCGGCTTGGGTCTTGCCCGGGGCTCCCAACGCCAGGGAACCGGAGGGTCAGGAGCCTTTGGAGGATTCCGAATCTTCATGGAGCGAGACCTATTCCAAAGTACAAAGACCGGTTCCAGAGGCATTGGACATTCACCCTGTCGGACGCCGTCAAAAGGCGATTGTCAGGGGGCTAATGGGTTCGCACGAGGAACCCCAGCAGGAGCCTGAAACGATTCGAGGCCGACTGGTTCGAGTCTGGCTGCCGTCGCTTGCCGTTGTCGCGGCCTTGTGCGTGTTGTTTTTGGCGCTGCCACGGAGCGGACCGACCGACCCGAGCCAACCCGACTCGGTCGTCTCGGTGATGCCCTTGGATGTGCCCAACGAGCCGACGCATCAAGAGAATTTTGTTCCTGACCGATCGCTTGCTGGCTCTCCTGAGACCGAGCCGTCGAAGATGCAATTGCCTGCAACGGAACCTCTCGGGAATGGACTGAATTCAGGATCGAAATCCCCGTCTGTCGTCAGTGTTCCTGTGGTGGAGCAAAACAAGTCTGTCGCGGGTGCGAAGTACATTTTGATCGCCGAGATCGAGGTCGATCCGCTAGCGGAGCAAGATGGGATGCTCTCGCAGTTGCTCGAGAAGTACGAGATTGTTTTTAGCGCCGATGTCCCTTTGAGCAAGATCGATTTCGACACGCTGGTCGCATCCAAAGTGATCAAGAATCCCGTTGTCGACCCTGCTTTGAAAGTCGATGGTTCGACGGTTTGCTATTTGGTCAAATCGAATCCCAAACGTCTCGACTCCTTTTTGACCGATGTCGAAAAGCAGTACTTGGATTTTCCGAGCTACCGTCTGAATCTCTCAGCCGACCCGAACGTTTATGAGTTGATGGATCACCTTGACGGCGTGACGGATTCGTCCAACTTGGCCAAGCGATTGTTCTATCAAGAGTCTTCTGACGCTCAGGCGTTCGGCTCGTTCGAGTTGTCCAATCCAGGCGTGGTTAAGGACATCGAGACCAGAAAGGCTGCCAAGCCACGCAAGCTCGTCAACGCGTTGATTTTGCAAGAGGACACCTACTTGATCCTCTTGGTAAGGACCCCTAAGTAGCCTCGGTTTCCCGTTGTCGAGTATCTCTTGGCCGGGGTCTAGGATTTGTCTCAAGCTCTTGTCGGATGGCAAGAGCATCCTGGCAAGCTTTGATCCAAGCGTCTTGATTCTCGAAACCTTCGCGGTGCATGAGTACCGCCTCGTCGGCGAAACGGAATTCGATCCAGGTGTCTCGGACTCTGACGCGTTGGAGGTATTGTACTGGGACTAGAACCCAGTGCCCCAGGTCGGAGATCATCACGCTTTGGCGATTGAACCATTGGCTCTGAAATGTATCGGCAGATCGATCCAGCGGCTTATTAAGCCTTCGGCTTGTTGCATTGTACTTGCGGTAAGCTCCTTGTTCCGGGTCTGAAAAATCGCGGAATGCTTGAAACCTCGCCCAGGAATACCGGATCGTCTCCGAAGCGAGCCACCCCAAAAGCACCACAGTCAGAACAGGAAAGGCGACCATCGAGCGGGTTGTTCCTGAGATCTCAGGTGAGAGTCCAAGCCAAAAACCCAAGATCCCAAAGCCGATGAGAAAGCCGCCGTTAGGTCGGAAGCTCAGGGCTCGGGTCCGTTGCTTGAGCGTCATACTCCTTTCGGGACTCAGGATGCACCAATGCGCATCGGGGGGAGAAGTTTGCGAAATCAACGGTTCGAAGGTTCGATAGTGTCTATTGCTCTCGTGCAGATCGAACCACTGGTCCTCGAAAAAGCATGTGCTCGGAATCATCGCCAAGGGGTGCACTGTTTCTGGACTTGGATAGACGAGCATTCCCTTGTGGGGGTTGGATAAGTAGGACCTTTGGTTGGTTTGCAGGCACAGGTCGTTATGCCAGACGGTCAAGCGGCCGCTTGTTACAACCCCGTGGACAGGTCCCTCCAACCATGGCCGTCGTTTGTAGAGTCGATTGGCGTAGTTATTGCCCACATAACGTCCAGTGATGTACCACATGGCGATCAAAACAGCGATCAGTACGGTGAGCAGTCCGAAGACGCCAAAGCCGACCGATAGGATCGTGGCCCAGATCAGTGCCGAGATCAGCACGAGTGTAATCACACACCCGATCTGCATGTTTGAGCCGTAGAATTTTGCGATGGCCGAACGATCCAGCGAACCGCTGAAACGAACGACGCACCGATCCGCGATCTGGGGTTGGAGACTCGAGTCGCTTTGGCTCCAAGTCGACTCCCAAGGGTTAGGCTCGTTTTCTTGTGAACTGTCGCTCAAATTGCCCATCTTCCTTTCCCGTCAACTAAGCCTGAACTTGGCGAGTCGGCTTAGGTTTTTCATCGGTTTTTGTTACAATAAGAACCCATGAACAACGCGAGCACTTGGAAACTACCGACACCGATCCGACACAAACTCTCGGAACTCCGAGGATTGATTAGCCGAGTCATCGCCACCCAAGGGCTGGTGGTCCTGCTGACTTGGTTACTGGGTTCCTTTTTCGTCTTTGGGTTGATCGATTATCTTCCGACGCGGTTTGGTTCGGACGAGTCGCCGCGAATCGTTCGGGTGATCATGCTCATGATCATCGCCGCCGGTGCCGCATGGATTCTACACCATTTTTTTTGGAATCGATGGCTCGTCTCCTGGAGCGATTCGGCCTTGGCCTTAGCGATCGAACGTCGCTATCCGGAGTTTCAAAGCACGTTGGTCACCGCGGTCCAAGCCGCCAGTCCGACGGCCAAGTTGCAAGCGAAGGATCTCGATGCGATCGAGCATCCGAATCGCCCCGGCATGATCGAGCTTGCTGCAAAGCAAGCTGTCGAGAAGATATCGTCGATCGATGTGCGATCCTTGGTCCGACTCTCGACGCTTCAGCTCGAGCTCGGGATCCTAGCCGGCGTCGTCTGCTTGACGGGTCTCGGAGCGATGTTGCATCCGGACCTGGCCTCGCACTGGGCCAAGCGCCTCTATGGGCTGTCCGATGCGCCCTGGCCTCGCCGAACATCGCTGAGCGTGCAGGGACTTGAGATGGACGTCCCACCCTTTACCAATTCGCCGACCCGCGAACGGTACTTGGTACGAATCGAAGAGAATCGGCTCTTGGCACCCAAGGGCTCTTCGGTTCGATTGAAAGCCACCGCCAAGGATCTGCTTTCAGAACCTTATGATCAGTGCGCTTTTCATTACAAAGACCGAGCGGGGAATCGAGGTCGCGCCAGCATGCTCAGCTACTCCAACGCCAATCCACGCGATTTTATCCTCGATGGCCCACCCTTAGAGGCCATCAACGATACTCTGTGGTTCTCCCTGGTTGGGGGCGATGCGAGGCTCTCGAATTTAGTGCTTGAAACGGTCGATGCTCCCTTGGCCGTCGCAACGTATGTCGACGTCCAATACCCGACCTACCTGCAGCGTTCGACCAAAACCACCTGGGGCAACGAACGGCTCGAGTTCCGAAACGGCATGCGGCTTCCTCAGGGTACCCAAGTCGGCTTTTGGATAAGGGCCAATAAACCGATCCGCAAATGCGATGTGATGCAAGTCCGTGGAGTGGAATCCCAAGAGGCAACAACGCAGTTTACCGTCGAGCTGGAAAAGCCAGTCACGGAATTCGCGATTCCATCGGCGGTCCTGCTTGGAAATCTGTTCGTCGAGATCCGTCTATGGGACGACCAAGGACTTTGCGCCACGCGCGTCCAACCCTTGGTCATCGCAGCGACGGCTGACAACGTTCCTGAAATCGATTTGGTGCTCGAGGGTATCTCCACAGCGATCACGGAAAACGCAAAACTTCCGATTCGGAGCAAAATCAAAGACGATTACGATCTGAAAGAAGCTTGGGTCGAGACCATCATCGATGAGCAGGAACCCTTGAAATCCGAATTGCAATTGGGAACCTCAGGGGACGGCCAATCGCAGATCGGACAAATGGATATCGATCTCAAAGCCATGCGCGAGGCAGGCCAGAGTACCCCAGCAGTCGGCTCGACGTATTGGCTCGCAGTCGGTGCGACCGATTACTTTGATGTACCCCTGAGTCCTGATGCAGCGCCGATCGAGCACGTTGGGCGTTCGACCCCAATCCAATTGAGCGTCGTGAGCCAAGACCAGTTTTTGGTTCTGCTCGATCGCCGAGAAGCCGCCATGCGGCGACGGCTCGAACAGATCATCAGCGAACTGGGACAACTTCGGGACCTGCTCGTGCTGACCAACAAGAACAACAGATCTCCGCAAGAGACGGCCCAAGAGACGACCCAGGAGGACGCCTCGGCCCGATCTGCCGAGCGACCGCAGGCCCAAGAGCAGGAGTCCAAGGAGTCGAAGGAACAGGCCAAGGCCAGGATTTTGCTTTTGCGGTCCCAGCAAGCGGCCGCTCAGGTGGCCAAGTCCGAGGGGGAGCTCAAAGGTGTCTTGAGCGAAATATCCTTGCTCGTCGCAGAACTGATCAACAATCGAATCGACAGCAAGGACCGACGCGATCGGCTCGGGGACAAAATCAAAACGCCTTTGTCGAATCTGATCGATACGAAGTGGAAACCCTTTGCCCAAGATATCGAAGGGTTCGAGACATCGTTGGCCAAATGGTCGCCGGAGGAATTCGCCGGCAAGATCGACAGTGCCATCGTTCAGAATAATGAAATGATCGTAGCTCTCAATGCGATCTTATCGGACATGATTGAAATCCAAGATCTCAATGAAATCATCGATCGGGTCCGAGGCTTGCTCGATCAGCAGTCGAAAACCCTCGATCGTACCAAGCAAGAGCAGAAGAAAAGCACCTTGGATCTGCTGAAGTAACCCAAACCCGTCCGGAGTCGGCCATGAATTCTCTCACCCTAAGTCGAGTCGCTCAGCGTGCCACCCTGTTGGCTCTGATCGCCCTGGGTAGCTTGTGCGTCCAAACGGTACAGAGCCAGGAAGCCAACAGTGCGATTGAGGAACTGCAAAAAGAGCAGAAGGCTCTCGCGACGCAATACGCCAACCTTGAAGAGGTGTTTTTGCGCATGAGCCAACTCGAGGGGGTAACGAATCCGACGCGCGCTGCACTGTTGATGCAAGCGGCTCAGATGAGCAAGCAGATGGCTACCCAACAGCGCATGAGCCAAGCGAGTGATTTGCTTGCCAAGGGGCAATACTCTCGGGCCATCCCCGAACAGGAAGCCAGTCGAGAGAACCTAAAAAAATTGCTTGAGTTGCTCCAAAGCGAGAACCGCTCCTCGAGGATCAAGGATGAACGCAAGCGGCTCGAAGATGTCCTGAAGGATATTCGCCGAATCGAAAATATCCAGCGAGCCACCCGTGGCCGGACCGAAGCTGGGCAGGACAAGGACAGCGCCGCGGAAGACCAGAAGGACCTGGAAAAGCAACTCGAAACGGCCGAAAACGACCTGAGCGACAAGGGCGACAAGAGCGACAAGAGCGACAAGAGCGAGAAGGGCGAGAAGGGCGAGAAGGGCGAGAAGGGCGAGCAGGGCGAGCAGGTCGACAAGGGCGACAAGGGAGAGAAGGGAGAGAAGGGCGAACAGAGCGACAAGACCGACAAGGGCGACAAGTCTGGAAAGCAAGAGAAGACCGATCCGTCTGATCCGACCGATCCGACCGATCCGTCTGGAAAGCAAGAGAAGACCGATCCGTCTGATCCGTCCGATCCGTCTGATCCGTCGGGAAAGCAAGAGAAGTCCGATCCGACCGATCCGTCGGGAAAGCAAGAAAAGAGCACGCAGGGCGAGAAATCCAATAAGCCCCCGAGCAAAGAAGAGCAGGCCAAGGAGCGGGTTCAAAAGGCGCGCGAGCGGATGCAGAAGGCCGAGAAGAATCTTCGTGCGGAGAAACGCAAAGAGGCTATCGAAGAGCAGCAGCAGGCCGAAGAGGAGTTGCAGCAAGCGATCGCCGAGCTCGAAAAGATTCTGATGCAGTTGCGCGAAGAGGAAATCGAGCGGACGCTTGTGGATTTAGAGACGCGGCTCAAGCGGATGTCGGAATGGGAAACGACGATTCGCCAAGCGACCGAGAAGCTTGAGAAGCTCTCGGGTGAGGACAAGGACCGTCAGTTGGAGATTCAGGCGAGCAAGCTCTCGACCGAACAGCTCAAAGTGGCCATGGAAGGACAGCGCGCTATGCTGTTGCTCAAGGATGAAGGGTCGAGCCAAGCTTTTCCTGAGGCTTTAGAGCAGGTCATCGCCGATGCGCAGTTGGTGGTCAATCGGCTTGTTGCTTCGGACGTCTCGGCCAGCACCCAATCGATCCAAGATGAGATCCTCGGAGCCTTAGACGAGATGATCGAGTCGCTTCAAGAGGTTCAAAAGAAGCGTGACGAGAAAAAGCAGCAGAATCAGAGGCAGGGGCCTTCTGACTCCGGAGGTCAGCAGCAAGAAGAGTCGCTCGTCGGTAAGATCGCCGAGTTGCGATTGATCAAGACCTTGCAGATGCGGGTCAATCGCCGTACGGGTCGATTGGCCGACGAGTCGAATCAGGGGGAGGACTTGATCGGGCAGGTGACCGATTCGCGGTTGCAGGAAGAGCTTCGGGAGTTGGCAAAAAGGCAGGAGAAGATTCAGAGCGTCACTCGCGACATCCTCTTGGAGGCGGCCAAGCAGTAGTCGCTGATGAGCTGATTATTGGTGGGGCAGGTGGGGTTCGAACTTGCTCCGTGTTGCGAGCTCTGCGGCTTTGACGCTATTGACGGAGGATTGATAGAGCTGTTTTTGGGCTCTGAGCTGGCTTTGGCCTGGGATGGGTTCGAGGCGTTCGTAGCTCCCATCTGCTGTGAGCTTCCAAGCATTTTGGTTGTCTTGGAAATAGGTAGCTAGGATGTCGATGAGTTTTTGTTTGCTCGCTGGGTCTTCGATGGGGGTTAGCAGTTCGATCCGTCGGTCGAGGGATCTTGGCATCCAGTCGGCGCTGGAGATGAACACCGCATCTTGGCCGCCATGGCAAAAGTGGATGATGCGAGCGTGTTCGAGGAATCGGTCGACGATGCTCACGACCGAGATGTTCTCGCTCAAGCCTTCGACGCCGGGTTTCAGGCAGCAGATGCCTCGGATATTGAGTCGAACCACGACCCCTGCGCGGCTGGCGCGGTACATGGCTTGGATGATTTCCGGGTCGACCAGCGCATTGAGCTTGGCATAGATAAAAGCTTTTTGGCCTTGGAGCCTTCGTTGCGTTTCCTCTTCGATCATTGAGATGAGTTTTTTGCGGAGTCCCAAGGGAGCCGACTCGAGCAGTTCGTAGGGCTGCGGTTGGCTGTAGCCGGTAATGGCATTGAAGAACGCCGAGGCATCTTTGCCAAGGGATTCGTTGCAGGTCAGGTAGCTGATATCGCTGTACATCCGCGAGGTCGATTCGTTGTAATTGCCGGTGCCGAAGTGAACGTAGCGAACGATTCCATCGACTTCTCGTCGCACGACGATGCAGACTTTGGCATGGGTTTTGAGTCCTCGCACGCCGTAGATGACTTGGACTCCCGATCGTTCGAGTTCGCGCGCCCAGACCATGTTTCGCGCTTCGTCAAACCGCGCTTTGAGCTCGACGACAACCGTGACGTATTTCCCAAGTTCTGCGGCCCGTTTGAGGGAAGCGACAATGGGACTTTTCCGGCTCGTGCGATAGAGGGTTTGTTTGATGGCCAGAACGTCCGGGTCGTTGGCGGCTTCTTCGACCAAGCGGACGACTGGTTCGAAGCTCTCGTAGGGATGGCACAAGAGGATGTCTTGGGCAGCGATGTTCTCGAACATCGATTTGGTCGAATCGATCTGAGGGGAGCGTTGGGGTGGCCAGACGGTATCCCTGAGCGTGGGAAATCCATCGATTTCGATGATGCTCATCAGGGCGGAAAGATCTAGCGGGCCAGGGATCTTGAACACGTCGCGCTGGTCCAACCCGAGTTTCTCAATCAGAAAACTCAAGGTCGCTTCGGAGGCGTTTGCGTCGATTTCCAGTCGCACAAAGTCCGCCGATCGGCGGGAGCTCAGGACCTCCTCCATCCCTAGAATCAGGTCCGAGGCGCTGTCCTCACGGACCGAGACGTCGGCATTGCGAGTGACCCGAAAGGCGATGCATTCCTCGACCCGTTTGCCAGGGTAGTACTGCTCGACGAAGTGGCTCACGACATCCTCGAGCATCGCATAGTTGTAGGTGCCCCGATCCCCCGGGAGCTTGACGAAGCGGGAGAGTGTTTTACCGATGGGGATGAATGCAAAACGATGGGGTGCGTCCTGGTCGCCGCTTGCCATACGGACGCATAGATAAAAGCCCAAGTTCGACAGGAGCGGGAAGGGAGCATCGGGGTCCAGGTCCATCGGTGAGAGGACCGGATAGACTTCTTGCTCGAAGAACCTCTGCAGAGATTCTCTGCACAGCGCATTGGCCTTCGCGGAGATGACCCGGGTGATCCCCTCTTGCTGCAAAATCGGTTCGATCGAATTCAGGAAGCATTCGTATTGGTCAGAGATGATCGTGTTGACCTTCGTATAGACCGCGTCGAGCTGCTCGGTGACCGTCGCGCCGCTGGGGTCTGGCGCATCGATCCCTTGGGCCTGTTGCAATTGCAGACCGCCGACTCGAACCATGAAAAACTCGTCCATGTTGCTCGACGTTATCGCCAGGAACTTGAGCCGTTCGAGCACGGGCACCTTGGCGTACTGAGCTTGATTCAAAACGCGTTGGTTGAACTTCAACCAACTGAGTTCACGGTTGATGTAGTGGTTTGGATCTGATTTCATGGTCGCGACATTCTACCCAAAACCATCGGTTTTCCGCAGGGGCAAATCGCCCTGGCCGTGCCGAGCCAATCCCGATACACTCGAAATCCGGAATCTTCTAACCCAATCTGAAATCTCCTTAGTGCGGTCTCGGCCTTGCCCCGAACCGATCGATCATGAAATTCACTGGATTGATTCTCATGTGCGCCGCCAGCAGCTTGGCGCTTTTGCTCCCAGCCCTTGGGGTCGTGAAATTTCCGGTGCTCGACAACCGGATCGTAGCAGGGGGTGCTCCTGGGTCGGATCCGGAGCTGGCCCCGGCGTCCTCTGCGGCGTCCTCTGCGCCCTATTCTGCACCCTATTCTGCGGCATCGGCCCGCTCGGGAACGCAAAACCAAGGGCTACCGGGGCAGTTACTTGGGCAGCTACCGGGGAAATTACCGGGGCAGCTACCGGGCTTTCCCGACGGCAGCCGAGCTGGGAATTCCGCAGGAGAGTCCAATGGGCTTGGGAATGGCGACCCTGGAACCACCGCCGGATTGCTGGCCGCTGCGCAAGCATCGGTACAGAGCGAGCCTGAGGGGAATTTGGACGGATCTCAGAACCCCAATCGCCAAAGGCTCGGTCGCATTCCGTTTACCGAAATTCCCTCGCAGCGGCTCGGATTGGGGGTCTGGCTACTGCTGGTCCCAGTTCAGTTTCTCGGGCTCGGCATGTGGACCTTCGGGACCAGCCCAAAGCGTGGGAAGTAGCCGAGTCCCTTTTTTGCCCGTCGTGGGGTCTTTGTTAGACTCCAAAAGCTTTTTGCATTTGCTCTCGGACGAGCGTCAATCGATCGACTCCCCCGCCGCCGACTTCGGCTGTCGTCCAGCCGCTCCAGCCGATGTCGTCGAGTCCCATTCGGACTTGATCCCAAGGAACATCGTCTTCGGGAGAGGTGATATCGACGAATTTATTTTTGGCTCTGCTGAAGCCTTTGACGTCGAGTTTCACGGCGCGGTGAGCGAAGGCGTTGAGCCAGTCGCGAGGCTGACCGTACTTCCAGTGGTTTCCGATGTCGTAGTACATTCCAACCCATGGGCTTTTGAAGCTATCGACGAAGTCGATGAATCGGTTGGGGCTTTGTTCTGGGGGTGCATCGTGATCGTAGTGGAGTTTGTTCCAGACGTTCTCGATCAAGATAGGTTGGCCCAAGGAGGCGGCCAGGGGCAGGAGTTTCTTGATCTCCTGTTTTGCTCGCTGGTTGACCTCGGATTCGGTGCCGTCATCGCCTCGGCCGACGACGATCAGTACGCCGCTTCCGCCGATGGCGTGTGCAACGCGTAGGCAATGGGTGATATTGGCTACCCCTGCGGCTCGAACTTCGGGATCGGCGCTGGTGAGTCGTTTGTCCCAGTGCGCATGGTTGATCGCATTGTGACAGAATACGCCTGATTCTTGGACCGCTGCGCGCGCTTCTTCGACGGTGAAGCGACCTGCTTCGTCAAAGTCGACCCCATCGAAGCCCGCTTGTTTGGCCAGCCCGAGCCGTTGAGCGAGGGTGATGGGTTTTCCATCGATGTCCCCTTTGATCATCGAAAGTTTGCACGACAAGAGAATTCGCTTCTCTGGGGGCGTGATCCACTTCGATGCGGAAGCTTGGGGTTGCTCTTGGGCTTGGGCGTTTTTCCAAGATCCTGAGAGAGAGCCTGAGATCGCTGCGGTGGAGATGGCCGCAAGGGTCAGAAAGCCTCGGCGGCTGGAGGCTTGGCAATTCGAATCGTCGGTTTTCATCGGCTCGTTGTGCATTGCTCGTTAGGTACCTGTCAAGGGAGGGGAATGGGCGTGAGAATTCTCAAAATCTATCGACCGTGGTGACCGATGTCGCCGGAGACCACGACTCAACAAGTCATGAAATCACCGGCGGCGACTTCGGCGCACCAAATTGCTCGTGCTCGTGCTCGTACTCGTACTCGTGCTCGTGCTCGTACTCGTGCTCGTGCTCGCTTTGATTTAGTATAGCAATCCAGCCGATTGGTCCGCAAGTTACCGCGAACCGCTTGGATCAACGTTCGGCATCGCCGCAGTTCCAACAGCCATCGAGTACGAGTACCGTCCGCCGCGGCGGACTGAGTACCGCTTCGCTGAGTACCGCTTCGCTGAGTACGAATACGAGGAAATCCGATGCGAGGCGCGAACGGATTCCCACGGAGTGTATCACTCGCGTCGCATAGAAAAACCGGTGTAGTGCAGCCCGGTTTCTTCGTCGACGACGAAGGCACCGCCGGGTGCAAGGTACTTGGCGATCACCTCAAAGGGCGGGAGTTTTTTGCTTCGAACGGCGGTAATTAATGCCGTGAAAAAGGGGTTGTTTTGGGCGAACTGCTCGAGGTTGTCCATGTTCTGTGGGTCGGTGGCCAAATCGTACATCAGCCGCATGCTTTCCTCAGGCCGTTGGTAGGCCAGGATCGACATGTCGCTATTTTTCAACTGGGCCTTGATCCTGTCTTGGACCAATTTGAATTCGATCGATTCGGACAAGAGCCCATCTCCGCTGGAGTTGAACTTGATGACATCCTCGAGGGCCGGGAGCGAGTCGCTTAGGATCAACTGATCGTCGAGGATGCAAACGGCAGGTTGCGGTAGGCGGATGCTTCGGCCTTCGACGGCCTCTTCGGATCGCGACTCGATGGTGTAGATGGTGGCATCTCCGAAGAGCTTGGAGGTCATGGGTGGACCGCCAGCACTCTTGAGCTTCTCGAACATCTTGGGCAAGATCTCCGACTTCATCTGCGAAGCGTTCTTGACGTGGATGCAGTAGACGTTCGATTGGCTGTTGATCTTTTTGGGTGGCACGATGACTTGCACGAGGCTCAAGCGATCGTTCAAGCCATCGATGATGTCGGATCGGAGGTTGATCCCTAGGTTTCGGTCGGCTTCTTTGACAAAGCGATCGTTGAAGGTTCCTTCGCCTGCAAAGGTATCGACGATGCCTTCGATGGCATTGAAGGTTTTGGCCATGTCCCAGTTCATGGTGAAGTAGCTGATGACTTGATCGCTGACCCATGGTTCGGGTTCCGTCGGGCCGGCTTTAGGCCGAATGACCTTCATGATCCCTTGGCGGTTCGGATTCAGGAGCACATGGCCGTGGATGATCGAATCGAATTCGTTCGGGGCGATGATGGCACTCCCGCCGACGCCTTTGATGCCGTCGACTCCGAGGCTCTTTAGGGCTGCCAAGATGGCGACCGATCCACTGGTGCTTTTGCCCAGTTCTCGGACCATGGCCAGCGGGTCGACGAAGAAGGAGACTTGGGGTCGCTCCCCTTCGGTCCCAACGCATCGGGACATGATGGTTGTGAAGTCGCGGTTATCGGACAGGGGCTTGTGGTCGATTCCGTTGCCGGTCCAGACCATGGCCAGTTGTTCGGCGTAGTCGGCTCGGTTGGTCAGGACCATCACTCCCGAGTCGATGAAGTAGGTGACCGATTCTCGGTCCGAACGCCCCATGGACAGAAGCTTGATTTTGCCGACCTCTTTTTGGGACAGCAATCCTCCGCCGGAGTCGGTGGCCTGTTCGGCTCGCTCGATGAGGACTTGCAGTGCAGGCATTTCGTCGCCGGCTTCGAGCATCAGCACGAAGGCTGGATCGGTTTTGGTCGCGACCAATGCGGCGGCCAATTCGCCGTTGGGGATCGAGAGCAGTTCGTCGAGGTTCAGGCCGATGGCGTCCTGCATCCCCTGGAGCTGGCCGACGAAGGTCGAGTAGAACGTTCCGAGGATCGGGGCGATTTGCGGATCGTTCATCATCTTACCCATCCCGGTGGCCTCCATTTTGGCCTTCATGTCCCGGGTGTCGTCGACGCGCACGTAGGCTAACGTCTTGCTGGGGAACAATTTGGGGGCGCTGAGATGTCCTTGGGCGTTTGCCCAAGAAGCACCGGACAGAAGGAGACACGCCGAGAGAAGATGGGGTATGGTTTTCATAGTGCTGCTCTATTCGCTTGGTATCGCGGAATCTTGCCTGAACCTCTGCGAGATTCTAGCAGCTTTTGGAAATTCAGGCGCCTGAATTAGCCTGCATTAAGCATGCCAGCATGGCTTATTGGAAATGATCGGCTTCGAGTTCGTAGAAGACCCCTTCGAGGCCGTCGACGGGCTTTTTGCGGGTGCGGACCGAAAGGGTGCCGGCAAGTGAATGCCGCCTTAGGGACTTCGAAGCGAACTCTTCGCCGGTAAGACGGACTTCGATCATGTGGGTCAAAGGGGGTTGCTGCCCGAAGCAGCAAGTGGCCCAGTCGGGGACCAAGATGAAGGTCTTGGCTGCATTGCTCGAAAGGGAGGTCGGGTGGATGTAGCCTTTGAGGAATACTTTCTTTCCGTCGAGCTCCAAAGCCGTAACGGGGGGGATATCGGGAGCTCCGACTGGGCTTTTCAGAGCGGCGAATGAGATGCGTTCGTATCCCTCAGGAAGCTCGGTGTAGTAGACGTAGGTATGCTTGATCGGGCTTGCAAAAAGCATCAACAGGCTCACGGTGCCACCGAGTCGGGCGAGGTTTTTTCCGCTCAGTTCGTTGGGGTATTTCTTGAGATTGGAAAAGGCGACCAGGGCGAAGATCGCTCCGAGGAGGCTTAGGAATAGCAGCAGGGGTGAGTACCAGCTAAGAAGTCCTAGGATTCCAAAAACGAGGCTCAGGACGGCGGCCCGAGAAAGGCTTGTGTAACTGTACTCGTCGGAATAGAGCTCCGGTACAGCAGGGCTGGCGACTTGGGGGCTACTTGCTGAACTACTTGCGGTGCTCATCTTCGGTTTGAATCGCTTATCCGATGGAATCTGTCCCTGTCGATATCATCCACAACGCAAGGCCACAGGCCCCGACACTGCAAGCTAATACGGAAAAAACGATCCGTGAGTTCAGCAAAAAAACCGCTTCGGGCACCCGCTGGCCGTCTGATAGGTCTTGGGCGCCCCGGATTTCGGAGATTCCGACGGTCTGAAGTTGGCCGTCGCTGAGGGTCAGGCCGGCTTGAGATCTCCAGGCGACGAGTCCACCTGGGAGTTTCTTCCGAGGGGTCCAAGACGACGAGGACGAGGATGCAGGCTGGGGTACTGGCTGACCGGGTTTGGCGGCTGGGTTGGGATCCTTTTCGGATTCTTTTTTGGGCCCACCCGGGGTCGGGATGGGGAAGAAGGTTGCGGCCCGTTTGACGGCCTTGGGGTCGATTTTCTCCAGCTCGACCAAACGCTCCTTGGCCTCGGGCAGTGGGCAGGCTCTGAGGTAGTTGACCACAGGGACTCGAACCCAGGAGTTGTCGTCGTTTGCCGTTTTGAACAGTTCGCACAATCGGTCGATTTGGCTCCAGTCGCCCCAGCGTGCCAAATCGGGGATGACCAGGTCGGCTAGATCCGGAGCCGAGAGCAGATGCCGCATCGAGACGAGGATCGATTCTTTGGGGATCGCGTCGGCCTCGGTTCCGTGGAACCGCAGGGCCATGACCGAGGCGTAGACGTCTGGATAGGTGGCTTTTCGATTTGCGAGGAATTGCTGGTTGATCAGTTCGAGTCCCTCGGGGCCTTGGAGCATCAGGTAGGAGGCGATGAGCGCATCGAGTCCGGCACGTTTGTCAGGATCGCTGCTGCGGATCATCGACTCGAACTCGACTGCATCGGCTTTGGTCCCGCAGATTCCGAGCATGGTGTAGTAGAGTCTTTTGCGATCCGGGGAAATCGCCGGGTCGCGGATCCACTCCATGAGCTGATCGTGATCCATCTTGCTCTTGAGTTTCTTGACGTCTTCGTAAGGCGCAAGCGCGAACTCGTCGTAGCTATCGCGTGCCAAGAGCGAATCGGGGTGCTCGAAATGCTTTTGAAAAAACTCCAACCGGGCGACCGGGTCCTCAGGAAGCTTTTGGAGCGCTTCGATGTACTTCTCCGCATCGGCCGATAAGGGCAGGGGGGAGGACCATACCAAGTTGCGTGGATCGACCCCCAAGAGCAGGAACTTCTTTTCGGTCTTTCCCGGGCCAAAGTAATTGGCCTCGACCTTCTGGCCCTTCTCAAGAAGCGACTCTCCACGCAGGACTCGCTCGACGAGAAACGTCGCGTTGCCGTCGATGTCGATGCGACCGTCGGTCACGAGGGTTGCGATCGCCACGGCATCCATCGAGAGACTTTCCTGGCGGAGCGTCTGCGAGGCGGCCGAACAGAATGGACAACTGCACTCCTCGGCCCTGACGACGTTTCCATAAAGTCCCCAGATCATAGGGAAACTGACGATTGCCAAGCCCCAAACAAACAGGAAGGATCGTCGGGAAGCAGAAGCCATCGCTTGGGAATTGAAGTTCATGAGGATCATTTCAACGGAGTCCTGGTCAATCGCGTCAAGTGCGTGGGAACGAATTACTAATGTAAGTCAAACCGCAGGAAAATGGCGAGGTCTAAAGCCCGATTTTCTCAAAGCTCTGGGACTTCTTTTTCGCGTCGCTTTGGCCGGTTCGACCCGGCCAACCATTTTGCTTGCTAATCGCTCTGCAAAAAGGGGTGGCAATCCGACTCTTTGCGGCTACAGTGCGTATGTCTTTGCATAGGTTCTGAGGAAAAAACATCCTTGAAGACCTAGTATCGAAACTCTGGACTTACCCCTTTTTTTTGCAACCCATGAACGACTCGACCCCCAGCAACTCCAAGCCGATTCTTCCAATCCTTGGCTCGGGGACCGTCCTTGGCTCGGAGGCCTCGGATCCGAACGCCTCGCCGCAGGACGGCTCGGCTCGGATGGGAGGATGCGGCTCGATGGGGGGCACGATCCCCAGCTCGGGCAAGTTGTTCGAACCGAGCCGCAGGCTCCCAAGCTGGCTGCGGCGCGAGGTCCCCAAAGGGAACGGGAACCAGTTCACCTCGGGATTGCTCAAGGAGCTAAAACTCGAGACGGTTTGCGAAAATGCCAAATGCCCCAACCGCATGGAGTGCTACTCGCAAAAGACCGCTACGTTCATGATCCTCGGGAATGTCTGCACGAGGCCTTGCGGGTTCTGCGCCGTTGCCCGAGGCCGACCCGAAAATCTCCAGGACGACGAGCCCGAGCGCCTCGCGGAGGCCTCGGCAAGGCTAGGGCTCAAGCACGTGGTGATCACCTCGGTGACTCGGGACGATCTGCCCGATGGAGGTGGGGAGCATTTCTATCGATGCGTCATCGCCGTTCGCCAACGGACCGGCGCGGCCGTCGAAGTGCTCACTCCGGACTTTGTCCGACACCGACACGGATTGGACCGCGTCATCGACGCTGCCCCTGAGGTCTTCAACCACAACATGGAGACGGTTCCGAGGCTCTATCGACGCGTCCGAGGTCCCAAAAGCGACTACCGCTGGACGCTGGAACTGCTCGCGCACGTGAAAGCTCGCAATGCAGCCATCAAGACCAAAAGCGGGCTGATGCTCGGCTTGGGGGAAACCCGCGAGGAGCTCCTCGAATGCCTTGCCGACCTTCGCCGCTACCATTGCGATTTCCTGACGTTAGGCCAGTACCTTCAGCCCGGACCCCGTTATCTGCCCGTCGTGCGATATGTCCCCCCTGAAGAGTTCGAAGAGCTGCGTCAAATCGCCAAGTCGATGGGCTTTCGCAAAGTGGCCTCAGGCCCGTTTGTCCGAAGCTCCTACCATGCGCGCGATATGGCCGAAGACGCCCCTGCTGCGTGATGGCCAGCTCGGTCGGCAAGCATCTCGATACCGACGGTTCTTGTGGTGTATTATAGAGCCCTAGCGAAGTGGGGATCGGTATCCTCATGGACAGAGGCGGCTTGCACCGGCCATGAATGGGCGATGAATGATTCAGGGGGCGATAGATGATTGATTCGATGATCCAACGGCTCCTTGACGCACCGGTCCGCAAGCACGGTCTTTCCCTCGAACGTCGGATCGACTTGTGCCGGTCCTGTGTCGAGACGCTCATGCCGACGGTCGATGATTGGATCGATGCCGGGGCACGCGGTAAGCAATGCCCGAACCGAATCGATGTGGTGGCCGAGGAACTTCTGAGCGGACCTCTGATCGCGGTACGATTGCTCAGACTCCTCGAGCAATCCTTTAGCGATCTGCTCCTCTATGGCTATACAAGGTTGCCTCAGCCCGAGGCCTTGCACCACGAACGTCGGATCCATGGCAAACCCTTGCTGCCGATTTTTCCAACCCTTTCGCTTTGGGATCGCCTGATCTTCCGTGGCATCTCGGCCGATGCGGTCCTCATGGAGCGAACCGATCCTCGCAAACGGCACTACGCTCTTTACCGCCAATTGCAGGATACCTCGGTCTCGAAAATCTCCTTGGTGCTCGGCGCCGGCAACGTCTCGTCGGTTCCTTTCTCCGATGCGATCCACAAATCGCTCGTCTGTGGCCATCAAGTGATCCTCAAGATGAATCCGGTCAATGCGTACCTAAAGCCGATTTTTGAACGAGCCTTTGCACCACTTTTTCAAGAAGGCTTGCTCGTGGCCATCGAAGGTGACTCTCAGGTAGGCCAAGCCTTGGTGGATCATCCCGCCGTCGACGATGTCCACTTGACCGGATCGGCACACACCCACGACCGTATTGTTTGGGGAGACGATCCTCAAGAGGTCCTCTCCCGCAAAAAGGCAGGAACGCCGAGACTGACCAAACCGGTCACGAGCGAACTTGGAAATGTCAGTCCTTGGATCATCGTTCCGGGTGTCTATTCGACCAAGGAGTTGACGTCCCAAGCGATGCATATGGCCGCATCGATCGCCAACAACGCGGGCTTCAATTGCTTGGCCACGCGCGTGATTGTGACTTGCCAAAACTGGCCTCAACGCACGGAATTCTTGAGGCTCCTTCAGCAGAGTTTGCAATCGATCCCCAAGCGGCCGGCGTACTACCCCGGTGCCCTTGAACGCTATCGACGATTCACCCAGACGAACATCGATCCGGACGATTCAGGCTGCTTGCCCTATCGCTTGCTGGAATCCCAGTCGATCGATCAAAACCCCCTGGTATTCGAAGAAGAGTCGTTCACATGCGTGTGTGTCGAGACGCCCCTTGCGAGCCAAACCGCTTCGCAATTTTTGGACGAAGCGGTCGCTTTTTGCAATCTTCGACTCCCCGGAACCCTTTGCGCATCGGTGAGTTTCCCAAAGAAGTTTGCAGAGCAAAAACGAAGGGTCATCTCTCAGGCACTGGGCACGCTTCGGTACGGTTGCGTGAGTGTCAATCAGTGGTCGGCCCTTGCCTATAGCTTGTTGACTCCCCCGTGGGGAGGCGCTCCGGGCGCGAGCCTCGAAGATGCCCAAAGTGGGATTGGATACGTCCACAACACGTATCTTTTGGAGCGGGTCGAGAAGACGGTTCTGTATGGTCCGCTGGTCAATTTTCCCAAGCCGGTTTGGTTTCCAGGGCATCGCAACGCGCTTCGCGTCGGACGCGAGCTGATCGGACTGTACCATCAACCCTCCAACCATCGCCTATTGAAGCTTTTTCAACACGCGCTCATCGGGTGCTGATCCGGACCTACTGTAACCATTGGCAAGAAACCGTTGGCAAGAAACTGGCGGCAAGAAACCGGCGGCAAGAAACCGGGGACAGTCCCCACACGATGGGGTTGTGATGTCCCCGCCCCAAAGGGGCAAAATGAGATAGCCCAGGGCAAAGCGAAGCGCCGCCCTGGGTACATCGGCGTTCCCGGTTCCGTCTTTGAGCGAGGAACATATCCGGTTTTTCTTAACCACAGAACACACCGAACACACGGAAATAAATCCTTCCACCGCTATGTCATGCTTTGGTGTGTTCCTCCCGTGGGATAGGCTTCCAGCCTGTCCTCTTCTTCATGACGTTGGTTCGGTGATGCAAATGGTAACCGTCCTTTTTATCCTGAAGCCGGACAGGCTGGAAGCC